>NZ_WTVE01000026.1:0-403047 GCF_022496685.1 Pseudomonas sp. B707 | reverse complement strand
CACCCACCGGGCGATTTCGCCTCCCGGGCACCCTAACTTTATCCGCAAGGAGCACCTCCCATGGCAACACCAGCGTACATGTCGGTTACCGGCGAAAAACAAGGCCTGATCACTGCCGGCGCCTTCACCGCCGACTCCGTTGGCAACACCTACCAGGAAGGTCACGAAGACCAGGTCATGGTTCAGGCGTTCAGCCACGACGTGATCATCCCGCGTGACCCACAATCCGGTCAGCCAACCGGTCAGCGCGTTCACAAGCCAGTTGTGATCACCAAGGTCTACGACAAGGCTTCGCCACTGCTGCAAGCCGCTCTGACCTCCGGCGAGCGCATGAGCGAAATCGTTATCCAGTGGTACCGCACTTCGGCTCAAGGTACCCAAGAGCACTACTACACCACCAAACTGGAAGACGCGATCATCGTCGCCATCAACAACAAAATGCACAACTGCCAGGATCCAGGCAACTCGCACTTCACCCACCTGGAAGAAGTGCAGTTCACCTACCGTAAAATCACCTGGACCCACGAAGTATCCGGTACTTCGGGTTCCGATGACTGGCGTGCTCCAGTCGTTTAATTACGGCTGATCGTTTCAAGCATCGGCCAGCTCTGCTGGTCGATGTTGTTTACGCCCCTCCAGAATTTCGCGTGCGTTGAACCGCTTGACGGTCATCGACGAACGCCGCTGTACAGCACGAGGAACAAGGGATGTTCGCGCCGGCCAATGAAACCCACTTTGCCCTGACCATCGAAGGTCTTTCCGCCGACTTTCAGGTGTTTACCCTCACCGGTCGGGAAGCCGTCAGCCAGCCTTTCGTATTCGAGGTGGAGCTGGTCAGTGAGCAGCCGTCGCTGGACCTCGAAACCCTGCTGCACAAACCGGCCTTCCTGCAGCTGTCGCCCGACGGCAGCGGCATCCATGGCCTGATCTACCGCGCCGCGCAAGGCGATTCCGGCAAGCGCCTGACGCGCTACTCCGTGACCCTGCGCCCGCAACTGGCGTATCTCGCGCACCGGATCAACCAGCGGATCTTCCAGAACCTCAGCGTGCCGAAAATCATCGGCAAGGTCCTCGAAGATCATGGCATCCAGGGCAACGCCTACGCCTTCCAGACCGGCTCGATCTACCCCGACCGCATTTACTGCGTGCAATACGACGAATCGGACCTGCATTTCATCCAGCGCCTGTGCGAAGAAGAAGGCATTCACTACCACTTCCAGCACAGCGCGACGGCGCACAAACTGGTGTTCGGCGATGACCAGACGGTGTTCAAGAAACTGGCGCCGGTGGCCTATCAGCAGGACTCCGGCATGGTCGCCAGCAACCCGGTGATCAAACGCTTCGACCTGCGCCTGGAAACCCGTACCAGCCGCACCACCCGCCGCGACTACGACTTCGAAAAACCGCGCCTGACGCTGGAAAGCGAAAACCGCGGCG
Organism: Pseudomonas sp. B707; assembly: GCF_022496685.1. Lineage (NCBI taxonomy): Bacteria > Pseudomonadati > Pseudomonadota > Gammaproteobacteria > Pseudomonadales > Pseudomonadaceae > Pseudomonas > Pseudomonas sp. B707. The sequence continues at coordinate 401,610 of NZ_WTVE01000026.1, read as the reverse complement.
ACGCCCTGCCCGACCTCGAGGACTACGATTACCCGGGCCGTTTCATCGACCGCGAGCGCGGCAAACACCTGGCCAAGCGCGCCCTCGAACGTCATCGCAGCGACTTCCAGCTCGCCGAAGGCAAGAGCGACCAGCCGTTGCTGGTCAGCGGCCATTTCCTCGCGCTGAAAGAGCACCCGAAAGCCAAGTGGAACGACCTGTGGCTGCTCACCGAAGTCCACCACGAAGGCAAACAGCCGCAGGTGCTGGAAGAGTCGGTGACCAGTGACACCACCGCGCTCAAAGACGATTTCCATCAGGGTTACCGCAACCGCTTCCAGGCCACCCCGTGGGACGTGCCGAACCGCCCGCCCCTGCGCCACCCGAAACCGCGCATCCTCGGCAGCCAGAGCGCCGTGGTCACCGGGCCGAAAGGCGAAGAAATCCACTGCGACGAATACGGCCGCGTGAAAGTCCAGTTCCACTGGGACCGCGACGGCCTCGCCGACGACAAGACCAGCTGCTGGCTGCGCGTGTCCTCCGCCTGGGCCGGCGCCCAGTACGGCGGCATCGCGATCCCGCGCATCGGCATGGAAGTGCTGGTCACCTTCCTCGAAGGCGACCCCGACCAACCGCTGATCAGCGGCTGCCTGTACCACAAGGAAAATATCGTCCCGTACGCCCTGCCGGCGAACAAGACCCGCACCACCTTCAAGACCCTGAGCTCGATGGGTGGCGGCGGCTTCAACGAACTGCGCATCGAAGACAAGAAAGGCCAGGAACAGATCTTCCTGCACGCCCAGCGCGACTGGGACGAAAACATCGAACACGACCAGAAAATCCGCGTCGGCAACGAACGCCACGACGTCGTGGAAAAGAACAGCTACACGGAATTCAAGGCCGAAGAACACCACACCGTTTACGAAGACCGCAAAGTCGAAGCCCGCGCCAACGATCACCTGACCGTCGGTGTGAATCAGCACATCAAGATTGGCACCGGGCAGTTCATCGACGCTGGCCAGGAAATTCACCTGAGCAGCGGCATGAAGGTGGTGCTGGAGGCTGGGGCCGAACTGACACTGGTCGGCGGTGGCAGCTTCATCAAAATCGACGGCGGCGGCGTGACCATGAGCGGGCCGGCGATCAACATCAACTCCGGTGGTGGACCGGGGAGCGGCACCGGCGCCGCCCCGTTGATGCCGGGGCCGTTGAAGCAGGCGGATACGGACAAGGCCGGGAAGTTGTTGGTGCCGGCCATGCTCAATCCGTTTGTACGAAAAAGCATGCAAGGCCTTCCCCTTGTTCCTGTCTGCGGAAAGCAATCCAACGGCGCTTGCTCACGAGAGGTTTGCCCATGTCTGCATGGCTGAGTCAATTCCTTGAACTACCAGTAGCCGCAGCGCCTTCGAGCAGCGGTGGAAGCCGTTCTCTGTATTGCATTATCGACAGTGTCCGCCAGCCCCACGCCCTCGAGCAGCTCTATCAGCAATCCGACCTGAACGGAGTGGAAAAACTGTTTCAGGACACGCCTTTTGCTGAAATGAATGATGTCAGCCCGCTTTGGCTTCAATTGAAACCGGGAAGCGCCGCAGCAACCAAGGCCATTGAACTGTGCCGGGAGAATCGTTCAGGCATGCTTCTGACCTCCAGCGATACACCGGAAAACTCCTTACTGCATGCCCGTCGTCTGTTGCGAATGAACTCCCAATCCTACGGAGACTCTCTGGCGCGGTTCTACGACCCGGCTTTCTGGAGCGCATTAGCAATGACCGCCCCCGCACAGGCTCTCTACGGCCCATGGGAAAGTGTCCATACGCCGCCGGCTCATGTCGAAGATCAGAAATGGCGAACCTGGGAACGACCACACGACGCCAACGGCGCGAAAGATGAGTTCAGGTATCCCCTGCAATTGCACGACGACACGCTTGCCGCGTTCGATGAAATCCGCTGGTGGTATTGGATCAGGTCCCGGGAGGCTGAATCAGCCAATGGGTTGCCCGATAGTGAACTACCTGTGGTGTCGGAAAATTTGCAGTTACTGGTAGATCACGGCATTGACGAGGGGCGACATCTGGAGCGCTTGCTGCCGCAACTGAGGCAGAACCTCTTACAAGAACGCACCGACGCCATGAACGTGCTGAGCAGCGAGATGCCGGCATTCGAGAAAGTACAACGACTGGAAGTCTGAGATGACAGGTACGTCCGAACAAACAACCCCGCAAGAGCCCACACCAGTCGTTATACCGGCGGATCCGCCAAAGACGCCCGCTGATGCCGAGACGTTCTGCAAGGACAAGAAGCCCGGTTGCAGCAGTAGCTATGACGACATCATCTACGTCACCGGCCAACGTCGGTTCTGGCTACTGCCCAAACGCACGTCGGAAAAGCTGAAGGAAAGCGTCAGCCTGCTCAAGCAGAAGACCGTCGGCGCAGACAAGGCCACTCGCATGAGCAACATCGCCGATGCCGGATTGATGGAGTACTTCCTCACACCGGGGCCCGAAGCCTTTCTCGAAGGCGAGCAACGTAGCAGTTATTTGGCATCGAAGTCGGCAATCCCCGAAGACACTACCAAAAAAGCCCAGTGCCGTAAGGATTGGGAGGCGGCAAAAGCCAAGGGTGACAGCGACGCTACGATGCATGCCGAGCGCGAGATGTTCCACGCCGGACTACGCATCGAGAAAAACCAGAAAAACATGGAAACCCTCGAAAAAGTATCCGACGCAAAAGCAAAAACGTTGGGGTACAAACGAGAAAATGGGATTTTCTATACCCCGCGTGCGCTAAAGGCTCGTGAGGCCATCGACAAGTACATTGAAGAGCGTGACAAGGCCAAAGCCCATGGCTACAAAATGTTCGACCCAGGCACCAAGAAAATCGCTTCCGCCTGGGAGCACTTGAAAGACTACAAGGCGCTACACAAAAAACTGATTGAAACCGGTGAAGTCGATAAGAAGGCGTTGAGAGGTGTACAGCTCAACATCCTTGCGTTGAAAGATTTGATGTCCAAGTACATCAACTCCATCGTGGAACTCGCTGAATGCGGGATCGCGGTTCCCGAGTTCGCCCTCAGCCCCGACGATCAGTATGCGGGTACAGAAGACTTCCAGGCCTTCGTAGAGCTGACCACCAAGCGAGATGAACTCGAAAAGAAAATTGAAGACCGCTATTCCCAGTGGGTCTCGGCCACTGGAGGCAAATCCGCGCCACCCGGGGTGCTCTTCGTCAAATTGAGAGATCAGTGGTACGAGCTGAATACCGAAGCAGAGCGGATTCAGACGACCGCCGAAGCCCGCGTGCGAGAAATCCGGCCCCCTCGTATGTTTCTCTGGGACCCCGAAACCTATAAGCCAAAACCGATTGAGCGCCTTGCCAAGACCAACATTCCTTTGCGCGAACTCAGCAGCGCGTCGTCGACAACGATCCTGAACCACATCAGCCTCAAGCACTTGGCTCAGGTCAGCGGCAATGCATTCAAGGGGCAACTGAAAGAGCTTGCCACCAGCCTGCCCAAGTCAATCGCCAAAGAGGCCGACGACGATCGCGTTTTCAGTGACTGGCTCAATCAGGAGGGCGCACTTCAATTCGATGAAAAAGGTCCGTGGTTCGACGAGCATGGCTTGTTCGTGCCCGACAAATTCTTCGCTGCGCTGGAGGCAAAAGGCTACAGAGTTGAAAGCATCAAGGCTGAAGACAAGCGCAAACGTTGGGGTGAAAACCTCAAAGCGATGGTGTTCGAAGACAAGCAGCTTCGTAATCTCATGCTTTTTGACAACAGCCCGCAGGCCCAACTGGTCAGATGCTTGTTACCAGAAGGCGCCAACCTGCTGACAGAAGTCAAAATGGAAGGCCCCACCTGGAAAAATGGCGCCCCTCAAATTGCCAACGTTGAAGTCGCTCTGGATGTAACCGCATGGCGCGGAGAAGTGACCCTGCTGAAGGTCGAGTTGCCAAAACGGGTCAAGGCTGAACCCTGGACCGCCAAATACAAGGCTCACGATGGCAGTATCCGCAGCGTCAATTTCGGCAAATTGTCCCTGGATCTGGAAGCCAAGGCTTGGGGCTTCGCCGGCGCCAGCCTCATGCTGTCCCGCGATCTGTCTCTGGATCAAAAAACCGGTTACACCAGCCTTGTTGGCGTAGACGTTGCCGAAAAAACCGGAGAAGTTGGCAAATACGAAGTGTTTGCTGGCGCCCAGGCTGGATGCAAAGTGACTGGCAAACTGTTCTGGTGCCCGCCTCCCGGCGTCCTCCCGCCTGCGCCAGTGCCGAACCGTCTGGCAGCTAACCAGTGGCGCCCGCTGGCAAAGCTGGAAGTCGAAATGGCGGTGGCGGTCGGTGCCGGCATTTCGGGAGACCTGAACCTGCGAGTGCACGACGGACGTCTTTTGCTGTCGATCAAAGGCGCGCTCGTTTGGGGCGCTGGGGTCAAAGGCTATTTGACCTTTGAGGTCGGATACGAAAGCATCGTAGCCCTGACGGAACTGGTGCGACAGGAAATGGCCGCGAACCAATACAAGGATCTGGAGTGGGTGGAAACCGAAGCCCTGGCCTACGTGAAAAAACTGAGCTTCCTCGGCGCCACGGGAATTGATGTGGCGTTTGCTTACGTGCGTGGATATGCAATTGTTAAAGAGATTTTCGATGCTCTTACTCAGGGGGATCGTGGGGGGCAGATTGCTCACACACTGGTTTTTGATAAGAACCAGCAAGAGATTCAGGAATGGGTTTACAACCTGCAACCTCAAGCGCTTGGTCCATTACTAATGGCACTCAGCTCACCTCCTGCGTCGTTTTCAGTAGAAGAAGAGCAGGAGAATAGAACCTTCACCGAGGACGACGCTCATCAGCTACAACAAAGAGCTATCGAACAATGTTTAAGATGGATATCCACAAAACCCAATGCAGCCAAGCAATTTGAAGACTCGATTATATGTATGAATCGTGACGGAGTACGCCCGGCTCAAGCAGGATCCATCTACTGCAAAAACAAGCTAAAACTTGACACCTTCATGGCCGAACGAGTTAAAGCACTTGATAGTATCAGTAATAGAACACGAGAGCGTTATAGGGAACATGTCGCGAAACTCGGCGCTCGTCTGAACCCTCACTGCGAATACAGTACAATTTACAAAGGCCCTGCCTTTGCGCCAATTCAAGATACCAGAGCCGCATACAAAGGACCGAACATTGATTAACAAGTTTATTACCAGCCTACTATTTTCAATGCTTCTACCTTGCGCTGCGTTCGCGCAGTTAACACCAGAACAACAAGCAGCAAAAACAAAAGGGTTAACACTGTATCAACAAAGTGATTGGTATAACTCTCAACCATTACTAGAAAAAGCTGCTATTGCTGGAGACCGAGGCGCACAATACTACTTGGCCGAAGCTATTCGTTTAAGCAAAAAATATACTAGCGACGAAGCAAGAAAATGGTATGAGGCCGCTGCTGAACAGGGTGATCTTTACTCGATGCTCCGTTTGAGCAGTAAAAGTGACCTCTGCAACGAATTGAAAAATTGTACCGGCAAAAGCGCTGATGAATGGCGCGAGCACGTGATAAAAATAGCCAATGAGCGCGCTGAAAAAGGCGACACGGAAGCGATGACGGTTCTATTCATCACCAAGCAGGGCCTTAATTGGCTGGAAATGGCTGCGGAGGCTGGCGATCCATTGGCGCAAAACACGCTTGCCGGAGTTTATAAGGATGGTGACGGGTGGTTTCTAACACCTGGCAGTCGAGAAAAAGCTATTGAAAAATGGTACGGAGCATCAGCTAAGGGTGGATATCCACGAGCAATGTATCTCTATGCTAACTATTTGTATGAACATGGCGGCAAAAAAGAAGATGCTGCTTACTGGCTAAAAAAATCTGCCGAAAACGGGTACATTGATGCTGTAGGTAACTACGCACTTAGCGTCGCTCACATGCCTGACAATCTTGGATACCCAAAGAATCTTGTGGAAGCGTATGGACTGATATATCTAATGTCCAAGCTTGAGGGTGGAGGACCAGGTTCCGACGATGGGAAGATGCTCCTTCCTGAAATCGCGGAGAAGATGACCGCGGGAGAAATCAAAGAAGGGGAAGTATTCGCAAAAGATTGGGAAAAAACACGACCACCACTTTCTTATTTCGTCCCAGTATACGGATATTAGCTTAAGACATCACCTCCACACCCAAAAGAAATAAGAAATAAGAAATAAGAAATAAGAAATAAGAAATAAGAAATAAGAAAAGGTGACATACTTATAGAAAATAAATATGTCACCTTTGGCTAGCCCTCAACAAACCGCTTAAGAGCGAGCCCTGAGTCAAACCTAGTAAAATCCAGTTAAAATTGGTTGATATTAAAGTGGAAACATTAAGTGCCTAACAAAAAATACCAACGTCTACCTCATGCGGGCGACTTTGAAAAAGAAAATGGCATGGAAATAGTGTATCTATCTCCAAAACCGATACCAACTGGCCTACCGGCGATTAGCTCTCGACAACTACATCGCAACGCCAATGCTACCTTCATGGACTATTCGACAGGACAAGGAAATTTTGAGTTCATGGCACGAATCGGTATTGGTTCGATAATGTTAATAGTTACTACCCTATTATTATTTTCAGCTTTTGCATCTTGGATCAGAAGGCACTCAGAACCTTTTCTTAGTGCCTGGGCAAGCTTTTTTTTCAACCCTATCATATGGCTCATCACTCTTTCGGTAGCCGCACTTTATCTTTATTACTTCACAAAGCTAGCTAATGAAATCTCTTCAATTCCACCTCTCCGCTTTAACCGAGAGCGGCGCGAAGTTGTTTACGTTGCCAAGAAGGGAAAAAAACCCAGTTATATCCCGTGGGAAAGTGTCATAGCTTGCGTATCCACGGGAAAATTAATAACTCAATACGCCGTCACTCCGGAGCACAAACTCATGATAGGTTTGCGCGACTCATCTAACGGAGAAATCCTATGGAATGTCATACCATGTGGCAGCTCAAGTTCGGCAATATCAGAGTGGGAGACAATTAGAGCATACATGGAGCACGGCATAACCGGCCTTCCAATCAATCATGACAACGAACTTGAAGAAGGGACCGTTGAGTTCTTCCACTTATGTCGCGAGAATTATCGCGAAGAACATTCACTAATCGGTTACATCTGGGGTTTCCTCACAATCCAATTCTTTAGTGGCTGGACCTTACCATGCTACATATCCGGATGGATCAACAACCGACCTAAAGCAATTTTCCAGAGAGATGTTTTAGAGTGGTCAAAACCCATTCCCGCAGCTAATCACATAAAACCAAGCACCGAACTAATCGCCGAAAGCGAAGAGATTCACGAATACTTCGCAAGAGGACGAACCATTTTTGACTATTTTGAGGCAAAGTCCTCTGTGACCACATCTTGGCCAATTCGGAACTATGGACCAAAAAACAATGGAAGTGCTTTGTGCTAAGAAAGGTGAAGCGCTCGGGCGACCGTTTTCGTTTTATCTGGGTGATAGCCTGGACCGATTGAACCGTATTGAGTACCTATGATAGAGAATAGGTATAGAAAAATAAAAGGTGACAGATCTTAAGAAAAGCTCACAGATATATTTTTAAAAAATATATCCGTCACTTTTTTCTGTCACCTTTTTCTTCCTATTTAAGATTTTTTGGAGACTCTTTTGCCGGAAACAAAATACTCTCGACTACCTCGTGCCGGCGACACTGAACATAGATTCGGATCCGAATTTATTTATCTGTCGCCATTGCCTGTTCCTACAGGCATACCAGCCTTCAGTGCTAGAAATTTACATCGGGAAGTGAACGAAACCTATCTTGATTTTTCCGTTGGCCGCGGAAACTTTGAATTCATGGCCCGCGCTGGCATAGGCTCTATAGCCTTCATCACGCTGTTCTTTCTGTTTGTATCTGGATTCGGCTCTTGGCTTAGAAAGGATGTACAACCGTTTCTTGCTAGCTGGTTTGATTTTTTTACAAATGCCTTCACCCAGGGTTTTATCTGGACTCTTTCTGCAGTCTACCTTTGCATATTCATTTACACAGCCCGTAAAGTCAGCACCTTTCCTCCTATCCGCTTCAATCGAAAACGCCGCGAGGTCGCATTCCTTGCGAAACGAGGTGACCGACCGCGATATATACAATGGGAGGAAATCATTATATGTGTATCATCGGGCCAACTAATCACTCAATATACTGTAATGCCTGATCATAAATTAATGATTGGTTTACGAGACACTCTAACTGGCGACGTCCTTTGGACAGTCATATCAACCGGAAGCCTCAACCTAGCGATTTCCGAATGGGAAGCCATACGCGCATATATGGAAGAAGGCCCTTCTGCTTTACCCCCACAACAAACGGATGAACTCGAAGAAGGTAGCGTTGCATTCTTTCACTTATGTCGCCGAACTTACCGAAAAGAACACTCTTATCTACGCTACCTCTGGGGCTTTGTAACAATCCAGTTTTTCAGTGGATGGACGTTGCCCTGCTACATTTCTGGTTGGGTCAATAAGCGACCAAAAGCAGGATTTCCTGAAGAGGTATTGGCTTGGTCGAGACCACTTCCTTCTGACCAGCATGCCAAGCCGAGCGAAGAGCTTTTACATGAAAGCGCGGAGGTTCTTAAGGCTTTTTCCAATGGGCAATCTTTGCTCGATTACTTCAAGATCAAACATTCGAATTCTGGTCACTGCGAGGAAAAAAATTCGTAGGAAGACAGGCATCTTCCAAGACACGTCTTCCCACGACGACCGTGATCAAAAAAATCGCAGCCCAAAGCTGCGATTTTTTCTTTCCTACCCTTTAAACAAGCGCCACCCTCACCTGCCTCTCCAACTCCACCTTCAACCCCGGCTCCAGCTTCAGTTGCCGCGCCAGTTCATCCAGATAGCTCTTCTCCATGAAGTTCTCCTCATCCACCAGCATCACGCTCGCTACGTACATCTCGGCGGCCATCTCCGGCGTGCTCGCCGCGCGGGCGACGTCGGTGGGGTCGAGGGGTTTGTTGAGTTCGGCGTGGAGCCAGTGCTTGAGTTCCTGATCGTTGTCGAGTTTGGTGAATTCGCCTTCGATCAGTTGGCGTTCGCGATCGTCGATGTGGCCGTCGGCCTTGGCGGCGGCGACCAGGGCTTTGAGGATGGCCTGGCTGTGTTGTTCGACTTGCGCCGGTGGCAGGCGATCGAGGGTTTGCGGTTCGCTTTGCGGGGCGGTGCCTTTTTGGGCGTTCCAGTTGCCGTAGGCTTTGTAGGCAATCACGCCCAGCGCGGCGAGGCCGCCGTAGATGGCGACTTTACCGCCAACCTTTCGGGCCTTTTTACTGCCCAGCAGCAGGCCCATGGCGCCGGCCGCCAGGGCACCGCCGCCTGCGCCTGACAGCAAACCGCCAAGTGCGCCATTACTGGAAGATCCGCCCAGCAAGCCGCCCAAACCACCGGCCGCCGGTTTGTTCTGCGCCCCGCCTGCCTTGTTCTGTAGCAGATCCTGGCCGGACTTGAGGAGTTGATCGAGCAATCCACGGGTGTTCATGTTCCGTCTCCAAACTGGGGTTATCCGGATCAATAAGGCCCTCAGCCTAGTTCGAAAGTGCCCGTGACTTGGGTGCGAGTGTGCTTCCAGATGTTGCCTGGCCCGCAGCAGCCCTTCGCGAAAATAGATATACACTCGAGGCAATCTATAAAAACCGCCCACCGGGTAAACCTTCCATGATGACCTTGCGTCAGATCCGCCATTTCATCGCCGTGGCCGAGACCGGCTCGATTTCCGCCGCTGCGCAAACCGCGTTCATTTCCCAATCGACCCTGACCCTGGCCATCCAGCAACTGGAGGAAGAAATCGGCGTCAGCCTGTTCAATCGCCACGCCAAGGGCATGACGCTGACCCATCAGGGGCATCAATTCCTACGCCAGGCGCACCTGATTCTGGCCACCGTGGACAACGCCAAACGCAGCCTGCAACAAAGCACCGATCAGGTTGCTGGGCAGTTGATTGTCGGGGTGACCAGTCTGGTGGCCGGTTATTACCTGGCGGATTTGCTGACCCGCTTCCAGCGCGCCTATCCCAATGTCGAGATCCGGGTGATGGAGGATGAACGGCCGTACATCGAGCATCTGCTGGTCAGCGGCGAGATCGATGTCGGTGTGCTGATCCTCTCCAACCTCGAAGACCGCCACGCGTTGCAGACCGAAGTGCTGACCCACTCGCCGCACCGTTTGTGGCTGCCGGCCCAGCATCCGCTGCTGGAACACGACAGCATCAACCTCGCCGATGTCGCCCGGGAGCCGTTGATTCAGCTGAACGTCGACGAGATGGATCGCAACGCCCAACGTCTATGGCGCGGCGCCGGACTGCAACCGAAGATCACCCTCAGAACCGCGTCCACCGAAGCAGTACGAAGTCTGGTGGCGGCGGGCCTCGGCGTTTCGATCCAGCCAGACATGACGTATCGCCCATGGTCACTGGAAGGCGACATCATCGAAGCCCGGCCAATTGCCGACCTCAACCAGACTCTCGACGTCGGTCTGGCCTGGCGTCGCGGCACCGCCCGCCCCGCGCTGGTCGATCCTTTCCTGACCGTGGCCCGCGAGCAGCCTCACGGCGGACGCAAGCCATCTATTTAATCGAATGCCACCTTCAGTATTTAGAATTTGTCGACCCCGGAGCCGCGCACTAGTCTTGCTGCATCTATAAGACGGTCGGCTCCCGGAACAGGGAGCAACATGGCCATACAAGAAAAGAGATCACGGAAAATGGCTGGCGCGCAGACCCACATGCACACCGCGTTGCTGATCGACGGCGAACTGGTCGCAGGACAGGGTTTTGTCGAACCGATCCTCAACCCGGCCACCGGCGAAGTCCTGACCCAGATCGCCGAAGCCAGCACCGAGCAAGTCGAAACCGCCATCCTTGCCGCCCACCGCGCCTTTGCCGAGTGGTCGCGCACCACCCCGCAACAACGCTCGAATTTCCTGCTGGAAATTGCCAACGCCGTCGAGAAGCACGCTGACCACCTCGCCCGCCTCGAAGCCCTGAACTGCGGCAAGCCGCTGCACCTGGCGCGGCAGGACGATTTGACCGCCACGGTCGATGTATTTCGCTTCTTCGCCGGCGCCGTGCGCTGCCAGACCGGTCAGCTCAGCGGCGAATACGTGCCCGGCTACACGAGCATGGTGCGCCGCGACCCGATTGGCGTCGTCGCGTCCATTGCGCCGTGGAACTACCCGATCATGATGGCCGCGTGGAAGATCGCCCCGGCCCTCGCTGCCGGCAATACGCTGGTGTTCAAGCCGTCCGAGCACACGCCGTTGTCGATTCTGGCGCTGGCCCCGGCGCTGGCCGAGATCCTGCCGCGCGGGGTGATCAACATCGTCTGCGGTGGCGGCGAAGGCGTTGGTAGTCACTTGGTCGGGCATCCGAAAGTACGGATGGTGTCGCTGACCGGCGATATCGTCACCGGCCAGAAAATCCTTCAGGCCGCCGCCAAAACCCTCAAACGCACGCACCTCGAACTCGGTGGCAAGGCTCCGGTGATCGTCTGCAACGATGCGGATCTTAAAGCCGTGGTCGAAGGCGTGCGCACTTATGGCTATTACAACGCCGGGCAGGATTGCACGGCGGCTTGCCGGATCTACGCCCAGGCCGGGATTCACGACAAATTGGTCGCTGAGCTTGGCGCGGCAGTCAGCAGCCTGCGCTTCGCCGGCAAACGCGACGCCGACAACGAAATCGGGCCGCTGATCAGTACCCGCCAGCGCGACCGCGTGGCCAGTTTCGTCGAGCGCGCCCTCGGTCAGCCGCACATCGAACGGGTGACCGGCGCAGCGGTGCATTCCGGCGCAGGGTTCTTCTATCAGCCGACGCTGCTGGCCGGTTGCAAACAGAGCGATGAAATCGTCCAGCGCGAAGTGTTCGGCCCAGTGGTGACCGTGACCCGCTTCGATGAACTGGCGCAAGCGGTGGACTGGGCCAACGACTCGGAATACGGCCTCGCCTCGTCGGTGTGGACGCAGAACCTGGACAAGGCGATGCAGGTCGCCGCGCGCCTGCAATACGGCTGCACCTGGATCAACAGCCATTTCATGCTGGTCAGCGAAATGCCCCACGGCGGGCTGAAACGCTCCGGTTACGGCAAAGACTTATCCAGCGATTCGCTACAGGACTACAGCGTGGTGCGGCACATCATGGCCCGCCACGGCCAGCATCTCTGACTACGCTAATAACAAGCCGACCACGGCATGCTTCACCGCGTTCACAACTGCCCCGACCATAATTTAAAGAAGAGGGTTCACCATGTTCGTGCACAAGACCGCACTGCTCAGTGCAATCACCACGGCCCTGCTGGCCAGCGCCAGCCTGCAGGCCGCCGAGCCGCTGAAAGCCGTCGGCGCCGGCGAAGGCCAGCTGGATATCATCGCTTGGCCGGGCTACATCGAACGCGGTGAAAGCGACAAGGCCTACGACTGGGTGACCGGTTTCGAGAAGGAAACCGGCTGCAAGGTCAATGTGAAAACCGCCGCCACCTCTGACGAAATGGTCAGCCTGATGGCCAAGGGCGGTTACGACCTGGTGACGGCGTCGGGCGATGCGTCGTTGCGGTTGATCGTCGGCAAGCGTGTGCAGCCGATCAACACCGCGTTGATCCCGAACTGGAAGTCCCTCGACCCTCGCCTGAAAGACGCGCCGTGGTACGTGGTCAACAGCCAGACCTACGGCACCCCGTACCAGTGGGGCCCGAACGTGCTGATGTACAACACCAACGTGTTCAAGACCGCGCCGACCAGCTGGAACGTGGTGTTCGACGCGCAGAATCTGCCCGACGGCAAGCCGAACAAGGGTCGCGTGCAGGCCTACGACGGCCCGATCTACATCGCCGATGCGGCGCTCTACCTGAAATCCACCAAGCCTGAGCTGGGGATCAAGGATCCTTACCAGCTCACCGAAGATCAGTACAAGGCTGTGCTGGAATTGTTGCGTGCCCAGCAGAAGCTGATCCACCGCTACTGGCACGACACCACGGTGCAGATGAGCGACTTCAAGAACGAAGGCGTGGTCGCGTCCAGCGCCTGGCCGTATCAGGTCAACGGCCTGATCAACGAGAAACAGCCGATCGCGTCGACCGTGCCGAAAGAAGGCGCCACCGGCTGGGCCGACACCACGATGCTGCACGCCGAGGCCAAGCACCCGAACTGCGCCTACAAGTGGATGGATTGGTCACTGCAGCCGAAAGTCCAGGGTGATGTGGCGGCATGGTTCGGTTCGTTGCCGGCGGTTCCGGCGGCGTGTCAGGGCAGTGAGTTGCTCGGTGCCGAGGGTTGCAAGACCAACGGGTTCGATCAGTTCGACAAGATCGCGTTCTGGAAAACACCGCAGGCTGAGGGTGGGAAGTTTGTGCCTTATAGCCGGTGGACGCAGGACTACATTGCGATTATGGGCGGCCGCTGATCTCGAGTTCACCTCGGTCGAGCTCCCTTTCCCCCTCTCCCCTTTGGGGAGAGGGCTGGGGTGAGGGGTGGTTTTTGACGTTGTCTTGATTCAGCGAAACCGCTGCCCTCACCCCCCGCCCTCTCCCGGAGGGAGAGGGAGCCAAAAGCAGATCGCGGCGTATCGGCCATATGAGTTAGCCAAAAACAATCGCATACACCGCCTAACGATCCAGTTTTTTCAGAAGTCCAGGCAGGGCCGCTGCGACGGCCCTCGCCTTTTCGGAGCACCGCATCATGACGCTTGCAGTCCAGTTCACCAACGTTTCCCGGCAGTTCGGCGAGGTGAAGGCCGTTGACCGGGTTTCCATCGACATCCAGGACGGCGAGTTCTTTTCCATGCTCGGCCCCTCCGGTTCGGGCAAGACCACGTGCCTGCGCCTGATCGCCGGGTTCGAACAACCGAGCGCCGGCTCGATCCGCATTCACGGCGCCGAAGCCGCCGGACTGCCGCCCTATCAACGCGACGTCAACACGGTGTTTCAGGATTACGCGCTGTTCCCGCACATGAACGTGCTGGACAACGTCGCCTACGGTTTGAAAGTCAAAGGCGTGAACAAGAACGAGCGCCACAAACGCGCCGAAGAAGCGTTGGACATGGTCGCCCTCGGCGGCTACGGCGCCCGCAAACCGGTGCAGTTGTCCGGCGGTCAGCGCCAGCGTGTCGCCCTCGCCCGCGCGCTGGTCAATCGCCCGCGAGTGCTGTTGCTCGACGAGCCGTTGGGCGCTCTCGACCTGAAGCTGCGCGAACAGATGCAGAGCGAACTGAAGAAGCTGCAACGCCAGCTCGGCATCACCTTCATCTTCGTCACTCACGACCAGACCGAAGCGCTGTCGATGTCCGACCGCGTGGCCGTGTTCAACAAGGGTCGCATCGAGCAGGTCGACACCCCGCGCAATCTATACATGAAACCCACCACCACCTTCGTCGCCGAATTCGTTGGCACTTCGAACGTGATTCGCGGCGATCTGGCGCGCCAGCTCAGCGGCCATCCGCAGCCGTTTTCGATCCGCCCGGAACACGTGCGCTTCGCAGAGGGCCCCTTGGCCAGCCACGAGATTGAGGTCAGCGGCCTGCTGCATGACATCCAGTATCAGGGCAGCGCCACGCGCTATGAACTGACCCTGGAAAACGGCCAGACCCTGAGCATCAGCCAGGCCAACAATCAGTGGATCGACAGCAGCGCGCAGCACCAGACCGGTCAGCGCATCAGCGCACGCTGGGCGCGGGAAGCGATGATTGCGCTGCACGACACCGTTGCGAGCGGGGTGTGACATGACCGCCCTCGCCCTCCCTCAATCGGCGCCGTTGCGCAGGTTTTCCAACCTGCTCTATCGCAAGCCGAACCTGTATCTGTCGATGTTGCTGATACCGCCGCTGCTGTGGTTCGGCGCGATCTACCTGGGCTCGCTGCTGGTGCTGTTGTGGCAAGGTTTCTACACCTTCGACGACTTCACCATGGCGGTCACGCCCGACCTGACCCTGGCCAATTTCGCCGCACTGTTTCAGCCGTCGAACTTCGACATCATCCTGCGCACACTGAGCATGGCCGTCGTGGTGTCGATCGCCAGCGCCATCGTCGCGTTCCCGATTGCCTACTACATGGCGCGCTACACCACCGGCAAGACCAAGGCGTTTTTCTACATCGCGGTGATGATGCCGATGTGGGCCAGTTACATCGTCAAGGCCTACGCCTGGACGCTGCTGCTGGCCAAGGGCGGCGTGGCGCAGTGGTTCGTTCAGCACCTGGGGCTGGAGCCGGTTCTGCAGTTCATTCTGGGGATTCCCGGGGTCGGCGGCAGCACCTTGTCGACCTCGCATCTGGGCCGGTTCATGGTGTTCGTCTATATCTGGCTGCCGTTCATGATCCTGCCGATCCAGGCCTCGCTGGAGCGCCTGCCGCCATCCTTGCTGCAAGCCTCCGCCGACCTCGGGGCCAAGCCGCGCCAGACCTTTATGCAGGTGATTCTGCCGCTGTCGGTGCCGGGCATCGCGGCCGGTTCGATCTTCACATTCTCGCTGACATTGGGCGACTTCATCGTGCCGCAACTGGTGGGCCCGCCGGGCTACTTCGTCGGCAGCATGGTTTACGCGCAACAGGGTGCGATCGGCAACATGCCCATGGCTGCGGCGTTCACGCTGGTGCCGATCGTGCTGATCGCCATCTACCTGTCCATCGTCAAACGTCTGGGGGCCTTCGATGCACTCTAATTCAGAAAAACAGGGGGAAAAGCCCTCAATTGGCTTAAAAATCGCAGCCTGGGGCGGGCTGGTGTTTCTGCACTTCCCGATCCTGATCATCTTCCTCTACGCCTTCAACACCGAAGACGCGGCGTTCAGCTTTCCACCGAAAGGCTTCACGCTGCACTGGTTCAGCGTGACGTTTTCGCGGCCGGATGTGCTGGAAGCGATCAAGCTGTCTTTACAGATCGCGGCCATCGCCACGCTGATCGCGATGGTGCTCGGCACCCTCGCTTCGGCGGCGTTGTACCGCCGGGACTTCTTCGGCAAACAGGGCATTTCGCTGATGCTGATCCTGCCCATCGCACTGCCGGGGATCATCACCGGGATCGCGCTGCTGGCGACCTTCAAGACGTTGGGCATCGAGCCTGGGATGTTCACCATCATCGTCGGCCACGCGACCTTCTGCGTGGTGATCGTCTACAACAACGTCATCGCCCGTTTGCGCCGCACCTCGCACAGTTTGATCGAAGCGTCGATGGACCTCGGCGCCGACGGCTGGCAGACCTTCCGCTACATCATCCTGCCGAACCTCGGTTCGGCACTGCTCGCCGGCGGCATGCTCGCGTTTGCGCTGTCGTTCGACGAAATCATCGTCACCACCTTCACCGCCGGCCATGAGCGCACCTTGCCGCTGTGGTTGCTCAACCAGTTGAGCCGCCCACGGGACGTGCCGGTGACCAACGTCGTGGCGATGCTGGTGATGCTGGTGACCATGCTGCCGATCCTCGGCGCCTACTACCTGACCCGGGGTGGCGAGAGCGTGGCCGGCAGCGGCGGCAAATGATTTCCCTGACCGTTCCCACCCTGAATTTGCAGTAGAAAGAGGACAACAACATGCAAACCAAACTCTTGATCAACGGCCAACTGGTCAACGGCGAAGGCCCGGCGCAGCCGGTGCTCAACCCGGCGCGCGGTGACGTGCTGGTGGAAATCAACGAGGCCACCGAGGCCCAGGTCGATGCCGCCGTGCGCGCCGCCGACAGTGCCTTTGCCGACTGGTCGCAGACCACGCCGAAGGACCGTTCGCTGTTGCTGCTCAAACTCGCCGACGCCATCGAAGCCCACGGCGAAGAGCTGGCGAAACTGGAATCGGACAACTGCGGCAAACCCTACAGCGCCGCGCTGAACGACGAGATCCCGGCGATTGCCGACGTGTTCCGTTTCTTCGCCGGCGCCAGCCGCTGCATGAGCGGTTCGGCCGGCGGCGAATACCTGCCCGGCCACACTTCGATGATCCGCCGCGACCCTGTGGGTGTGATCGCCTCCATCGCGCCGTGGAACTACCCGCTGATGATGGTCGCCTGGAAAATCGCCCCGGCTCTCGCCGCCGGTAATACCGTGGTGCTCAAGCCGTCGGAACAAACCCCGCTGACTGCGTTGCGTCTGGCCGAACTGGCGTCGGATATTTTCCCGGCCGGTGTACTCAATCTGGTGTTCGGGCGTGGGCCGAGCGTAGGCAGCCCGCTGGTGACCCATCCGAAAGTGCGCATGGTCTCGCTGACCGGCTCCATCGCCACTGGTTCGAACATCATTTCCAGCACCGCCGACAGCGTCAAACGCATGCACATGGAGCTGGGCGGCAAAGCTCCGGTGATCATCTTCGACGACGCCGACATCGACGCGGCGGTCGAAGGCATTCGCACTTTCGGCTTCTACAACGCCGGCCAGGATTGCACCGCCGCGTGCCGGATCTATGCCCAGCAAGGCATCTACGACAAGTTCGTCGAGAAGCTCGGCGCAGCGGTCAGCAGCATCAAGTACGGCTTGCAGGATGATCCGTCCACCGAACTCGGGCCGTTGATCACCGCCCAGCATCGCGACCGCGTGGCCGGGTTTGTCGAACGCGCCGTGGCGCAACCGCACATTCGTTTGATCACTGGCGGCAAGGCTGTCGAAGGCAACGGCTTCTTCTTCGAACCGACGGTGCTGGCCGATGCGCAGCAGGACGACGAAATCGTCCGCCGTGAAGTGTTCGGGCCGGTGGTGTCGGTGACCAAATTCACCGATGAAGCCCAGGCACTGGAATGGGCCAACGATTCGGACTACGGCCTGGCGTCCTCGGTGTGGACCGCGGATGTAGGACGCGCCCATCGCCTGTCCGCGCGGTTGCAATACGGCTGCACCTGGGTGAATACGCACTTCATGCTCGTCAGCGAAATGCCGCACGGCGGTCAGAAACTGTCCGGCTACGGCAAGGACATGTCCATGTACGGGCTGGAGGACTACACCACGGTTCGGCATGTGATGTTCAAGCACTAAAAGCATCGCTGGCAAGCCAGCTCCCACAGGGTTCAGTGCAGCTCTTGTGGGAGCTGGCTTGCCAGCGATGGCGTCACTCCGGTTTCAGGAAGAAAACCGGCATTACGCATCACCAGGCATTCAAAACAATAACTACCGATCCGGGCGGCGCTTACCAAGCCCCGCCACGGTTTCGGCCATCCGAAATCTGCCGATTTCACGGAGCAAACACACATGAGTGCATCACCCGATCTCTCAGCCGCCGTTGCCGACAGCGATGCCGAACAACTGCGCCAGCTGGGCTACACCTCCAACTTCAACCGCAGCATGAGCCTGTGGGAAAACTTCGCGCTGGGCTTCACTTATCTGTCACCGGTCGTAGGGGTTTATACCTTGTTCGGCCTGTGCCTGGCCGCTGGCGGGCCGCCGATGTTCTGGGCCTATTTGCTGGTCGGTTGCGGTCAATTGCTGGTGTGCCTGGTCTTCGGCGAAGTGGTGTCGCAGTTCCCGATTTCCGGCGGTGTCTATCCTTGGGCGCGTCGCCTGGTCGGCAAGAAATGGGCGTGGATGGTCGGCTGGATCTACTCCATCGCCCTGTGCGTGACCATCGCCGCCGTTGCGGTCGGCGCCGGCCCGTACCTCGCGGCCATGCTGGGTTTTGAGCCGAGCAACAACACCAACATCGTCATCGCCCTGGTGCTGACGCTGTTCGCCACACTGGTGAACCTCAGCGGCACCAAAATGCTGGCGCGGATCGCCATGTTCGGCTTCCTCTGCGAACTGGTCGGCGCGGTGATCGTCGGCGTGTACCTGCTGATTTTCGAGCGTCACCAGCCGATCAGCGTGCTGTTCAACACTTTCGATATCAGCGTCGACGGCTCCTATCTGCCGGCCTTCCTCACCGCGTCGCTGGCGGGGATGTTCCTCTACTACGGCTTCGAAGCCTGCGGCGATGTGGCCGAAGAAACCCCGAACCCGAGCAAGAAAATCCCGGTGGCCATGCGCATGACCATCTACATCGGCGGCATCGCGGCGATGTTCGCCTGCCTGGCGCTGATCCTCGCCGTACCGGACATGCAAGCGGTGATCAACGGCACCGACAAGGACCCGGTCACCACCATCCTCAACAACGCCTTCGGCCCGATCGGTTCAAAAGTGGTGATGGGCGTGGTGATGATTTCCTTCATCTCCTGCGTCATCAGCCTGCAAGCGGCGGCGAGTCGTCTGCTGTACTCCTACGCTCGCGATGAAATGGTCATCGGCAGCCGACTGCTGAAAAAGATTTCTCCTACGACCCAGGTTCCGGTTGCCGCCCTGTTCGTGTCCGGCGTCCTGCCCGGCCTGATCATCGCCCTCGGCTTCTTCCTGCAAGACGCCGTAGCGACCATCGTCAGCTTCGCCGCCATCGGCATCTACCTCGCATTCCAGATGATCGTCCTCGCCGCCCTGTACGCCCGCAGCAAAGGCTGGAAACCGAGCGGCAAATTCACCCTCGGCGCCTGGGGCTGGCCGGTGAACATCGGCGCGCTGGTGTACGGCGTCGGCGCAATCATCAACATGGCCTGGCCACGCACCCCGGATGCGGCGTGGTACATCAACTATGCGATGGTGCTGAGCACGGTGATCGTGATTGGGCTGGGGTTGATTTACATGTGGATTGGCAAGCCGTATGACCATGGGAAGGCGCCGGCTGGGGATGCGTGGAAAGTTAGTCGCTAAGAAAAACAGCCCCGGATTTATCACAATTTCGGGGCTGATTTCTTTCAGCGTCAGTTACTCGCTTCCTACAGACCGAACCCTCAGCATTCAGTCCCCTTTCCTACAAATGGCGTCAGCAGAGTAGACTTGGCGCCGCTAGCGCCTGACCGATAGGCTTTGTCCCGTTGCAGCCCAATTATTAGCTGAGGTCGAAGCCGGAAATCTGTCAACACGGTGTTTGCCCTTCATTGAACTGTGGTTATTCCGAACCTCAGTTCTGCGTTATGGCGGGCCGCGTGGCGCGGGCCTTCCGGGCTTGCCGTGTTGACGGGAAGTAACCCGACTTCGAACGCCACTCGGTTCGCCACCCAACTTGTCGAAGGGGTGGATGCAACCGCAGTATCCCCGGTAAGTCTCAAGAATGAAAAAGGGGCGAACTTCACAGTCCACCCCTTTGGTTCTTCACTTCAAAACCGCGAAACACTCCTCATCGCATCCACCAGATACCGCATCGCAATCCGGTCGCTTTCCGACAACTCCCGGTAACGCTCCACCAGTTTCAGTTCGTCAGGACTGAGCCGGCGTCTTCGCCGGACGTTGGTGAGGCAGGGAAAGATGCCCAACATTTCGGTGATGCCTTGTCCTTTTGTCATGGACGATGTCCTTTTCCAGTACGTCAGAAATTTTCGAAAACCGCATCGCCCTGCTCCTTTAAGCAGCGATTTGAGCCCTGCCGGTCGGATGAGTCGTGACCGGCGATGCCCATAGAATAGAAATTAAATCGGCGCTGAAAAGCTGTTTTTAGAGTAATTAGTCGAAAAAAGCAGATATGCCCTATAAATCAGAAAAGTCTGTGAGATAAATAACCGTAACGTCTTGTTTCATTGAGACGCTGTCGCCGTGCTATCAATGAATTTTGCAAAATCGGCGAACCGATTAAGCTAGCGGGCATCTGTTACTAGTCCGTAGCGTTTGGCCGAAGGCTTGTCCGAACCGTAATTTCTGATCCAGTACGTGCCAGGAACGGCGCGGGATTGTCCACGACAGGTTGTATTTATGCACCGCAGGAATTTGCTCAAAGCGTCCATGGCCATTGCGGCTTACACCGGCCTTTCCGCCTCCGGCCTGCTCGCCGCACGCGCCTGGGCCGCCTCTGGCGGTGCCGCCGACGGTGAAGCCCAGGCCTTCGACTTCGAGACGCTGAAGCGCCAGGCCAAGCAACTGGCCGGCAGCGCGTATCAGGACACCAAACAGGTGCTGCCGCCGACCCTGGCGACCATGACCCCGCAAAACTTCAACGCGATCCGCTACGACGGCGAGCATTCGCTGTGGAAGGAGAACAAGGGTCAGCTCGATGTGCAGTTCTTCCACGTCGGCATGGGTTTTCGCCAGCCGGTGCGCATGTATAGCGTCGATCCGAAGACTCGCACGGCCCGCGAGGTGCATTTCCGCCCTCAGCTGTTCAACTATGAGAACACCTCGGTCGACACCCAGCAGCTCAAGGGCGATCTGGGGTTTGCCGGTTTCAAGCTGTTCAAGGCGCCGGAACTGGATCGGCATGACGTGGTGTCGTTCCTCGGCGCCAGCTACTTCCGCGCGGTGGATGCCACTGGCCAATATGGCCTCTCCGCCCGTGGCCTGGCCGTCGACACCTACGCCAAGAAACGCGAAGAATTCCCTGACTTCACCAAGTTCTGGTTCGAGACCCCGGATCAAAACGCGACCCGCTTCGTGGTCTACGCACTGCTCGACTCGCCGAGCGCGA
Organism: Pseudomonas sp. B707; assembly: GCF_022496685.1. Lineage (NCBI taxonomy): Bacteria > Pseudomonadati > Pseudomonadota > Gammaproteobacteria > Pseudomonadales > Pseudomonadaceae > Pseudomonas > Pseudomonas sp. B707. The sequence goes on along the minus strand of NZ_WTVE01000026.1, from coordinate 380,200 downwards.
CCGGCGCCTATCGCTTCGACATCGATTGCCAGGCCGAGCGCGTGGTGATGGAAGTCGACGCCCACATCAATGCCCGCACCGCCATCGAACAACTGGGCATTGCGCCGATGACCAGCATGTTCAGTTGCGGCACCCACGAGCGCCGGATGTGCGACACCATTCACCCGCAGATCCATGACTCGGATCGTCTGGCCATGTGGCGCGGCAACGGCGAGTGGATCTGCCGCCCGCTGAACAATCCGGCGACCCTGCAATTCAACGCCTTCGCCGACACCGATCCGAAAGGTTTCGGTCTGGTGCAGACCGATCACGAATTCGCCAACTACCAGGACACTGTCGATTGGTACAGCAAGCGTCCGAGCCTGTGGGTAGAACCTACAACCGCGTGGGGCGAAGGCTCCATCGATCTGCTGGAAATTCCTACAACCGGTGAAACCCTCGACAACATCGTTGCGTTCTGGACGCCGAAGAAACCGGTAGCGGCCGGCGACTCGCTGAACTACGGCTACAAGCTCTACTGGAGCGCCCTGCCGCCGGTCGGCACGCCGCTGGCGCGGGTACATGCGACCCGTTCGGGCATGGGTGGATTCGTCGAGGGCTGGGCTCCGGGCGAGCACTACCCGCCCGTCTGGGCCCGTCGTTTCGCCGTGGACTTCACCGGTGGCGGTCTGGATCGCCTGCCGCAGGGTACCGGGATCGAACCGGTGGTGACTTGCTCCAACGGCAAGGTGCAGGACTTCAGCGTGCTGGTGCTGGATGACATCAAGGGCTACCGGATCCTGTTCGACTGGTACCCGACCAATGACAGCGTGGAGCCGGTGGAACTGCGCCTGTTCATCCGCACCAACGACCGCACGCTGAGCGAGACCTGGTTGTACCAGTACTTCCCGCCGGCGCCGGACAAGCGCAAGTACCCTTGATGATTCTCTGACGTCAGATCGGGCCTCATCGCTGGCAAGCCAGCTCCCACATGGATATCGATTGATCACAGAGTTTGTGTACAACGGAAAACCTGTGGGAGCGAGCTTGCTCGCGATGGCGTCAGTCCAGGCGACAGTAAAAGTGGATATCGTGGGGTTCAAGATCAAACAACTCGGGATCCGGTTGTGCCAGCAACCGGCAACCGTGGCGCTGATAGAACTCCACGGTATTGCGTGATTCGGTTGCCGAGACGTACAACGCTTCGGCACCGACCTCTCGGCCATGCTCGCAGGCCAAGGCAAACAATCGCCCGCCCAGTCCCTGCCCACGCCAGACACGGCTGATGTGCAAAAACTTCAACTGCCGCATCTTCAGGCCCTGATTGTGAATAACCCGGTTATCCACAACTACGGCCGCCACCAATGTCTCGCCATCGAAAAGCCCGTGTAGCCATCCGCCGCTGCGCCAGCATTTTTCCAGTACCCGCGTATTCTCCTCCGCCTCCCCTTCGGGCCAGCCGCGCATGTCGAAACGCGCCGGATACAGAATCAGCTCACCGTTCTCTACGCGATAGCACTCCTCGACCAACTCACTGCGGTCGATCAGCGCCAACAGCGGCAAGTCCGATTCAGTCAGCTCTCGTTCGATCAACATTGCGGTCCATTCCTTTGCGATTCCAAACGACAGGCAAGAAAAAACCCGCCGGTTCAATGGCGGGTTTTATAGGCTTTGCGAACGATCGGAATCAATCCCGCAGATCAGACTCGTGAATCGGCTGATCCCGATGAGTCGCACGTTGATACTGCGCCGGCCACACCGCTTTGCGTCCGCCCAGGTCATCGTCGGCATGCAGCGGCCAGTAAGGATCACGCAGCAACTCACGGGCGAGGAAGATGATGTCGGCCTGACAGGTTCGCAGGATGTGCTCGGCTTGGGCCGGCTCGGTAATCATTCCCACGGTGCCGGTGGCGATGCCTGACTCCTTGCGTACCCGTTCGGCGAAGCGTGTCTGATAACCCGGCCCCACAGGAATTTCGGCGTTGACCGCCGTGCCGCCCGATGACACGTCGATCAGATCAGCCCCCAAGGCTTTCAGGCGTCGCGCCAGCTCCACGGTTTCATCAGGGTTCCAGCCATCCTCGACCCAGTCGGTGGCCGACAGGCGCACAAACACCGGCAGTTCTTCCGGCCACACCGCGCGTACCGCCTCGGTCACTTGCAGCACCAGACGAATGCGGTTTTCGAACGAACCGCCGTACTGGTCGCGGCGCTGGTTGCTGAGCGGCGAGAGAAACTGGTGCAGCAGATAACCGTGCGCCGCATGCACCTCGACCACACTGAAACCGGCGGTCAGAGCACGTTTGGCCGCTGCCACGAAGTCCTGAATGACCTGGGCGATCTGCCCCTCATCAAGTTGTTTCGGTTGGGTGTGTTGCGGGTCGAAGGCAATCGGCGAAGGACCGACAGGCGTCCAGCCACCGTCATCCGGTTTGACACTGCCATGCTTGCCGATCCACGGCCGGTGAGTACTGGCCTTGCGCCCGGCGTGAGCCAATTGAATGCCGGCCACTGCGCCCTGCGCGTTGATGAAACGGGTGATGCGTTGCAGCGGTGCGATCTGTTCGTCGTTCCACAAGCCAAGGTCTTCGGCGGTGATCCGCCCGTCGGCCGTGATCGCCGTGGCTTCGGTAAACACCAGGCCAGCGCCCCCCACGGCACGGCTGCCGAGGTGCACCAGATGCCAGTCGTTGGCCAGGCCATCGACGCTGGAATACTGGCACATGGGCGACACGGCGATGCGGTTGGACAGGGTCAGTTGGCGAAGGGTAAAGGGTTCAAGCAGCAGACTCATGGGGCACCTCTCAAATCAGTGGGCAGGCTCCAGGGTTCTGTTTGAAAAGTCGACGAGTGACAGGAAAAAGGTGCAGCACCCGCCCCCGCGGGCAAAAAATTCGACAAGACGTCACAAGGCCAATCAAGCAGTGCTTAGAGCCTAGTCGACATCCGGGGATGAGGGAGGGTTCCGAAATGAAACAGCACAATTGAAGATGCCTGCGCCCTTCAGTAAAGGGCGCAATGATCTTTAGCGCGGTTCGATGTGGGCAATCATCAACTGCACGGTCTCATTGCCGCGAAACTCGTTCAGATCGAGCTTGTAGGCCAGTTCGACCCATTTGATCGTGGGGTTCGGCCAGATATCGCGATCGATGCCGAAGGCGATGCCATCCAGCTTCACCGAGCCGCACTCAGTCTTCAGCACCACTTTCAGGTGCCGCTCGCCGACCACTCGCTGCTCGACCAACTGGAATACGCCGTGGAACAGAGGCTCCGGGAAATGCTGGCCCCACGGCCCGGCGTGACGAAGGGCCCGAGCCAGTTCCAGATGAAACTCCTCGACCGCCAGCGTGCCGTCCGACAGCAGGCGCCCGGTCAGATCTTCTTCGCGCAGCTGCCTACGCACCTCAGCGTCAAATGCCTTGGCGAACAACGGAAAATTCTCCTGCGGCAAGGTCAGACCGGCCGCCATCGCGTGGCCACCGTACTTGCTGATCAGATCCGGATGTTGTGCCGCGACCACGCTCAGCGCGTCACGAATATGGAAACCCTGCACCGAACGGCCCGAGCCCTTGAGCAGACCGTCACCGGCATCGGCGAAGGCGATGGTAGGGCGGAAATACCGCTCCTTCATCCGCGAAGCCAGGATACCGATGACCCCCTGGTGCCATTCCGGATCGAACAGGCAAAGACCGAACGGCATCGACTCAACCGGCAAGTCCTTGAGCTGGGCCAGCGCTTCACGCTGCATGCCTTGCTCGATGGATTTGCGGTCCTGGTTCATGCCGTCCAGTTGCGCGGCCATTTCCCGGGCCAGCGCAGCATCGTGGGTCAGCAGGCATTCGATGCCCAGGCTCATGTCATCCAGACGCCCCGCCGCGTTCAGGCGCGGGCCGACGATAAAACCGAGGTCGGTAGAAGTAATGCGCGAAGCTTCACGTTTGGCCACTTCCAGGATCGCCTTGATCCCCGGCCGCGCACGTCCGGCGCGAATGCGTTCCAGGCCCTGGTGCACCAGAATCCGGTTGTTGGCGTCCAGCGGCACCACGTCGGCAACGCTGCCCAGCGCCACCAGATCCAGCAGTTCGCCGATGTTCGGCTGTGGTTTGCTCTCGTACCAACCAAGGCTGCGCAGTCGTGCGCGCAAGGCCATCAACACATAGAAAATCACCCCGACACCGGCCAGCGCCTTGCTCGGGAACTCGCAGCCGGGCTGGTTCGGATTGACCAGCGCATCGGCCTGCGGCAGTTCATCGCCGGGCAAGTGGTGATCGGTGATCAACACCTTCAGGCCGTGACGTTTCGCTGCTGCCACACCTTCGACGCTGGAAATACCGTTGTCGACGGTGATCAACAGTTGCGGCTCGCGGGTCATCGCGACTTCGACGATTTCAGGGGTCAGGCCGTAGCCATATTCAAAGCGGTTCGGCACCAGATAATCGACATGCGCCGCGCCCAGCAGGCGCAAACCGAGCACGCCCACGGTGCTGGCCGTCGCGCCGTCGGCATCGAAATCGCCGACGATCAGGATCCGCTGACGCTGCTCCAGCGCCGTCACCAGCAGATCCACCGCCGCATCGATCCCTTTGAGCTGCTGGAACGGAATCAGCCGCGCCAGGCTCTTGTCCAGCTCCGCCTCGGACTGCACGCCCCGCGCCGCGTACAGGCGGGTCAGCAAAGGTGGCAGTTCACCGAGAAACGGCAGAGTGGCGGGCAACGGGCGAGGATCGATACGCATGGGGTGACAGAAGCTTCTCTTGAATACGTGGGATTTTTCGGGAGTAACGCGGACTTAACCGCGCTCGCCTTGCAGCCAGGTGAGCTGGACTTCGTGCTGGCCACGGTCGTCAGTGACGAAGATCGTGCCTTCGCTGATCATCACGTCCCACTTGATGACGCGGGGCATGTCCTGGGCCAGGGTTTCCAGCACTTCCTGCGGCACGGCGGCAATGTTGACGTTCTTCAGATTTTTGATCGCCGGGATCACCTTGCCTTCCCAGACACGCAGGCTGCCGTAGGCCAACAGGCTGGTGCGCTCGGTGCGACGGGAGCACCAGGTCAGGCGATCAGCGTCAGGCTGGCCGACTTCGATCCAGTGCAGGACGCGGTCATCCAGGCTCTTTTCCCACAACGCAGGTTCGTCCACGTCCGACAGACCACGACCGAACGACAGTTGCTCGTTGTACCAGAGCGCGTAGGCCAACAGGCGTACGGTCATGCGTTCTTCGGTTTCCGAAGGGTGACGGGCGATGGTCTGCTTCACGTTCTCGTAGACGCTGCGGTCGAGATCGGTGAGGTTCAGTTCGAATTTGTAGGTAGTGGACGGCTGGGCCATGAACGGGCTTCTTGATACGAGGAAAGTCGGCAAGTCTAACCGATGCTGTAGGCAATCCACGAATTGATGGCGATCAACCTTGCGCGACTGACAGCCGGCTATGTTAAAACGCTGTATCTGCTCAGCCTTGTCCTACAGGATCTCGCATGCCGTTCGCCAACAAACCGCTCAGCGGTCTGAAAGTCATTGAATTGGGTACTTTGATTGCCGGGCCGTTTGCCTCGCGCATCTGCGGCGAATTCGGCGCCGAAGTGATCAAGATCGAGTCGCCGGACGGCGGTGATCCGTTGCGCAAATGGCGCAAGTTGTACGAAGGCACCTCGCTGTGGTGGTTCGTCCAGGCACGCAACAAAAAGTCCCTGACGCTGAATCTGAAACACCCCGATGGCCTCGCGATCCTGAAAAAACTGCTGGGTGAAGCCGACATCCTGATCGAGAACTTCCGCCCCGGCGTGCTGGAAAAACTCGGCCTGAGCTGGGAGACCCTGCACGCGCTGAACCCGAAACTGGTGATGGTGCGCCTGTCCGGCTTCGGCCAGACCGGGCCGATGAAAGATCAGCCTGGGTTCGGCGCGGTCGGCGAATCCATGGGCGGCCTGCGCTACATCACCGGTTTCGAAGACCGCCCGCCGGTGCGCACCGGGATTTCCATTGGCGATTCGATTGCTGCTTTGTGGGGCGTGATCGGTGCGTTGATGGCCCTGCGTCATCGCGAGGTCAACGGCGGTCTCGGCCAAGTGGTCGATGTGGCGTTGTACGAAGCGATCTTCGCCATGATGGAAAGCATGGTGCCGGAGTTCGATGTGTTCGGCTTCATTCGCGAGCGCACCGGCAACATCATGCCGGGCATCACACCATCATCGATCCACACCAGCGCCGACGGCAAACACGTGCAGATCGGCGCCAACGGCGATGCAATCTTCAAGCGCTTCATGCTGATCATCGGCCGTGAAGATCTGGCCAATGACCCGGCGCTGGCCAGCAACGACGGGCGCGACACCCGCCGCGATGAGTTGTACGGCGTGATAGACCGCTGGGTGAATTCGCTGCCGCTGCAAACCGTGCTGGACCTGCTGAACCAAGCCGAAGTGCCGGCCAGCCGGATCTTCAGCGCCGAAGACATGTTCAACGATCCGCAGTACCTGGCCCGGGAAATGTTCCTGCACGCCAAACTGCCGGATGGCAAACCCTTCAAGATGCCGGGCATCGTGCCGAAACTCTCTGAGACACCCGGCACGTCCGAATGGGTCGGACCGCAGCTCGGTGAACACAATGCGCAGGTACTCCACGATCTTGGCTACGACGAGAAGCAGATCGCCCGCCTGCGCGAAAACGGAGCCATCTGACCTGAAGCGCCTGATGCCCTCGGCTTCGAACCGCGCCCACCATTGGTGGACCTGGCGGTTGTTTGGCCTGTTATTCCTGCTGGTGCTACCGGCGTGGGTGCAGGCCAAGCCAACGCTGATCTGGCTATTGCGCGACCTGCCGCCGCTGACGATCTTCGAGGGTCCGAAAAAGGGCCAGGGCGTTATCGATCAATTGATGCCGATGCTGATTGCCGGCATGCCGCAATACGAACACACCTTGATGCGGGTCAATCGCGCCCGTGGCATTCAAATGCTGCATGAACATCCCTTCGCCTGCGATCCGTCGCTGATCTGGAACAAGGAACGGGCACAGTGGATCGCGTTCTCCATTCCCGCGTTTCGCGCGGTCAGCAATGGTCTGGTGGTGCGTCAGAGAGACCGCGAAGTGCTGGAGCCGTTTCTGGTCGAGGGCGAAGTCGATCTGTCGGCGTTTCTGGCCAACGGTGAGCGAAAAGTCGGCGTGGTCGCAGAACGCAGTTATGGCGAGTACATCGATACATTGCTGCATCAGGCACCGAGCGGCGCGTTGACGCCGCATTACGGCAACGATGCGCTCAGCAGCCTGCTGTCGATGCAGCGCCTGGGACGTTTGCAAGTGGTGCTGGGTTACTGGCCGGAGATCCGTTATCAGGCGCGGCAGGCCGAGATCGCCGAGGACGAACTGCTGTTCTTCCCGATTCGCGGCACGGGCAAGTACCTGTCGGGCCATGTCGGCTGCACCGACACCACGGCGGGTCGACAGGCGATCACGGAAATCAATCAGCTGTTACGCACCCTGCCCCACGAGCATCTCAACCAGCTCTACGCCGACTGGCTCGACCCCGAGAGGCGCCAGGATTATCTGGAACAGGCGCGGATTTTCTTCGAGCAACAGGCCGCGCAGTGAAATCCGGGCAAAAAGAAACCCCGAGAAGTGGGGAGACGACTCGGGGTTAAACGTGGTCTGTATCAAAGACCCGTAGCAGCAAGCGACAAGCACCGGAGCACAATGCTTGATCCTGCTGTTACGGGGTCTGACTGACTTGGGTGCAGGAAGGTTCCCACAATTGAAAAATCAGTTTCAGAGGGGCGGGTGCTTGTCGAGGGCTGCGTTTCGCAACGCCGCGATCACACAGGGTTCCAGCCGGCCTTCGGCAATCAGGATGTCACGGTGCAGGCCGTCGACCACATCCGTCAGCTGGCGCTTGTCGCTCAATTGCGCCTGATTGAATTCGCGCTCCACCACGATCGCGCCGCTGCCGTTCTTCAAGGTCACCAGGCATTCGCCATGGCGACCGCGAGGGGTCAACGTCACTTGATACGGGCTCAGAGCCTCACCGAGCAATAGACTGATACTTTCCATCTCGATCTCCACTCAATAGTCCGAAACACAGTGTCTGGGGCGTGTTCACAGTAAATGACCACCGGCCCGAGAAGAAAGTTCTGCTTGTCACCGGCCTCTCCCGGAGCGTCACCGGCCTATCGGAGCATGCATGGTGAAGATGACAGAAAAATAACCGTGGGGGTCAAGCGTCGACGGAATGCCTGGGGATGGTCATGTAGGTGTCCAGCAGTGCCCTCATCAATACCGCCGAAACGGGAGTGTGCAGGCGGCCCAGCAATATGATCCGGTGCTCGCCCAGCAAGGTTTCCAGATCGTCCAGCAGGGTGGGTGCCACAGCCCCCAGCAGAATCAGTGCACGTGCTTCCTGCCGGTCGGCCATATGCCGGATCAGCGCCAGCCCGTCACCGTTCTGCAATTGTGGATTGCACAGGGTGATGTCGACGGCTCCGCGACGTTCCAGTGAGCGCTTTGCCGAGCCCAGCGACGGTGCGGTCAGAACATCGTAGATACCAATGGCGTTGAGCATCTGGTGCAACGCCATCAGCTGGAACGGATTGGGTTCTAGAATCAGGATCTTGAGCGAGCGCATGGGACGACCTCTGGAGCGACAATCGCGGATTCACGCCGCAGTGGCCTGTCACTCTAGGGCAGTGGTCCTAAGCCTCCCATCAGAAAAGGAATCGCTGCTTATAGGACTTTTCCCATCTTTAATGCAGACATCGACACCCGCTCTCCTTCCGCCGCTCGGTGATGTCCGTCCAGCCCCCGAGCAGGCCTCGCAGTTTTCCATCGACACTGTAAAACGGCACCGTCCATTGATAGATCTGACGGGGGCCGCTCTTGAACATCAGTTGCCGCTTGCTGAAGCGTGTTTTACGCGTACCCAGCTGCGCCATGAATTCGTCGTGCAGCATCAATGCCGTGGCCTGTGGAAGTGCATCGAACTCGAACAGCATCCGGCCCTGCACCTGCTCCTGCCGGACCGACAGCGCATCTTCGTAACTGCGGTTGCACATGATCAACCGACCCTGCAGATCGCGCACGAACACGGGGTCGGGCATCGCATCGATCAATGCATGTTGAAAGGCCAGTTGATCACCCAGATTCTTTTCGGCTGCCCGTCGCTGCTTCACTTCTGCCGCCAGTCGACGGTTCCACATCAAAGGCAATAGCCCGAACACGCCAAGCCCGCCCATCGCCCAGCAACCCCACTTGATCAGGAGCGAGCCGATCGAGGGTGTCGGCGCAGGAGAGACGCCATCCAGCCACTTCAGGCGCATGGAACGAAGCTCCGCCGCGGAGAAGGCGCCCAATGCCTTGTTGAGGATGCTCACCAGCTCGGGCAACCCTTTGCGTACTGCCAGATGGTCGGCCTCCCACTTGCCCTCCACGAGACCACCGACCTTGAGCAGGCCGGAGGGAAACAGCTGAGCGCCGATCTCGTTTTCGATGGTGGCATAGGCCTCGCCACTTTCCACCAGCGCCCGAGCCTCGGCATAGGTCTTGACCGAACGAATCGGGATTGATGGGTAGTCGCGTCGAATGCTGTCCTCCAGCGCATGCCGGGCCGGCAGCACCAGGACTCGCTTGGACAGCATATCGAGCGACCGTATTGCCGGTTCGCCTGAATGACCGACGAACACCCACCCTGCACCGCCGAACGCGTGACTGAAGTCCAGAAATGCCTTGCGCTCCTCGTTCATTGCCAACGTCGTGCTGATGTCGGCCACGCCACTCTGGAGCCGTTCCAGCATGTGGTCGGTGGAAAACGATTCCTGATGAACGAACTGCAATCCGGTCATGGCGCTGATGTGCTTGAGCACATCGTTGTTCAGGCCGCTCCATTGGCCATGTTCGTCCTGAAACAGATACAACGGGTATTGCACAGAGGCGACGGTCACACGAGGGTTATCTCGAATCCACTGACGCTCATGCTCATCCAGCTCGATGGGCTGAATAGCCTCCACCGTGTCGGGGTGTCTCGCCAGATGGGCGGCTTCGACCCACTGTGACAACCCGAAGCTCCCCGATAAAAACAACCAGCACAGGGCTGGTTTCAATCCTGAAAAAAACCGCATTGCCACATCCTTCGTCATCGACTCGCCCGTCCTTCGTGGGCGAAACGCGCGCAGTGTGGCATGCAAAAACAAGAAAGCCCGTCAGGAGACGGGCTTCAAAATGTGACAGCTTTGCGGTCTTAAAGAGGCTTGCCGCGGTTGCCATGCTGGCTGACAAAGGCTTGTACGGCTTTGAGCTCGTTCGCCAGCACAGTGCAGCGCTCTTCTCTCTCAAACAAATCAGAAAGATGTGCAGGCAGTTCGAGAGCTTTTCCTACACCGGCTTTCTCCACCGCGTCCGGGAACTTGACCGGATGCGCCGTGCCCAGAATCACCATCGGGATATCCAGGCTGCGACGACATTCACGAGCGGCCTTCACGCCGATGGCGGTGTGCGGATCCAGCACTTCCCCGGTCTGTTCGTAGACTTCGGCGATGGTTTCGCAGGTTTGCGCATCGTCCACAGCCAGCGAGTCGAACAGTTTGCGTGCCTCGGTCCAGCGTTCCTGTTCGACGCTGAAGCCGCCGCCCTGCCTGAACGAATCCATCAGCCCGGCAATCGCCGCGCCGTTGCGACCGTGCAGGTCGAACAGCAGGCGTTCGAAGTTCGACGAGACCATGATGTCCATCGACGGCGACAGCGTGGCGTGCAGGGTTTCCTTGACGTACTGGTTGCCGCTCATGAAGCGGTGCAGGATATCGTTGCGGTTGGTGGCGACGATCAACTGGTTGATCGGCAGGCCCATGTTGCGCGCCAGGTAACCGGCGAAGATGTCGCCGAAGTTGCCGGTCGGCACCGAGAACGACACCGAACGCGCCGGGCCGCCCAATTGCAGCGCTGCGTGGAAGTAGTAAACGATCTGGGCCATGATCCGCGCCCAGTTGATCGAGTTGACTGCCACCAGACGGGTGCCCTTGAGGAAGCTCTGGTCGGCGAAGCTGGCCTTGACCATTTCCTGGCAGTCATCGAAGTTGCCTTCGATGGCGATGTTGTGGATGTTCTCACCGAGAATGGTGGTCATCTGCCGACGCTGCACTTCGGACACACGGTTGTGCGGGTGCAGGATGAAGATGTCGACGTTTTCGCAGTGCTTGCAGCCTTCGATGGCGGCCGAACCGGTGTCACCGGAGGTGGCGCCGACGATGACCACGCGCTCGCCGCGCTTTTCCAGCACGTAGTCGAGCAAACGACCGAGCAGTTGCAGGGCGAAGTCCTTGAACGCCAGGGTCGGGCCGTGGAACAGCTCCAGCACCCATTCGTTGCCGTTCAGCTGACGCAGCGGCGCAACGGCGTTGTGGGCGAACACACCGTAGGTTTCTTCAAGAATCTTTTTGAAATCGGCGTCCGGAATGCTGCCGGTGACGAACGGGCGCATGACGCGGAAAGCCAGCTCGTGATACGGCAGGCCGGCCCAGGAAGCGATTTCTTCCTGGGTGAAACGTGGCAGGTTTTCCGGGACGTACAGACCGCCGTCGGTTGCAAGACCGGCCAGCAGGACGTCTTCGAAATTCAGGGCCGGTGCCTGGCCGCGGGTACTGATGTAACGCATAGGGGCAAACCTTTGGTTTGAGCCTCAAGCTACGAGTTACAAGCTTCAAGTAAAAGCCGGACTGCTTTTCTCTTGCTGCTTGCAGCTCGAAGCTTGCAGCTGTTTCTGTTTAGTTCAAGTGCTCGACGCGGATCCGCACAACCGGACCGACCACGCCCGCCAGCGCTTCGAGGGCGGCGATCGCATCGTTGATGTGCTGCTCCAGCACGCGGTGGGTCAGCAGGATCATCGGCACCAGGCCGTCGTGTTCCTCGACTTCCTTCTGCATGATCGACTCGATGTTGATGCCGCGCTCAGAGAGGATGCTCGCCACCTGAGCGAGTACACCCGGATGGTCCTTGGCCTGGATGCGCAGGTAGTAGGCGCTTTCGCAGGCTTCGATCGGCAGGATCGGATGGGCCGACAGCGAGTCCGGCTGGAAGGCCAGGTGCGGCACGCGGTTTTCCGGATCGGAGGTCATGGCGCGAACCACGTCCACCAGATCCGCGATCACCGACGAAGCAGTCGGCTCCATGCCGGCGCCGGCGCCGTAGAACAGGGTCGAACCGGCAGCGTCACCGTTGACCATCACCGCGTTCATCACGCCGTTGACGTTGGCGATCAGACGATCGGCCGGGATCAGCGTCGGGTGTACGCGCAGCTCGATGCCGGCGGCGGTGCTGCGTGCCACGCCCAGGTGCTTGATGCGGTAGCCCAGCGCTTCGGCGTAATTCACGTCGGCGGTGGTCAGCTTGGTGATGCCTTCGGTGTAAGCCTTGTCGAACTGCAGCGGAATACCGAACGCGATCGATGCCAGGATCGTCAGCTTGTGCGCGGCGTCGATGCCCTCGACGTCGAAGGTCGGGTCGGCTTCGGCGTAGCCCAGCGCTTGCGCCTCGGCCAGCACGTCTTCGAAGGTGCGACCCTTCTCGCGCATTTCGGTGAGGATGAAGTTACCGGTGCCGTTGATGATCCCGGCGACCCAGTTGATACGGTTGGCGGACAGGCCTTCACGGATCGCCTTGATCACCGGAATGCCGCCGGCGACCGCCGCTTCGAATGCCACGATCACGCCTTTCTCGCGTGCCTTGGCGAAAATTTCATTACCGTGAACGGCAATCAGAGCCTTGTTCGCGGTGACCACATGCTTGCCATTCTCGATGGCCTTGAGTACCAGCTCGCGGGCAACGGTGTAGCCGCCCATCAGCTCTATGACGATGTCGATCTCAGGGTTCGTGGCCACTTCGAAGACATCGTTGGTAATCGCAATACCGGTCGTCTGGAACTGAGGCTTTGGCGTGCGCATGGCAATTTGTGCCACTTCGATTCCACGCCCGGCACGACGAGCAATTTCCTCGGCGTTGCGCTGAAGTACGTTGAAGGTTCCGCCACCGACGGTCCCTAACCCACAGATGCCTACTTTGACCGGTTTCACTGTGAACTCCCCATAAAACGGCCGACGCGAGGCCGGCCGTGAAAACAACCGCAGGTTCGCGGCTCTCTGTTGATGGCCCGGCAATCCTGCCGCCGGACCACGCTCGTCACACCAGGGCGTGACGATGCGAATTACTTCGCGCCCAGCGCCAGTTTGGCGACTTGTGGCGCAGGCTGGTAGCCCGGAATGACTTGTCCGTCAGCCAAAACGATGGCCGGCGTACCGTTCACACCGATCGACTGGCCTAGGGCGAACTGTTTGGAAACCGGGTTCTCGCACTTGGCGGCCTTGATTTCCTTGCCATCGACCATTTTGTCCATGGCGGCTTTCTTGTCTTTCGAGCACCACACGGCTTGCAGTTGCTCGTCACCCGGCGAGCCTAGGCCCTGGCGCGGGAACGCCACGTAACGCACTTCGATGCCGCGCTTGTTCAGCTCAGGCACTTCGGCGTGCAGCTTGTGGCAATACGGGCACGTGGTGTCGGTGAAAACGGTGATGTGCGACTTGGTTTCGCCCACGGCCGGGTAAACCACGGTCTCGGCCACCGGAATCGCATTGATCAGTTTGGAAATGCCCAGGCGCTCGGTCTTCTCGGTCAGGTTGACCGGTTTGCCGTCCTTGAGCTGGAACATGTAGCCCTGAACGATGTACTGGCCGTCGGCGCTGGCGTAAAGCACGCGGCTGCCCTTGAGCTTGACTTCGTACAAGCCCGGCAGCGGGCTGGCGGTGATGGTGTCCACCGGCACGTCGAGCTGGAGGTTTTCCAGGCTTTGGCGAATCGCTTTGTCGGCCGCGTCATCGGCGACGGCAAAGGTGCTGACCAACGCAATGGCTGCGGCGGCGAAAATCTGGGTCAGACGCATGAGAACTCCTGAAGGCGGACAAATGGAACGATCAGAACGCCCGTGCCGGAACACCGGGTCATAACCGCCCATCGTGCAAACCGGCAAAGCCTACCACATAAGGCTCCCGTGGCCGAATGCGCCTGTCGCAAGACAAATGGCGCTCAGCCGCGCGGGTGATGTTTGGCATGCAGATCCTGCAAACGTGCCCGGGCGACGTGAGTGTAGATCTGCGTGGTCGACAGGTCGCTGTGGCCCAACAGCATCTGCACCACCCGCAAATCGGCGCCATGGTTGAGCAGGTGTGTGGCAAACGCGTGACGCAAGGTGTGCGGCGACAGCGATTTACCAATGCCGGCGACCTTGGCCTGATGCTTGATGCGGTGCCAGAAGGTCTGGCGGGTCATCTGCTCGCCGCGCTGGCTGGGGAACAGCACATCACTGGGGCGCCCGCCCAGCAGCTCGCTGCGGCCATCGCGCAAGTAGCGCTCGACCCAGACAATCGCTTCCTCGCCCATTGGCACCAACCGCTCCTTGCTGCCCTTGCCCATCACCCGCAACACGCCCTGACGCAGGTTGACCTGTTCCAGAGTCAGACTGATCAGCTCGGTCACCCGCAGCCCGCAGGCATACAAGACTTCGAGCATGGCGCGGTCGCGCTGGCCGATGGCTTCGCTCAGGTCTGGTGCCTTCAGCAAAGCTTCAACGTCGGCTTCCGACAAGGATTTGGGCAATGGCCGACCGAGTTGCGGCATATCCACGCGCAAGGTCGGATCGACCGAAATCAGTTTTTCCCGCAGCAGGTAGCGATAAAAGCCACGCACACCGGAGAGAAATCGCGCGGTGGAGCGAGGTTTGTAGTTCTGTTCCAGACGCCAGGCCAGGTGGTCGAGGATCAGTTCGCGACCGGCATTGATCAGCTCGAGACCTTTGTCCTGCAACCAGCCGTTGAACAGCGCGAGATCGCTGCGGTAGGCGTCGCGAGTGTTGTCGGAGAGACCTTTTTCCAGCCAGAGGGCGTCGAGAAACTGGTCGATCAGTGGGTGGTCGATGGCAGGCATGGGCGCTCAAGACACGCAGGCTTGGCACTGCGCGCAAATAAAGAGTGAACGGTTGAAATGGCCGCTAGTCTTTCATAGCCCGCTATTTCAAGGAACAGGGAGCTTCAATGAACGAGCAGCAAATTCTGTTGGCTTTCGGTGGTATCGGTGCCGCCGCGCTGGGCTGCCAATGGCTTGCCTGGCGCCTGAAACTGCCGGCGATTCTGTTTCTGCTGCTGACCGGCATTCTGGCGGGCCCCGTGCTGGGCTGGCTCGACCCGCAGGAAATGTTCGGCCCGCTGCTGATGCCGCTGGTGTCGCTGGCGGTGGCGCTGATTCTGTTTGAAGGCAGCCTGACCCTGCACCTGTCGGAATGGCGCGAGATCGGCAGCGTCGTGCATCGCCTGGTCACCATCGGAGCGCTCTCGACCTGGATAGTGATTGCGGTCGCGACCCACTGGCTGCTGGGCTTCGACTGGCTGCTCGCCATCCTGTTCGGCAGCCTGACCCTGGTTACTGGCCCGACCGTGATCGTGCCAATGCTGCGCGTGGTGCGGCCGAAGGCTTCGATCGCCAACATCCTGCGCTGGGAAGGGATTGTGATCGACCCGATCGGCGCGCTGCTGGCGGTGGTGGTCTACAGCTTCATCATTGCTCGGTCCGAAGGAAATGGCCTGGAACAGAGCCTGCTGACATTCGGCGGGGTGATTGCCTGCGGCAGTGCGTTCGGCGTCGCCGGTGGCTGGCTGCTCGGCACGATCATCCGGCGCCAATGGCTGCCGGAGTATTTGCACAATCTGGCATCGCTCGCCGCGGTGCTGGGGATATTCATCGCCGCCAACCAGGTGATGCACGAATCCGGGCTGCTGGCGGTGACGCTGATGGGCATGTGGCTGGCGAACATGAAGGGCGTGGACGTGCGGCATATCCTGCACTTCAAGGAAAACCTCAGCGTGCTGCTGATTTCCGGGCTGTTCATTCTATTGGCGGCGCGACTGGATCTGAACGCTTTGATCAGTCTCGGGCCGCTGGTGCTGATTCTGTTGCTGGTGATCCAGTTGATCGCCCGACCGCTGAACGTGGTGCTAAGTACCGCCGGTTCGGGTCTGAGCTGGCGTGAGCGTGCATTGTTGTGCTGGATTGCCCCGCGCGGGATCGTCGCGGCGGCAGTCTCGGCGATCTTTGCGATTCGCCTGGATGAAGCGGGCCATGAAGGTGCATTGTTGCTGGTGCCGCTGACCTTCGCGGTGATCATCGGCACCGTCGTACTGCAAAGCGCGACTGCCCGGCCACTGGCCCGACTGTTGAAAGTTGCGGAACCAGCGCCCAGCGGCTTCCTGATCGTCGGGGCGAACGGGCCTGCGCGCCTGCTCGGCAAGTCGCTGCAACAGCTGGGCAGCCGGGTGCTGCTGACGGATTCAAGCTGGGAGAACATCCGCGCGGCGCGCATGGATGGCTTGCCGACCTACTTTGGCAATCCGGCTTCGCAGCATGCCGATGCGCATCTGGACCTGGTCGGACTGGGGCATCTGCTGGCGCTGTCACCGTCGGGCGAACTCAATACGCTGGCGGCCATGCGCTTTCGCCATGACTTTGGTCATCAACGATTGTTCGGACTGGCCAGTGGTCAGGAGAGCCGACGCAGCGACAAGCACCGCGCCAGCCTCGAACATCGCGGCAATCAACTGGGGAGCGAGGCGCTGACTTACGCCAGACTCGCCAGCCAATTGGGCCAGGGCGCCGACCTGTACAGCACGACATTGACGGACGGGTTCGGCTGGGACGATTACCGGGCGCTGCATGGCAACCGCGCGACGCTGCTGTTCATGCGCGATGACAGCGGCTGGGTGCATGTCGTGACACCGGAAACCGTGTTGAAGCCGGGACCGGGGTGGACGTTGCTGGCGCTGATTCAGCCGGAGAGTGGCAGCGCCTGATAGAACAAATCGCGGGCAAGCCCGCTCCCACAGTGTCCGTGTCGAACACAACATCAGCGGACAACACAAAATCTGTGGGAGCGGGCTTGCCCGCGAATGCCGCGGCTCGGTGCTGGATCAGGCCGCGAAACCCGGCAGCACCGGCACCGGACGCTTGTCATCATCGATGGCAACAAAGCTGAACTGCCCGTGAATGGCCTTCTCACGCCCGTCACAGCTCATGCTTTCGACGAACACTTCCACCTCGACCTTGAGACTGGTGTTGCCAACCTTGATCACTCGCCCGACCAGTTCGACGATAGAGCCCGCCGGTATCGCGTGATTGAAGTCGATACGATCGGTGGACACGGTCACCAGCGGCAAACGGCAAAACCGCGTGGCGGTGATGAACGACACTTCGTCCATCCAGGCCAGTGCGGTGCCGCCGAACAGGGTGTTGTGGTGATTGGTGGTCGGCGGGAAAACCGCCTTGGTCACGCGGGTCACCGAGAGTTCGGTGCGGCGTTCGATTTCTTGCTCGCGAGGGGTCATGGGTCAGGCCTGGAACGGAATGCTGTGGATAAATTGCGGGCAACAAAAAAGCAGCCCGTAGGCTGCTTTTTTCTGCATCGGAAGCTGGACTTAAGCCAGTTTTTCCTTGATGCGAGCTGCTTTACCCGACAGGTCGCGCAGGTAGTACAGCTTGGCTTTACGTACGTCACCGCGACGTTTAACAGCCATGCTGTCGATCTGCGGGGAGTAGGTCTGGAAAGTACGTTCTACGCCAACACCGTTGGAGATTTTACGAACGGTGAACGCACTGTTCACGCCGCGGTTACGCTTGGCGATTACAACGCCTTCGAACGCTTGCAGACGGGAACGATCGCCTTCCTTCACTTTCACCTGAACGACGATGGTGTCGCCCGGGGCAAAGGTAGGGATTTCTTTGGTCATCTGCTCTGCTTCGAGTGCAAGGATGATTTTGTTGGTCATGCTGTGCTCCTAAGGTAAATCGTCTGATCTACCATCGATACGTTGTTAACTATCGTCCCGCTCGCGGATGTATTCCTCGAGCAGCTTCTTCTCTTCTCCAGAAAGCGAGCGGCTTTCCAGAAGATCGGCGCGTCGTTCATAGGTCCTACCAAGGGACTGCTGTAAACGCCAACGCCGGATATGCGCGTGATTGCCACTCAGCAACACGTCGGGAACACGCTGATCCGCATACACCTCAGGTCGGGTGTAGTGCGGGCAATCCAGCAGACCATCCGTAAAGGAATCTTCCTCAGCGGAATCCGCATGCCCTAAAGCTCCGGGCAGCAGTCGTGTAACCGCATCGATCATGACCATGGCCGGCAGCTCGCCGCCAGACAACACATAGTCACCAATCGACCACTCTTCATTGACATGAGCATCAATAAAACGCTCGTCAATGCCTTCATAGCGACCGGCAATCAGGATCAACGCATCCGATTTAGCCAGTTCGCGTACCGCCGACTGAGTCAGTTGACGGCCTTGGGGGGACAGGTAAATCACCTTCGCCGCCTCCCCGGCTGCTGCCTTGGCCTGAACCAGAGCATCTTCCAGGGGCTTGATCTTCATCACCATGCCCGGACCACCGCCAAACGGGCGATCGTCCACAGTGTGATGCCGATCCGTCGTGTAATCCCGCGGATTCCAACAGGTCAGCTGCAAGAGCCCCTGTTTGACCGCACGACTGGTAATGCCGTACTCACTGATGGCCGAGAACATCTCGGGAAACAGCGTAATGACGTCTACGCGCAGGCTGGCCATTGCTTAGAAGTCCGCGTCCCATTCCACCCTCATCACGCCTGCTTCCAGGTCGATTGCCAGCACGCATTGCTCCGTATAGGGCAACAACCGCTCGCGATCATCCAGGCTGCCGACGCAGGGCTTGACCACCAATACATCGTTCGCGCCGGTCTCCAACAGGTGATCAACCTTGCCGAAGAATTCTTCGTTCTGGTTGATGACACTCAGACCCTGCAACTGGTACCAGTAGTACTCGTCGCCAGTCAGGTTGGGCAAAAGGCTTCGCGAGATGCAAATCTCGTAACCACTCAGAAGACGGGCTTCATCGCGATCGTCGAGGCCTTTGAGCTTGGCAACCAGATCCTTTTGAGTGGATCGGCCGCTGACCAGCTCGACCTGCTTTACCACGCCTTCGCGCCGAAGCGTCCAGTTGCGGTAGTTCAACAGGTTTTCAATCGGATCGGTAAAGGAAAAGACCTTCACCTCGCCGCGAACGCCGTGAACCGAAAAAATCTTGCCGACAACGATCAGGTCATCAGCTTTTTCTGGCGTCGCGCTCATACTGCTCAGGCTGCAGCCTTGGCAGATTCCTTCAGCAACTGAGCAACACGCTCAGAAGGCTGTGCACCAACGCTCAGCCAGTAGGCAACGCGCTCTTGGTTCACGGACAGACGAACTTCCTGACCACGGGCAACAGGGTTGAAGAAACCAACCTGTTCTTTGTGGGAACCGTCACGCGGGTTGCGGGAGTCGGTTACGGTCAGGTGGTAAAACGGGCGCTTTTTGGAGCCGCCAAGGGCAAGACGGATTGTTAGCATGTGAACATCGTTCCTGTAGTCGGTGCTGCAAATCTAAATGCACAGCGGGCATGGGTGCCCGAAAGGCCGCATATTCTAAGGAATATCCGGACTTTTGCAAATGACTTTTTCCGGCGCCTGTGGCATGCCGTGCAGATTTGCATATGGGGCCGTCGTTCAAAACGGCCGGTCAGCTCCCGCCGAGTGCGGGTTTGCTGTTGATCCTGCGTCCTTGCAGGGTCTGCGCCGGTGCGACGACCGGCGAAGTCTTTACATCTTTGGCATGCCGCCGCCGGGCAACATACCGCCCATGCCGCGCATCATTTTCGCCATTCCGCCCTTGGCGGAGAATTTCTTCATCATCTTCTGCATCTGCTTGTGCTGCTTGATCAAGCGACCGATGTCCTGCACCTGGGTGCCGGAACCCATGGCGATCCGGCGCTTGCGCGAACCACTGATCAGCTCAGGGTCGCGGCGCTCGGCCGGGGTCATGGAGTTGATGATGGCTTCCATCTGCTTGAACTGCTTCTCTGCGGCGTTCTGGGCGTTGCCCATTTGCGAGAGATTGACGCCGCCGATGTTCGGCAGTTTGTCCATGAGCCCACCTAGGCCGCCCATGTTCTTCATCTGTTGCAGCTGATCGCGGAAGTCTTCGAGGTCGAAGCCCTTGCCCTTCTTCAGCTTTTTAGCAAGCTTGTCGGCCTTGTCCTTGTCGAGCGTCGCTTCAGCCTGCTCGATCAGGCTGAGCACGTCGCCCATGCCGAGGATCCGCGAAGCGATACGCTCGGGGTGAAACGGATCGAGCGCTTCGCTCTTCTCGCCCATACCGATGAACTTGATCGGCTTGCCGGTGATTGCGCGAACGGACAGCGCGGCACCGCCACGGGCATCACCGTCGACCTTGGTCAGGATCACACCGGTCAGCGGCAGTGCATCACCGAAGGCCTTGGCCGTGTTGGCCGCGTCCTGACCGGTCATGGCGTCGACCACGAACAGGGTTTCAACCGGATTGATCGCGGCGTGCAGCGCCTTGATCTCGCCCATCATCTCTTCGTCGATGTGCAGACGACCGGCGGTGTCGACGATGACCACGTCGATGAATTTCAGTTTTGCTTCTTTAATAGCCGCGTTGGCGATGTCGACCGGTTTCTGGCTCAGGTCGGACGGGAAGAACGTCACACCGATGTCGTTGGCCAGGGTTTCCAGCTGTTTAATAGCAGCAGGACGGTAGATGTCCGCCGACACGACCATGACCGACTTCTTCTTGCGCTCTTTAAGGAAGCGCGCCAGCTTGCCGGCGGTGGTGGTTTTACCCGCCCCCTGCAGACCGGCCATCAGAATGACGGCAGGCGGCACGGCGCTCAGGTTCAAGTCTTCGTTGGCCGCGCCCATCAGGCTTTCGAGTTCGGCCTGGACGATCTTCACGAACGCCTGGCCCGGCGTCAGGCTGCGCGACACCTCGGTGCCGACAGCGCGTTCCTTGACCGAATTGACGAAGTCCTTGACCACCGGCAGGGCGACGTCGGCTTCGAGCAACGCCATGCGCACTTCGCGCAGGGTGTCTTTGATGTTGTCCTCGGTCAGTTTCGCCTTGCCGGTGACATGGCGCAGCGTCTGCGAAAGACGGTCGGTTAAGTTTTCAAACATTGCGCGATCCTTTCAGGCCCTGTGTAGACCGGGATAATGGCGGCCCAGACCGGAATCAACATGTGCTCGGCGAGCCTGCGGCGTGGGCAGGTCGCGGATTATAGCGAAGACTGCGTCCGGCGGACACCTCGCTGTCAGCTTGCCGGTCTTTCGTGCAACGGCGGTTCTATGCCAAACTCAGCGCCTTTCGGGCTTGCCTAACAGGATTTATGCTCCCCTTGTCACCGAGTTTGCTGACCACCCTCGCCGCCGCCCTTCTCTATGCCGCTGCGACTCTCTATCAGGGCACCCGCCTGGCCACTGGCGCCAAGGCCAACAAGCGCCTGCTGGTCTCGCTCGGCGTCCTCGCCGTGCTGGCCCACAGCGCCAGCCTGCTCACCCATTTATTGACGCCGATCGGTCTGGGCCTGGATTTCTTCAGCGCTTCCAGCCTGATTGCGGCGGCCGTCATTGCCCTGACCCTGCTGGCCTGCTCGCGGATCCCGGTGGAAAACCTGCTGGTGCTGCTGTTCCCGCTGGGTGCAATCACGGTGCTGCTGGCGCAATTCGCGCCGACCGGCACGGTGCAGGTCATCGATGAAGAACCGGGCATTCTCGCGCACATTCTGCTGTCGATCCTCGCCTATGGCATGTTCACCATTGCGGTGTTTCAGGCCTTGTTGCTGCTGGTGCAGGATCACCAGCTCAAGCACAAGCACCCGTCCGGGCTGATCAAGAATTTCCCGCCGCTGCAGACCATGGAAAGCCTGTTGTTCGGCTTCCTCTGGGCCGGCTGGACGCTGCTGTCGCTGTCGCTGATTTCCGGCTGGCTGTTCGTCGAGAACCTGTTTGCCCAGCACCTGGTGCATAAAACCCT
Organism: Pseudomonas sp. B707; assembly: GCF_022496685.1. NCBI lineage: Bacteria > Pseudomonadati > Pseudomonadota > Gammaproteobacteria > Pseudomonadales > Pseudomonadaceae > Pseudomonas > Pseudomonas sp. B707. The sequence goes on along the minus strand of NZ_WTVE01000026.1, from coordinate 358,309 downwards.
GCTGGCCTGCCTGGCCTGGATCGTGTTCAGCGTCCTGCTGTGGGGCCGTAACCGGCTCGGCTGGCGCGGGCACAAGGCAATCCGCTGGACCCTCGCCGGTTTCTGCCTGCTGATGCTCGCGTATTTCGGCAGCAAACTGGTTCGTGAATACATCCTGCACATCTGACGGGCGGCATAAATGGACGGTTTGCCCATAGGGCCGATGCTCGCGGTATTTGTTCTGCTGATTCTCTGGTCGGGGCTGTTTACCGCCGTCGAAGCGGCGCAACAGCACCTGCTCGCGCAACGCACCGCCTCCCGCGCCAGCGACAAGCCGCTGGCAAAGCTCAGTTTCCCGCTCGAAAGCCTGATCCTCTGCAATACCCTGTGCCGCGCCCTCGCCGTCATTCTGGCCACGCTGCTGGCAATCTTTCTCTGCGAAGAAAACGGCCCCTGGGCGGCTTGCCTCGGTGCCGGCGCCCTGCTGCTTGTCTTTGCCGACTATTTCCCCCGCGCCCTCGCCCAGCGTTATCCGGATGCGGTGTTGGCGTTCGGCAATACGCTGCTGGCGGTCCCGCTGAAGGTGGTTTACCCGCTTGCCTGGTTGCTCAGCCGCATCAGTGCTTTGCTGATGCGCCCGTTCATTCGCAAGGCCCAGGTGGTGCAACAGAGCGAAGATGATGTGCCGACGGAGCGTCATGACGACCCGGATCATCCGGTGCGCCCACACCCGGTTTCAGGCATCCATGCGCTGGACAACATCACGGTCAACGACATTCTGGTGCCGCGCAGCGATGTCGACGGCATCAACCTCGACGATCCGATCGAAGAAATCATCGAGCAATTGCGCAAGAACCGGCGCACTCGCCTGCCGGTCTTCCACAGCGATATCAATCAGGTCGAAGCGGTGCTCAACACCCGGCAGATCCGTCACCTGCTGGACAATGGCAGCCTGACCCGCGAAGCGTTGCTGGCGGCCAGTTACGAGCCGTATTTCGTCCCTGAAAGCACCCCGCTGCAACTGCAACTGCTGAACTTCCACAAGCAGCAGCGGCGTCTGGGCATGGTGGTGGACGAGTACGGCGAAGTCCTCGGCATCGTCACCCTGGAAGACATTCTCGAAGAGATCGTCGGCGAATTCGAAAGCGAGCACAGCCTCGACAATCCGCACATCCACCCACAGGCCGATGGTCGCATGGTGATCGATGGCGCGGCGTCGATTCGCGAACTGAACAAATGCCTGGGCTGGCACCTGCCCAGCGACGGCCCCCGGACGCTCAATGGCCTGGTAACCGAAGCGCTGGAAACCATCCCGGAAAGCGCGGTCTGCCTGAAGATCGGCCGCTACCGGCTGGAGATTCTCGAAACCGAGGAGAACCGGGTGAGCAAAGTCCTGATCTGGCACACCACTTCGGCCCCGGCGCTGGCCACGGCGCGCTAGACAGCCCCTTGTTCAATCGTTAGCCACCTTCCTATAATCGCGGTGCTTACCCAAGCCCCGCCGAACCGCGTGCTTACCCCGCACCCGACAAATTCCGGCCGGTTCATTGGCAATATCCGCATCACACCGACGACTGTTCCTACCTGAAGCAGCGATCGCGCCTCATCCCACATCCCTGGGTGTTCGACCATAATAATTCGCTCCAACGGAGCTCATGACTGTCAGGGATCACCGCATGACGACCAGTACCGCTTACAGCGACACCACGCCTGCCCAACCGACCAACTCCGCCACCCGCGTGGCCACGGCGAGCTTCATCGGCACGGCCATCGAGTTCTACGATTTCTACGTCTACGCCACCGCCGCTGCGCTGGTGATCGGGCCGGTGTTTTTCCCGCAGACTTCCGGCACGGCGCAGATGCTCTCGGCATTTCTGACCTTCGGCATCGCCTTCCTCGCCCGACCTTTGGGTTCGGCGCTGTTCGGCCACTTCGGTGACCGGATCGGGCGCAAATCGACCTTGGTGGCTTCGCTGCTGCTGATGGGTGTCTGCACCACGCTGATCGGCGTGCTGCCGGGTTACGACAGCATCGGGGCCTGGGCGCCGATCCTGCTTTGCGTGCTGCGCTTCGGCCAGGGCCTGGGATTGGGTGGCGAATGGGGCGGCGCGGCGCTGCTGGCCACCGAAAACGCCCCGAAAGGTAAACGGGCGTGGTTCGGCATGTTCCCGCAGCTCGGCCCTTCGATTGGCTTTCTGGCCGCCAATGGTCTGTTCCTGTCCTTGGCCATGACGCTCAATGACGAACAGTTCCGCAGCTGGGGCTGGCGGATTCCGTTCCTGCTCAGCGCCGTGCTGGTGATAGTCGGGCTGTACGTGCGCCTCAAACTCCACGAAACCCCGGTGTTCGCCAATGCCATCGCCCGTCAGGAGCGAGTGAAAGTTCCGCTGGTCGAGCTGTTCAGCCAATACTGGGCACCGACGCTGCTGGGCGCCGCCGCCATGGTGGTCTGCTACGCACTGTTCTACATCTCGACGGTGTTTTCCCTGAGCTACGGCGTATCCACATTGGGTTACAGCCGCGAGACATTCCTCGGGCTGCTGTGCTTTGCGGTGCTGTTCATGGCGGCTGCCACGCCTTTGTCGGCGTGGGCAAGTGACCGTTACGGGCGCAAGCCGGTGCTGATCGTCGGCGGTGTGTTGGCAATTCTCTCCGGGTTTCTGATGGAGCCGCTGCTGACTCAGGGATCGACCTGGGGCGTGGCGCTGTTCCTGTGCATCGAGCTGTTTCTGATGGGGGTGACATTCGCCCCGATGGGTGCGCTGCTGCCGGAACTGTTTCCGACGCATGTCCGGTATACCGGTGCATCGGCAGCCTACAACCTCGGCGGCATTGTCGGAGCCTCAGCGGCGCCGTTCTTCGCGCAGAAACTGGTGGCGATGGGTGGTTTGAGTTACGTCGGCGGGTATGTGTCGGCGGCCGCGGTGCTCAGCTTGATCGCTGTGCTGTGCCTGAAGGAAACGCGTAATAACGATTTGAATCAGGTGTCGTAAATGCCCTGATCGCTCCCGCCCGATGCGGGAGCGATCAGGTTGCGAGATTACAGCTCTACAACGACCGCCTGGGAAGCACGGGTCGCCTTGGCGCGAGCGGCTTCAATCGACTCGTCACGGGCCAGTGCAACACCCATGCGGCGCTGACCGTTGACTTCAGGCTTGCCGAACAGACGCAGCGCGGTATCCGGCTCGCTCAGCGCAGCCCCGAGGTTGGCGAATGCGGTCTGGGTCGACTGACCTTCCACCAGGATCACCGCCGAGGCCGATGGGCCGAACTGACGGATCAGTGGCACCGGCAGGCCGAGGATCGCCCGGGCGTGCAGGGCGAACTGCGACAGGTCCTGGGAAATCAGGGTTACCAGACCGGTGTCATGCGGACGCGGCGACACTTCGCTGAACCACACCTGATCGCCTTTGATGAACAGCTCGACGCCGAACAGGCCACGCCCCCCCAACGCTTCGGTCACGGCTTTGGCAACGCGCTCGGATTCAGCCAGCGCCACCGGGCTCATGGCCTGTGGCTGCCAGGATTCCTGATAGTCGCCCTTCTCCTGACGGTGGCCGACCGGCGCACAGAAAGTTGTGCCGCCGACATGACGCACGGTCAGCAGAGTGATTTCGTAGTCGAAATCGATGAAGCCTTCGATGATCACGCGACCTTTGCCGGCGCGACCGCCCTCTTGGGCGTAATCCCAGGCTTTCTGCACGTCATCGGCGCTGCGCAGCAGGCTCTGGCCCTTGCCCGACGAACTCATCACCGGTTTTACGACGCATGGGAAACCCAGGTCCTGAACGGCCTTGCTGTAATCCTCGAAGGTGTCGGCGAAGTGGTACGGCGAAGTCGGCAGGTCCAGCTCTTCGGCGGCCAGGCGACGGATACCTTCGCGGTTCATGGTCAGTTGCGCGGCGCGAGCGGTCGGGATCACGGTGAAGCCTTCGGCTTCCAGTTCGACCAGAGTCGCGGTGGCGATGGCTTCGATTTCCGGCACGATGAAGTGCGGCTTCTCGGCTTCGATCACTGCACGCAGGGCGGCGCCGTCGAGCATGTTGATCACGTGGCTGCGATGGGCAACCTGCATGGCCGGCGCATTGGCGTAACGGTCAACGGCGATCACTTCAACGCCCAGGCGTTGCAGCTCGATCACCACTTCTTTGCCCAACTCACCACAGCCACACAGCAATACGCGGGTCGCGGTCGGCGACAATGGAGTTCCGATACGGGTCATCTCAGGTCCTCAAAGAAGCGGATCATCGAGGAAAGCAACGCCAGACGCGCTTTCCATGGGGAGAAAGCGCGGCATTTTACATGAACCTGAGGGTTTGGCTTCAGCCGGCGACAGCCTGTTTGCGTTCGCGCCAGGCCATGATCAGCCAGACCGCAGTCACACCGGCGAACTTCGAGGCCAGCGCGGTGATGAGCACCGGCGGCGTCAGCAGGTCGATCATGCCGAAGAAGATGAAGGTATCGAGGGGAATGCTCAGCGCCGAGCTGATCCACAGGCGGTCGCGCAACGGGCGCTTGGTGATGGTGAACACCAGCCAGTCGATGCATTCGGAGACCGCGAATGCCGTGGCGCTGGCCAGTGCAATCGACGGATCGGACGTGACATAGGACAGCACCAGCGCCGCCAGCATCGCCACAATCGCGCCGTGGCCGAAGCGGATCTGCACCATGTCGCGCAGCACGAACACCAGCCCACCCCAGGCCGACCAGATGATGTCCAGGTGCGGCGCGGTAGAGAAAGCGAAGTTGATCAGCACGACGCTGCTGATGTAGGCGATGAGGAAAATCATGGGCGTGACCTGTCAATTTGGCGCACAGGTTACTGGACCCGAAGATCAAGAGCCACCCCTCACCCCAACCCTCTCCCCCAAGGGGGCGAGGGGGAAAGGGAGCAGATCGGGGGCTTTTCAAATCTTGAGTTCGACTCGATGGCTCAGGTCGGCGTATAGCGAAAGACACCTCGGTCAGTCCCCTCTCCCTCTGGGAGAGGGTTAGGGTGAGGGCACTCTCAGAATGATCACGATTTTGGCGGCAACATCCAGACCAGCCCACTGGCCTTCGCCCGCTCATGACAGAGCCCGAGGACAACCCGGCGTTCATCATTCGTCATCCGGCTCCAGCGAGTAATTTCCTCGACCGTGCGCTGGCAACCGGTACAAATATCATCCTCATCCAGCGCGCAAATGCTCACGCACGGCGAGGCGACGGGTCTTTCCGGGGTTGTCATTCTTCCTGCTCGACCAGATCGCGCGCATAGCGCTGGGAGTTATGCACATAGTGCGCGGCACTGGCTTCGAGCATCTTCTTCTGCGGCTCGGTGAGTTCGCGCACGACCTTGCCCGGCGAGCCCATCACCAGCGAACCGTCAGGAATTTCCTTGCCTTCGCCGATCAGCGAATTGGCGCCGATGATGCAGTTCTTGCCGATTTTCGCGCCGTTGAGGATGACGGCGTTGATGCCGATCAGGCTGTAGTCGCCGACCGTGCAGCCGTGGAGCATGGCGTTGTGGCCGATGGTCACGCCGGTGCCGATGGTCAACGGATAGCCCATGTCGGTGTGCATCACCGTGCCGTCCTGCACGTTGCTGTTCTTGCCGATCAGGATCAGTTCGTTGTCGCCGCGCAACACGGCGTTGAACCAGACGTTGGCGCCCTCTTCCAGTTTGACCTTGCCCACCAGCACGGCATTGGGGGCGACCCAGCTCTGCGGATGGGTTTCGACACGGGCGTCGCCCAGGCGGTATTTCATCTTGTTTTCCTCAGGGCTCACGATGGCTGGCCATTCGAGCGATGGCTTCAGGTATTGATGAAGCTTTTAGGCGGCTGATGCAGGCTGATTTTGGCGTCATAGAGCAGGTTGATCAACTCGACGATCATGATCGCCGTCAGCCCCCAGATCTTGTATTCGCCGTAACGGTAGCTCGGCACGTACCAACTGCGACCCTGATAGTCGATGCGATGGGTGTGTTCGCGCGGATCCTTGCGGAAGAACTCCAGCGGCACACTGAACACCGCAGCAATCTCGGCATCATTGGCCTGGTATTCGACAAAATCGGGAATCACACCGACATACGGCGTGACCTTGATGCCATGCAGGGAGATCAGCGGGCTGAGCGGACCGATCACTTCGACCAGTCCTGGCGGCAGGCCGATTTCCTCTTCGGCTTCACGCAGCGCGGTAAACACCAGGTCCGGGTCTTCGGGATCGCGTCGTCCTCCGGGGAAGGCGACTTCGCCGCCGTGGGTCGAGAGCCCGCTGGCGCGCAGGGTGAGGACAAGTTCGGGTTCGTCACTGCGAGTAATCGGCACCAGGACAGCGGCCTCGGGGAAACGCGTGTCGGTCTCCAGCGTGCGCGGCGTGTGATTGCTTACCCGGTGCAGTAGCTCGTCCAGCATAAGTGTTCTCGATCGGTGCCTTACCCTGCATCATGCACCAATCATTGCGACCGCCCAAGCCCCGAACGGCGGTCATGTCGCGAAACGACAACTTGCCGACTGACACCGCTGCACGCCAAGATAGGCGCAGCATTCAGGAACCCCAGCATGAAATTTTGCAGCCAGTGCGGCAACCCGGTGACCCAGCGCATTCCCGAAGGCGACTCGCGGCTGCGATTCGTCTGCGACAGCTGTCAGACGATTCACTACCAGAACCCCAATATCGTGGCCGGTTGCGTGCCGACCTGGGGCACCAAAGTCCTGCTGTGCCGCCGCGCCATCGAGCCACGCCTCGGTTACTGGACGCTGCCCGCCGGGTTCATGGAGAACGGCGAGACCATCGAACAGGCCGCCATTCGCGAAACCGCCGAGGAAGCCTGCGCCCGGGTGCGCAACCTGAGCATCTACACCCTGATCGACGTGCCACATATCAGTCAGGTGCATGTGTTTTTCCGCGCCGAGCTGGCGGATCTGGACTTCGCCGCCGGCCCCGAAAGCCTGGAAGTGCAACTGTTCGACGAGGAAGACATTCCGTGGGACGAGCTGGCTTTCCGTACGGTGGGCCGTACTTTGGAATGTTTCTTCGCTGACCGGCGCGTCGAGGTCTATCCGGTTCGCTCCGAATCGATCCCGCCGCTCACTCAACCGGCCATTACTTGATTTCGACGGCGGCCGGCCGATAACCGGCTAACGCAGCCCGCGACAGCGCCTGCACACTATCTATAAATAAAGTATCTGCTTCATTTCTGGGGAATCGTTTCAATGCGCTGGTTGCTTGCCCTGTTCTGCCTGTCGTTCGTCACCGTCTCCCAAGCGTCATTCGTGACCACCGTGACGCCTTCGAACACCCCGCTCATCGAAAAAGTACTGGTGCTCAAATCGGCCCATCAGCTGCAGTTGATTGCCGACGGCAAGCCACTCAAGAGCTATCGCATTTCCTTGGGCAAGGGCGCGAAAAAAGGCCCGAAGCTGATTGAGGGCGACAAGCGCACACCGGAAGGTTTCTATTGGATCGACTGGCGCAAGACCAGCGACAAATTCAACCTGTCGATGCACATCTCTTACCCGAACATCAGCGACTCCGCCCGCGCCCGCCGCGAAGGCGTCGAGCCTGGCGGCATGATCATGATCCACGGCACGCCGGACTCCGAAGACAACCCGGAACAACTGTTCCATACCCTGGACTGGACCGATGGCTGCATCGCCATGCGCAACGTCGACATGCGCGAAGTCTGGAACCTGGTGCCGGACGGCACGATGATCGAAATCCGCCCCTGATTCCGTAACCAGGCAGTTGTTGCAATGGGCCGCAAAACGGCCCTTCTCCCGACCATTGGTCGCCCGCAAAAAATAAATCAAAAAGATCGCAGCCTGCGGCAACGTCTGAACGGTGATACCACTTTCACCCGCCAGAACTGCCGCAGACGGCGATCTTTTGCTCTCCATAGCCCACCGCTAATACCACTTGAAGCCACCCGCCCTGAAACACCCGATTCCAAAGGACTACAGGCCCTTCCGCCGCGTTGACATGGTATGCAAGTGGTATTAGTTTTCGCCGAAACAGCGAGCGACAACAAACCAATATCAGCTCCGGAAGTGCCTTGCATGAACGACCTCCACGCCCTGCGCCCTGACGACTCCCAGCCGACGCCGCTGTACCTGCAACTGGCGCGCAACCTGGAAGCGGCGATCCATGCCGGCCAGTGGAAAGCCGAACAGGCGATGCCGTCGGAGCGCAATCTCAGCGAAATGCTGGGGATTTCCCGGGTCACCGCCCGCAAGGCGCTGGAAGTCCTGCTCGATCAAGGTCTGATCCGCCGCCTGCAAGGTTCCGGCACCTTCATCACTCCACGCCTCGAACAACCGCTGTCGCGTCTGTCGGGTTTCAGCGAAATGCTGCGCCTCAAGGGCTTCGTGCCCAGCTCGCAATGGCTCGAGCGGGAAATCACCCTGCCCACCCACGAAGAACTGATCCGCCTCGGCCTGTCGCCGAACGACAAGGTCGCGCGCATGAAACGCCTGCGCAAAGCCGACGACACCGTGATGGCCATCGAGATGAGCACCCTGCCCGCCTCGATCATGCCCAAGCCACAGGTGGTGGGCGATTCCCTCTACGAACACCTCGACAGCATCGGCAAACCGATCGTGCGCGCCTTGCAGCACATCCAGGCGATCAACGCCTCGGACGAGTTCGCCGCACTCGTCGGCATCGCCCCCGGCACCGCGATGCTGCTGATGACCCGGGTCGGCTACCTGGAAGACAACACGCCGATCGAAGTCACCGACACCTATTGCCGCAACGACTACTACGACTTTGTTGCAGAGCTTCGCCGCTGATCAGCAGCCAGGCCAAACGAGAGAAGCGAAATGTCTGAAGACAACATCCTCACCGCTGACGGCTGGATTCGCGGCCGGCTGATCCACGAACACGGCAGAGTCGTGTCGATCGAAGGCGTGCCTTGCGATCCGGCGACCAATGACCTGCCTTATCTGCTGCCGGGTTTCATCGACCTGCACGTCCACGGCGGTGGCGGCAAGGACATCATGGAAGGCGCCAGCGCTTTCGAAACCATCACCAAGACCCACGTGCGCTTCGGCACCACCTCGCTGCTGGCCACCACCATGACCGCGCCGAGTGCCGAGATTGCCAGCGTGCTCAAGGAGGTCGGCGAGTTCTGCGAACAGCGTCCGAAAGGCGCCGCCCGAGTGCTCGGCGTGCACCTCGAAGGCCCGTACATCAATCCCGGCAAGCTCGGCGCCCAGCCGAACTTCGCCCACACCGCGTTGATGGCCGAAGTCGAAGACTATCTGGCACTGGCGCCGATCCGGGTAATCACCATCGCGCCGGAAATCGCCGGCCATGACGGTTTGATCCGTGAGTTGAGCAGCCGTGGCATCCGCATGCAGATCGGCCACACACTCGGCAGTTACGAGGAAGGCGTCGCCGCCCTCGAAGCCGGCGCCACCAGTTTCACCCACTTGTACAACGCCATGAGCCCGCTGCATCACCGCGAGCCGGGCATCGTCGGTGCAGCACTGGCCCACGCCAAATTCGCCGAACTGATTCCGGACTTGCTGCACGTGCACCCCGGCGCGATCCGCGTGGCCCTGCGCTCGATTCCGTGCCTGTACTGCGTCACCGATTCCACCGCCGCCGCCGGCATGCCCGATGGCGAGTACAAGCTCGGCAGCCACACCGTCACCAAATGCCTGGGCGGCGTGCGCCTGCCCGACGGCACCCTGGCCGGCAGCACCCTGACCATGGATCAGGCCCTGCGCAATCTGGTGAAGATCGGCCTGCCGATCGCCGAGGCCTCGCAACGTCTTTCGCAATTTCCCGCCGACTACCTCGGCATCACCGAACGCGGGCGCCTTGCACCTGGCGCCTGGGCCGACTGCGTGCGGCTGGATCGCTCACTCACACTGACCGCCGTCATGGTCGAAGGAGAAGACATTGACTTCAAAAATGCTTGAGGAGGCGCGGTCCTCGTTCGAGGCCGTGCAAGCCCAACTGCAACAGCTCGACCCGCAAATGATCGAGATCGCCGGACGCCTGCGCCGTCAGCCGCCGCAAGTGGCGATGACCGTTGCCCGTGGCAGCTCCGACCATGCCGCGAGCTACTTCGCCTACCTGACCATGCAGCAACTCGGCGTACCGGTGGCGTCGCTGCCGATGTCGGTGGTGACCATGCAACAGGCGCCGTTGAAGGTCAGCGGTCAGGTTGCGTTCGCGTTTTCCCAGTCGGGCCAGAGCCCGGATCTGGTCAACAGTCTGCGCCTGCTGCGCAAGCGCGGCGCCTTGAGCGTGTCGATGGTCAACGCCGCCGATTCGCCGCTGGAGGCTGCGTGCGAATTCAGCCTGCCATTGCTGGCCGGCACCGAAAGCAGCGTCGCCGCGACCAAGAGTTTCATCGCCACCCTCAGCGCCAGCGCCCGTCTGATCGCTCATTGGAAAGAAGACAGCGAATTGCTGGAAGCGCACAACGCCCTGCCCGAAGGCCTGCGCGAAGCTGCGCAACAGGACTGGAGCCTGGCCATCGACGCCCTGCGCGATTGCGAGCGGTTGATGGTGATCGGCCGTGGCGCGGGTTTTGCCATCGCCCAGGAAGCCGCGCTGAAATTCAAGGAAACCTCGGCGATCCAGGCCGAAGCCTTCAGCAGCGCCGAAGTCCGTCACGGCCCGATGGCCCTGATCGACGAACATTACCCGCTACTGGTATTCGCCCCGCGCGGCGCCGAACAGGCCGGTCTGCTGAGCCTGGCAGCCGAGATGCGTCAGCGCGGCGCCCGCGTGTTGCTGGCCGCACCGGATGACGTCAGCGAGCGCGACCTGACCCTGAGCCGTGCCGAGCACCCGGCCCTCGATCCGATCCTGGCGATCCAGAGTTTCTACGTGATGGCAGCCGGTCTGGCCGTGGCCCGTGGCATGGACCCGGATCAGCCGCGACACCTGAGCAAAGTCACCCGTACGCACTGAGTCCGAACCGAACGTTTTCCTGATGAGACCGAGCCATGCACAACAACAATAAAGAGCTGACTTTAAGCGCCCCGCTCAGCGGCCCGGTGCTCACGCTCGCCAAAGTCCCGGACGCGGTGTTCGCCAGCGGCGCGATGGGCGACGGCATTGCCATTGATCCGCTGAACGACACCCTGTATTCGCCCTGCGCCGGGGTGGTGATCCACGTCGCCCGCACCGGCCATGCACTGACCGTGCGCGCCGACAACGGCGCCGAGCTGTTGCTGCACCTTGGTCTGGACACGGTGGAGTTGCAGGGCGAAGGCTTCTCGATGCTGGTCAAGGAAGGCGCGCGGGTCAGCAATGGCCAGCCGCTGCTGCGCTATGACCTGGACAAGGTCGGCCGCCAGTGCAAAAGCCTGGTCAGCCTGCTGATCCTGACCAACAGCCAGGATTTCCAGGCGCGCCCCATCACCCTGAAAACGGTGAAAGTGGGTGAACCGCTGCTGCACATCGTCGCTCGTCACAGCGCAGCGGCGAACACAGAAGAACTCGGCGGCCCGGAAGTTCACGGTCACGTGCAGGTCGCCCATCGCGGCGGTCTGCATGCACGCCCGGCGGCGTTGATCCGCCAGACCGCGCAAGGTTTCAAAAGCCATTCGCAGCTGCATTTCGCCGGCAAGTCGGCGCCGTGCAACAGCCTCATCGGTTTGATGGGCCTGGCGATTGGCGAGCAGGACGAAGTGCAGGTCAGTTGCCAGGGCCCGGACGCACAGGCTGCGTTGCAAGCCTTGCTCACCGCACTGGCCACCGCCCTGTCGGAGGATCATCACGCCGCCGCACCGGTTGCCGCCACCCCACGCAATCGCCCCGCCGAAGCTGGTGTGTTGCACGGTGTTTGCGCCGCACCGGGACTGGTGGGCGGGCCGCTGTTTCGTTTGAACGCGATCAGCCTGCCGGCCGACACCGGCAATCATCAGCCCGAGCACCAATTGCAGATTCTCGACACCGCGCTGAATCAGGTCCGCAGCGAAATCGACGGCACCCTCGCCCAGGCGAAAAAACACCGCAATGCCGACGAAGAAGCCATCTTCGCCGCGCATCTGGCCTTGCTGGAAGACCCGGCCCTGCTCGACGCCGCCCAACAATCGATTGAAACCGGCACCGCAGCGACCCACGCCTGGAGCCAGTCCATCGATGCGCAATGCGAGGTTTTGCAAAACACCGGCAGCCCGCTGCTGGCCGAACGCGCCAACGATCTGCGCGACCTCAAGCAACGGGTGCTGCGCGCGCTGCTCGGCGAAGCCTGGCATTACGACGTGCCGGCCGGCGCCATCGTCGCCGCCCACGAACTGACGCCGTCGGACCTGCTGCAACTGAGCGCGCAAGGCGTCGCCGGCTTGTGCATGGCAGAAGGTGGCGCAACTTCCCACGTGGCAATTCTGGCCCGGGGCAAAGGCCTGCCGTGCATGGTCGCACTGGGCTCGGCGCTGCTCGATCAGACGCAAGGCCAATCGGTGGTCCTCGACGCCGACGGCGGTCGCCTCGAACTGACGCCGAATGCCGAACGTCTGGCCGAAGTCCGCCAGGCGCAAATCGACCGCCAACAACGGCGCGACGCCCAGCAAGCCCAGGCCCATCTGCCGGCCGAAACCCGCAACGGCGTATCCATCGAAGTGGTCGCCAACGTCGCCTCCAGCCACGAAGCGGCGGATGCGTTTGCCAACGGCGCCGACGGCGTCGGCCTGTTGCGCACCGAGTTCCTGTTCGTCGATCGCCACACCGCGCCGGACGTCGAAGAACAGCGCACCGCCTATCAAGCGGTGATCGATGCCATGGGCGACAAGTCGGTGATCATCCGCACCATCGACGTCGGCGGCGACAAGCAACTCGACTACCTGCCGCTGCCGGCCGAAGCCAACCCGGTGCTCGGCCTGCGCGGCATTCGCCTGGCCCAGGCCCGCCCGGAAATCCTCGACCAGCAACTGCGCGCACTGCTGCAGGTCAGCCCGCTGCAGCGCTGCCGGATCCTGCTGCCGATGGTCACCGAGGTCGACGAACTGCTGCACATCCGCCAGCGGGTCGATGCGCTGTGTCTGGAACTGGGCATCAATCAACGTCCGGAAATCGGCGTGATGATCGAAGTCCCGGCCGCCGCATTGCAGGCCGAGCAACTGGCCGAACACGCCGACTTTCTGTCCATCGGCACCAACGACCTGTCGCAATACACCCTGGCCATGGACCGCGACCACGCCGGCCTCGCCGCACGGGTCGATGCCTTGCACCCGGCGCTGCTGCGCCTGATCGCCATGACCTGCGAAGGCGCGGCGGTGCATAAACGCTGGGTCGGCGTGTGCGGCGCCTTGGCTTCCGATCCGCTGGCGACGCCGGTGTTGATCGGCCTGGGCGTGAGCGAACTGTCGGTGAGCCCGGTACAGATCGGCGAAATCAAGGACCGCGTGCGCCAGCTGCACGAAGCCGAATGCCAACGCCTCGCCCGGGACTTGCTCAAGCTGAGCAGCGCCGCCGCGGTGCGTCATGCCTGTCATCAACATTGGCCTCTGCGCTAACAAAAACAACAAGGACAAACGCCATGTACCAACTCTTCATCGAAGGCCTGCAACGCCTCGGCCGCGCGCTGATGCTGCCGATCGCGATCCTGCCGATCGCCGGCCTGCTGCTGCGCCTGGGCGACACTGACCTGCTGAACATCGCGATCATCCACGACGCCGGCCAGGTGATCTTCGCCAACCTGGCAATGATCTTCGCCATCGGCATCGCGGTCGGCTTCGCCCGGGACAACAACGGCACCGCCGGCCTCGCCGGGGTGATCGGTTACCTGGTGATGATTTCCACCCTCAAGGTGCTCGATGCGAGCATCAACATGGGCATGCTCGCCGGGATCGTCAGCGGCCTGATGGCCGGCGCGCTGTACAACCGCTTCAAGGACATCAAGCTGCCGGAGTACCTGGCATTCTTCGGCGGCCGGCGTTTCGTCCCCATCGTCACCGGCTTCAGCGCGGTCGGCCTGGGCGTGCTGTTCGGCTACATCTGGCCGCCGATCCAGCACGGCATCAACAGCTTCGGCACCCTGCTGATGGAAAGCGGCAGCTTTGGCGCGTTCGTCTTCGGCGTGTTCAACCGCCTGCTGATCGTCACCGGCCTGCACCACATCCTCAACAACATGGCGTGGTTCGTGTTCGGCAACTTCACCGATCCAACCACCGGCGCGCTGGTCACCGGTGACCTGTCCCGCTACTTCGCCGGCGACCCGAAAGGCGGCCAGTTCATGACCGGTATGTTCCCGGTCATGATCTTCGGCCTCCCCGCCGCCTGCCTGGCGATGTACCGCAACGCCCTGCCGAAGCGGCGCAAAGTCATGGGCGGGATCTTCCTGTCGATGGCCCTGACCGCGTTCCTCACCGGCGTCACCGAACCGATCGAATTCGCCTTCATGTTCCTCGCACCGCTGCTGTTTCTGCTGCATGCGCTGCTGACCGGGTTGTCGATGGCAATCACCAACGCATTGAACATCCACTTGGGCTTCACCTTCTCCGGCGGTTTCATCGACATGGTGCTGGGTTGGGGACGCTCGACCAACGGCTGGCTGGTGGTGCCGGTGGGAGTGGTTTATGCGGTCATCTATTACGCGGTGTTCGACTTCTGTATCCGTCGTTTCAACCTGAAAACCCCAGGACGTGAAGACGTGGCCGCTGCCGAGAAATCCGTGCTGACAGAAAACGAGCGCGCCGCTGCGTATATAAAAGCCTTGGGAGGTGCCGAAAATCTGCTCACCGTCGGCGCATGCACCACGCGGCTGCGACTGGAAATGGTCGATCGCAACAAAGCGTCGGATGCTGATTTGAAAGCGCTGGGCGCGATGGCTGTTGTGCGTCCGGGCAAGGGTGGAAGTTTGCAGGTGGTTGTTGGGCCGATGGCCGACAGCATTGCCGATGAGATTCGCCTGGCGATGCCCGCGTTGGGCCGAGCCGTGGTGGCTGCCCCTGTCGCTGTTGTCGAAACCAGCGAACCCGTCGCAGTCTCCACACCCCAGGCCCAGCAATGGCTGACCGCTCTGGGCGGCAGCGACAACGTGCTGCAACTCGACTGCATCGCCATGAGCCGGATCCGCCTGCAACTGGCCGATGGCAAGGCGCTTTCGGAAAGCCGCTTGAAAGAGCTTGGATGTCTGGGTGTGAGCGCGCTGGAAGATGGCGTGTGGCACTTGCTGGTGGGGGATCGGGCGCAGAGTTTGAGTACGGCGCTGGAGGGGTTGGTCAATCGAAGTGAGGTCAGTGCCAAGGTTTAGGGCGACCTCTGAATCGATGAGTGGGGGGTGATTCGATGCATTTTTGTACGGTCGCAGAATTCCCCTCACCCTAACCCTCTCCCGAAGGGAGAGGGGACTGACCGCGTTGTTTGGGAGAGGTACGCCGACGTGACATACCGAGGTGAACTCGGGTTATAAAATGCATGCAACTCGAATTGTGCTTCCTCTGCTTCCTTTGCCTCCTTTACTTCCTTTGCTTCCTCCCCTTCTTCTGCTCCTTGCTCCTGCTCCTGCTCCTGCTTTCGCTCCCCACCACTCAACACGATGAGCGTTAGCTCGAGAAAGGCTTTTGACGTGCCGGCCCCATCGGAAGGCTGAGTGGAGGGATTTATCCGGGGGTGGGAGCGCAGCGACCGTGCGGCGAAGCCGCATGCATCGAGAGGAGGTGCAGCGAAGCAAACCGNAGGCGATGCCCCCGGATGAATCCCGGAGCGAAGGAACCCCGAGCCCCAGCGAGGGGCCGAACGCCGGGGCCCAGACCTTTGGTTACTTTGGGGCGTTTGCCAAAGTGACCCGCCGTAAGGGCGGAACCATAAGCCGCCGCACCCAAAGAAACGGATATTCACCCAACCCAAACCCCAAAACCCAAACAACAAAAAACCCGCTGAAATCACTCTCAGCGGGTTTTCCATTTCAGCAGCCAAGGAAAATCAAAAATCCTCCAGCCGCCACACTTCATAAGCCGGCGTCTCGTAGGGATGGCTCAACTTAAGAGCCGCCACTACCGAGCGAATCAACTCATCGCCAACAACAAGCTCAACCTTCCACTCCTCGACCCGCTCAACCCGCCCCGCCTCACCAATGAACGGCTGACTCCCGTCCAAAGGCCGAAACTGACCAGATCCAAGCACCTGCCAAGCACAGTGGTCATAATCACCGATCCGCCCACCACCGGCAGCGAACACAGCATCCTTGACCACCTCG
This sequence comes from Pseudomonas sp. B707, assembly GCF_022496685.1. Classification (NCBI taxonomy): domain Bacteria; kingdom Pseudomonadati; phylum Pseudomonadota; class Gammaproteobacteria; order Pseudomonadales; family Pseudomonadaceae; genus Pseudomonas; species Pseudomonas sp. B707. Next base: position 342,186 of record NZ_WTVE01000026.1, on the reverse strand, counting down.
ACATGACTGTCAGGAACAAAAAAAGCGAGCTTGTACACAGCGCTTAGTTCACCCACACACGAGCATTACGGAACATACGCATCCAAGGAGCGTCTTCGTTCCAGTCTTCCGAACGCCACGAGTTCTGCACGGCACGGAACACACGCTCCGGGTGCGGCATCATGATCGTCACACGGCCATCACGGCTGGTGAGGCCGGTGATCCCGCGCGGCGAGCCGTTCGGGTTGGCCGGGTAGGCTTCGGTGACCTTGCCGTGGTTGTCGACGAAACGCATCGCCACGCAACCCGACAGATCGGCTTCGAGCAGTGCCTCTTCGCTTTCGAATTCGGCATGGCCTTCACCGTGAGCGATGGCGATCGGCATGCGCGAACCGGCCATGCCCTGCAGGAAGATCGAGTTCGACTCCTGAACCTGAACCATCGCCACGCGCGCTTCGAACTGCTCGGAGCGGTTGCGCACAAAGTGCGGCCAGAATTCGCTGCCCGGGATCAGCTCGTGCAGGTTGGACATCATCTGGCAACCGTTGCACACGCCAAGGGTGAAGCTGTCGTTACGCTCGAAGAAGCCCTGGAACGCATCGCGGGCACGGCTGTTGAACAGCGCGGATTTGGCCCAGCCTTCACCGGCGCCGAGAACGTCGCCGTAGGAGAAACCACCGCAGGCCACCAGACCTTTGAACTCGTTCAGGTCGACACGGCCGGCCAGAATGTCGCTCATGTGCACGTCGATCGCATTGAAACCGGCGCGGTCGAACGCAGCCGCCATTTCCACCTGACCGTTGACGCCCTGCTCACGCAGTACGGCAACCTGTGGGCGGATGCCTTTCTTGATGTAAGGCGCGGCGATGTCCTGGTTGACGTCGTAGCTCAGCTTGACGCTCAGGCCCGGGTTATCTTCTTCCAGCAGCGCATCGAACTCTTGCTCGGCGCAGTCGGCGTTGTCGCGCAGACGCTGGATCTGGTAGCTGGTCTCGGCCCACTGACGTTGCAGCAGACGACGCTGGCCTTCGAACACGGTGTCACCGTTGAAGGTGATGTTGATCTGGCCGTTATTGATCGGCTGACCGATCACCGAAACGCAGTCGCCCAGACCGGCAGCGCTGAATTGGGCGAGGATGTCCGGGGTGGCGTCCTGGCGAACCTGGATCACGGCACCCAGTTCTTCGTTGAACAGGATGGCGGCGATTTCAGCGGAGCTTTCGGCAACGCTGTCCAGGTTCAGGCTCAGACCGCAGTGGCCGGCGAAAGCCATTTCCACCACGGAGGTCAGCAGACCGCCGTCGGAACGGTCGTGGTAGGCCAGCAGGTGGCCGTCGGCGTTGAGGCCCTGGATCACTGCGAAGAAGGCTTTCAGGTCTTCGGCGTCGTCGACGTCCGGCGCCTGCTTGCCGAGCTTGCCGTGAACCTGCGCCAGGATCGAGGCACCCATACGGTTCTGGCCGCGACCGAGGTCGATCAGGATCAGGTCGGTGGTGCCCTTGTCCATGCGCAGTTCCGGAGTCAGGGTCTGACGGATGTCAGCCACTGGCGCGAAACCGGTCACGATCAGGGACATCGGCGAGGTGACGGTCTTGTCTTCGCCGTTGTCGTTCCAGCGGGTGGCCATGGACATCGAGTCCTTGCCGACCGGAATGGTGATGCCCAGCTCAGGGCACAGTTCCATGCCGACCGCTTTCACGGTGTCGTACAGACGCGCGTCTTCGCCCGGGTGGCCGGCAGCGGACATCCAGTTCGCCGACAGTTTGATGTCGGAGAGCTTGTTGATGCGCGAAGCGGCAATGTTGGTGATGGTTTCGCCGATGGCCATGCGGCCCGACGCCGGAGCGTCCAGCAGCGCCAGCGGAGTGCGCTCGCCCATCGCCATCGCTTCACCGGTGTAGACGTCGAAGCTGGTGGCGGTGACGGCAACGTCGGCCACCGGAACCTGCCATGGGCCGACCATCTGGTCACGGGCCACAAGGCCGGTGATGGTGCGGTCGCCGATGGTGATCAGGAAGCTTTTGCTCGCTACGGCCGGGTGGTGCAGGACGCGCTCGATGCTTTCGCCGATGTCGAGGTTCGACGGATCGAAGTCATCGCCCAGCTCGGCTTCGCGAACCACCGAACGGTGCATGCGCGGCGCCTTGCCCAGCAACACTTCCAGTGGCATGTCCACCGGGTTGTTGCCGAAGTGGCTGTCGGTCACGGTCAGTTGCGGCTCGGCGGTGGCTTCGCCGACAACGGCAAACGGGCAACGCTCACGTTCGCAGATCGCCTTGAAGCGCTCGAAGTCGGCCGGACCGACCGCCAGAACGTAACGTTCCTGGGATTCGTTGGACCAGATTTCGTGCGGGGCCATGCCCGGCTCGTCGTTTGGAATGTTGCGCAGTTCGAAACGGCCACCGCGGTCGCCGTCGTTGACCAGTTCCGGGAAGGCATTGGACAGACCGCCCGCACCCACGTCGTGGATGAAGCTGATCGGGTTCTTGTCGCCAAGCTGCCAGCAACGGTCGATGACTTCCTGGCAGCGACGTTCCATTTCAGGGTTTTCACGCTGAACGGAAGCGAAGTCCAGATCCGCCGAGCTGGTGCCGGTGGCCATGGAGGAGGCAGCGCCGCCGCCCAGACCGATCAGCATCGCCGGGCCGCCGAGGACGATCAGCTTGGAGCCGACGACGATCTCGCCTTTCTTGACGTGCTCTTCACGGATATTGCCCATGCCGCCAGCCAGCATGATCGGCTTGTGGTAACCGCGAACTTCATCACCGTGCGGGGTGGTGATCGACTGTTCGAAGGTACGGAAGTAGCCGGTCAGGGCCGGACGACCGAATTCGTTGTTGAACGCGGCGCCGCCCAGCGGGCCTTCGATCATGATGTCCAGCGCGTTGACGATGCGCTCGGGCTTGCCGTACGGCACTTCCCACGGCTGTTCGAAGCCCGGGATCTGCAGGTTCGACACGGTGAAACCGGTCAGGCCGGCCTTCGGCTTGGCGCCACGACCGGTTGCACCTTCGTCGCGGATCTCGCCACCGGAACCGGTGGACGCGCCCGGGAACGGAGCGATCGCGGTCGGGTGGTTGTGGGTTTCGACCTTCATCAGGATGTGCACCGGCTCCTGCACCGCGCCGTACTGGCGGGTTTCCGGATCCGGGAAGAAGCGGCCGGCGACGTTGCCGACGATCACCGAAGCGTTGTCCTTGTAAGCGGACAGCACGCCTTCGCTGTGCATCTGATAGGTGTTCTTGATCATGCCGAACAGGCTTTTTTCCTGGCTCTCGCCGTCAATATCCCAACTGGCGTTGAAGATCTTGTGGCGGCAGTGCTCGGAGTTGGCCTGGGCGAACATCATCAGTTCGATGTCATGGGGGTTGCGCTTGAGACCGTTGAAGGCGTTGACCAGATAATCGATCTCGTCTTCGGCCAGAGCCAGGCCCAGTTCGACGTTGGCTTTTTCCAGTGCGGCGCGACCGCCGCCGAGGATGTCGATGGCGGTCAGCGGCTTCGGTTCGGCGTGGCTGAACAGACCGGCAGCCTGCTCGAGGTTGGCCAGAACGATCTGAGTCATGCGGTCATGCAGTACGTCTGCAATCTGCTGCGCTTCGGTTTCGCTGAACTGACCGGCCACGTAGAACGCGATGCCGCGCTCCAGGCGCTGGATCTTGCTCAGGCCGCAGTTGCGGGCGATGTCGCTGGCCTTGCTCGACCATGGCGAGATGGTGCCGAAACGCGGCAATACCAGGAACAGACGACCGGTCGGCTCTTGAACCGGAACGCTTGGACCGTACTTCAGAAGGCGCGCAAGCACCTGCTGTTCGTCGCCGGTCAGGACGCCGGTGACTTCGGCGAAGTGAGCGAATTCAGCATACAAGCCACTGACAGCCGGAACCTTCTGGCTCAGTTGCTCAAGGAGTTTGCTGTGGCGAAAGGCAGAAAGGGCAGGAGCGCCGCGCAGGATCAACATCTTCGGGACAGCCTCGGGAAGGGGTGTGCTTTGAGGCCGTGCATTCTAGCCTAAACCGCCCTCAACATCACCCGAAACGCTACGCACGGTTGCACCCGGATGTCGAGTGGTGTTCCTGCCTTGAGGGTCAAATTTATGGGGTGTTGGAACGCGGGTTATTTTTTCTGTCACAAAATGCCTTTCGGGCCCATTCCTGCGGGGTTTCGAGCGGTTTTGTGATCCCTAGCAGACAACCCCGCAACTGTCGAGATATGGCGCCCGTTGTCCTTTGCGTATACTGCGCACATGTTTTCCCCAACGGCTTTGCGTCCGCGGTACGCCAAATGGCTGATCGCTACCGGACTCTTCCTGATGCTCAGTGGCTGTGTTGATAAACCCAACACACTCGAGCGCGTAAAGGAGGATGGCGTGCTGCGGGTGGTCACCCGAAACAGCCCCGCCACCTACTTTCAGGATCGCAGCGGTGAAACCGGCTTCGAATACGAGCTGGTGAAGCGCTTCGCCGACGATTTGGGGGTCGAGCTGAAGATTGAAACCGCCGACAACCTCGACGACCTGTTCAACCAGGTCGGCAAGCCGAACGGCCCGGTACTGGCCGCCGCCGGCCTGGTCAGCAGCGAACAGCGCAAGAAACAGGTGCGTTTCTCCCGCTCCTACCTCGAAGTCACCCCGCAGATCATCTATCGCAACGGCCAATCTCGTCCTACCGACGCCGGCGATCTGGTGGGCAAGAAGATCATGGTGCTCAAGGGCAGCACCCATGCCGAACAACTGGCGGAGCTGAAACAGAAATATCCTGGCATCCAGTACGAAGAATCCGACGCCGTTGAAGTGGTCGACCTGCTGCGCATGGTCGATGAAGGTCAGATCGACCTGACCCTGGTCGATTCCAACGAAGTGGCGATGAACCAGGTGTATTTCACCAACATCCGCGTGGCCTTCGACCTCGGCGACGCGCGCAGCCAGAGCTGGGCCGTGGCCGCCGGCGAAGACAACAGCCTGCTCAACGAGATCAACAGTTATCTGGACAAGGTGCAGAAGAACGGCACCCTGCAACGTCTGAAAGACCGCTATTACGGCCACGTCGACGTCCTCGGCTACATGGGTGCCACCACCTTCGCCCAGCATCTGCAGCAGCGGCTGCCCAAATACGAACAGCACTTCAAGGCCTACGCCAAGAAAGAGAAAGTCGACTGGCGCCTGCTGGCGGCGATCGGTTATCAGGAATCACTGTGGCAACCGGCGGTCACCTCGAAGACCGGCGTGCGCGGGCTGATGATGCTGACCCAGAACACCGCTCAGGCCATGGGCGTGTCCAACCGCCTCGATCCGAAGCAGAGCATCATGGGCGGCGCCAAGTACCTGGCCTACATGAAGGATCAGCTCGACGAGTCGATCCAGGAACCGGATCGCACCTGGTTTGCTCTGGCGGCCTACAACGTCGGCAGCGGTCATCTGGATGACGCGCGCAAACTGGCGGCCAAGGAAGGGTTGAACCCGGACAAGTGGCTGGATGTGAAAAAGATCCTGCCGCGCCTGTCGCAGAAGCAGTGGTACAGCAAGACCCGCTACGGCTACGCCCGGGGCGGCGAACCGGTGCATTTCGTGGCGAACATCCGTCGCTACTACGACATCCTGACGTGGGTGACCCAGCCGCAGCTTGAAGGCGATCAAGTGGCCGAGGGCAACCTGCATGTGCCGGGGATCGATAAATCGAAACCGGCTCAAGAGCCCGCCCCGCTTTAACCCATCCCCAATACAAATGTGGGAGCAAGTTTGCTCCCACAGGATGTTGAAACTTAGTGTTTGGCAGCCGCCAGAATCAACGCCTTCATCTCCGACACCGCCGACTTGAAGCCGACGAACAACGCGTGCGCCACCAGTGCGTGACCGATGTTCAGCTCGTTGATGCCCTTGATTGCGGCAACCGCCTCGACGTTGTGATAGTGCAGGCCATGGCCGGCATTGACGATCAGGCCCTGGGCCAGACCGAAGGCCACGCCGTCCGCCACACGCTTGAGCTCTTCAGCCACTTCGGTGGGCGTTTCGGCATCGGCGTAACGCCCGGTGTGCAGCTCGATAGCCGGGGCACCGACGCGCTTCGACGCAGCGATCTGCCGCTCGTCGGCGTCAATGAACAGCGATACCTCGCTGCCGATCTTCGACAGACGCTCGACAGCCGCCCTGATCCGCTCTTCCTGCCCCGCCACATCCAGACCGCCTTCGGTGGTCAATTCCTGACGGGTTTCCGGCACCAGGCAGATGTGCGCCGGGCGAATGCGTTCGGCGAACGCCATCATTTCTTCGGTGACGCCCATTTCGAAGTTCATGCGGGTTTGCAGCACGTCCTTGAGCAGCAGCACGTCGCGCTCCTGAATGTGCCGGCGATCTTCGCGCAGATGCACGGTGATGCCATCGGCGCCCGCCTCTTCCGCGTCCAGCGCAGCCTTGACCGGATCCGGATAGCGCGTGCCACGGGCCTGACGCAGGGTGGCGACGTGGTCGATGTTCACGCCAAGAAGAATGCGATTGCTGGTGGTCACGGATGCGCTCCTGAATGGAAAGATTCGGCGCACAGCATACGGTGAGATCAGGGCTTGCGAAACAGCTCGCGACTGACCAAGGGACGACCGCCCAGATGCACGGCCAGCGCTTGTCGCATCAAGCGCTTGGCGGCGGACAACGCGCCTGGGGCCGACCAGTCGGCTTCGGCCATGGCCAGCAGTTCGGTGCCGTTGAACAGACCGGGTTGCAGCAGGTAGACCCGTTCGAGTCCGGCATCCACCTGCAAGCGATAGAGACCGTCCGCAGCGACAGGCTCGTCGTTGATGTCGGTATTCAGGGAAAAGCCATAACCAAGGTCGTCGAGCAGCCGCCATTCGAAAGAACGCAGCAACGGTTCCAGCGGCCGGCCTTCGGCCAATGCCAGCAAGGTCGCGGCGTAATGATCGAACACCGCCGGGTGCGGATCTTCGGCGGGCAGCAGGCGAATCAACAGTTCATTGAGATACAGGCCGCTGAACAGCGCCTCGCCGACCATCCACGTTGCGTTGCCGACACTCTCCATGCGCCCGACGTTCTTCAACTCACCCTTGCCGCGAAACTCCACTTCCAGCGGCACGAATGGCCGCGCCAATGTCCCGGCCTTGCCCCGCGCACTGCGCAACACCGCCCGCAGCCGACCTTGCGGCGTGAGGAAGTCCACCAATGCGCTGGTTTCGCGGTAGGCGCGGGAGTGGAGGACGTAGGCGGGTTGGGCGGGAGGCGGGCTTTGCGACATTGAGTTCTCGATGACGAAACGCAGTTTTACACACAAACCCAAAACTACTGTGGGAGCGAGCCTGCTCGCGATGAGGGTGTATCAGACAACAAGGATGTCGACTGAAATACCGCTATCGCGAGCAGGCTCGCTCCCACAGTGGGTATCGGTGTTCTCGGGATCAGCGCTTACAGGTCGCCGTAACCCAGCGAACGCAGCGCACGCTCGTCGTCGGACCAGCCGCCCTTCACCTTGACCCACAGATTGAGCATGATCTTGGAGTCGAACAGCAGCTCCATGTCCTTGCGCGCCTCGGTGCCGATGCGCTTGATGCGCTCGCCCTTGTCGCCAATGATGATTTTCTTCTGGCCGTCACGCTCGACGAGGATCAGCGCATGGATGTGCAGCGTCGCACCCTGCTGCTTGAACTCTTCGATTTCCACAGTGATCTGGTACGGCAGCTCGGCGCCGAGCTGGCGCATGATCTTCTCGCGCACCAGTTCGGCGGCGAGGAAGCGGCTGCTGCGGTCAGTGATCTGGTCTTCCGGGAAGAAGTGATCGTTCTCCGGCAGATGATCGGCGATGACCTTTTCCAGCGCATCGAGGTTGTGCCCGTGTTGCGCCGAGATCGGAATGATCTGCGCGTTCGGCAGCTGTTCCTGCAACCACGACAGATGCGGCATCAGCTCGGCCTTGTCTTCGATGCAGTCGGTCTTGTTCAGCGCGACGATCAGCGGGCCGGTCACGTACTGCACGCGCTCCAGCACCATCTGGTCTTCTTCGGTCCACTTGGTGCGGTCGACCACGAAGATCACCACGTCGACGTCTTTCAACGCCGCCGAAGCGGTCTTGTTCATGTAACGGTTCAGGGCTTTTTCGCCACCCTTGTGCATGCCGGGGGTGTCGACGTAGATCGCCTGCACGTCGCCCTCGGTCTTGATCCCGAGCATGTTGTGGCGAGTGGTCTGCGGCTTGCGCGAGGTGATCGCCAGCTTCTGGCCAAGGATGTGGTTCAGCAGCGTGGACTTGCCCACGTTGGGACGGCCGACGATGGCAACATAGCCACAGCGCGTTGCGTTTGTATCAGTCATTGCCATTCTCCACACCCAGGGCAATCAGTGCTGCGGCGGCCGCTACCTGTTCGGCAATACGACGGCTCACACCCTGACCCCGGCTTTTTTCATTCAATAGGACAACTTCGCACTCGACGAAGAAGGTACGGCAGTGCGGCTCGCCCTGGATATCCACCACTTCGTAGCGCGGCAGTTCGCAGCCGCGCGATTGCAGGAATTCCTGCAGGCGGGTCTTCGGATCCTTGTTGGTATCGACCAGCGTCAGACCTTCGAACTCGCCGGCCAGCCAGGCCAGTACACGTTCGCGGGCGACTTCCATGCCGGCGTCGAGGTAGATCGCACCGATCAGCGCTTCAAGGGCGTCGGCCAGAATCGACTCGCGACGGAAACCGCCGCTCTTCAATTCGCCGGACCCCAGACGCAGGTAATCGCCCAGATCGAAACCGCGGGCCAGCACCGCCAGCGTCTCACCTTTTACCAGCCGTGCGCGCAAACGCGACAACTGGCCTTCGCGAGCCAGCGGGAAACGGTCGAACAAGGCTTCGCCGGCAACAAAGTTGAGGATCGCATCGCCGAGGAATTCCAGACGCTCGTTGTTGCGTCCGGCAAAGCTGCGGTGCGTAAGGGCCAGGACCATCAGTTCCTGGTCCTTGAAAGTGTAACCGAGCTGACGCTCGAGGCGGCTTAGAGAAACGCTCACGGTTTACCCACGCTGAGTTCGTGGCTGGATTCCACTGCCATCGCCGAGATACGGCGCAGGCCTGGGACAATTAACGCTGTGTTCAAAAATGACGTCCTGAATATCGTGGCTTCATGCCCCGGAGCCGGTTGTGCCGACACCAGAAATGCATTCGGCGCTGTGGTCAACAGCGCCGTGTTTGTTTACTTGATCAGGCCGACCCGCGAGAAGTTCGGCAGGTGGCTGAGTTTCGGTTCCGGCCAGCTCATCCAGACCGCGAAGGCCTTGCCGACGATGTTCTGGTCGGGAACCATGCCCAGCAGATCCTTGGGAATGTTCGGATCATCCCAGTAGCGACTGTCGTTCGAGTTGTCGCGGTTGTCGCCCATCATGAAGTAATGCCCGGCCGGCACGGTCCAGGTATGGTCCGGTGTGGCGCGGTAGCGGCTCATTTCCTTGCGGATCAGGTGCTCGGCGACGCCGAGTTTTTCCTTGTAGAGTTCCGCGCTGCCCAGCGTGCCCGGCTCGGAGCCGACCAGTTGCTCGGCAATCGACTCGCCATTGACGAACAGTCGCTTGTCGGCGGTGTACCGCACGGTGTCACCCGGCAGGCCGACCACACGCTTGATATAGTTGACGTTCGGGTCGCTCGGGTAGCGGAACACCATCACATCGCCGCGCTGCGGGTCACCGACTTCGATGATCTTCTTGTCGATCACCGGCAAACGGATCCCGTAGGAAAACTTGTTCACCAGAATGAAGTCGCCAACGTCCAGGGTCGGTTTCATCGAGCCGGACGGAATCTGGAACGGCTCCACCAGAAACGAACGCAGCACCAGCACGATGAACAGCACTGGGAAGAACGACTTGCCGTATTCGACCAGCAGCGGTTCCTTGTTCAGCTTCTCGACCACCACCACATCAGGCTGGCTGACGCTGCCCTGATAGGAGGCGATGGCGGCACGCCGACGCGGTGCCAGGATCAACAGATCGAGCAACGCCAACAGACCGCAGACGAACACGGCAATGACCAGCAACAGCGGGAAATTTAGTGACATAGGACCTGACTATTCCAACCTGAGCACGGCGAGGAAGGCTTCTTGTGGAATTTCCACGTTGCCGACCTGTTTCATGCGTTTCTTACCGGCCTTCTGCTTCTCAAGCAGTTTTTTCTTACGGCTGACGTCGCCGCCGTAGCACTTGGCCAATACGTTCTTTCTGAGTGCCTTGACGGTTGTCCGGGCGACGATCTGACCGCCAATGGCAGCCTGGATGGCCACGTCGAACATCTGACGAGGAATCAGTTCTTTCATCTTCTCGGTCAACTGGCGACCTTTGAAGTGCGAATTGTCACGGTGCACGATCAGCGCCAGAGCGTCGACCTTGTCGCCGTTGATCAGCACGTCCAGTTTCACCAGATTAGCCGATTGGTAACGATCGAAATGGTAGTCCAGCGAAGCATAGCCGCGGCTGGTGGATTTCAGACGATCGAAGAAGTCCAGCACCACTTCGTTCATCGGCAGGTCGTAGGTCACTTGCACCTGATTGCCGAGGAACAGCATGTCGACCTGCACACCGCGTTTCTCGATGCACAGAGTGATGACGTTGCCCAGGTGTTCCTGCGGTACCAGGATGTTGGCGCGCACGATCGGCTCGCGCATGTCTTCGATCGACGAGACGTCCGGCAGCTTCGACGGGTTGTCGACGTAAATCGTTTCACCGGTTTTCAGCACCAGTTCGAAGATTACCGTCGGCGCCGTGGTGATCAGGTCCAGGTCGTACTCGCGCTCCAGGCGCTCCTGGATGATTTCCATGTGCAGCATGCCGAGGAAGCCGCAACGGAAGCCGAAGCCCAGCGCGTCGGAGCTTTCCGGGGTGTATTGCAGCGACGAGTCGTTCAGGGTCAGTTTCTGCAGCGCTTCGCGGAAGTCCTCGAAGTCGTCGGAACTGACCGGGAACAGACCGGCGTAAACCTGCGGCTGGATGCGTTTGAAACCTGGCAGCACCGGAACGTCCGGGGTGGAGCTCAAGGTCAGGGTGTCACCGACCGGCGCACCGTGAATGTCCTTGATGCTGGCAATGATGAAGCCCACTTCGCCGGCCTTCAGGTCAGCAGTGGCGGTGTGTTTCGGATTGAACACGCCAACGCTGTCGACCAGATGCACCTTGCCGGTGGACTTGACGAGGATCTTGTCGCCCTTCTTCACGCGGCCGTGACGCACGCGCACCAGGGAAACAACGCCCAAGTAGTTGTCGAACCAGGAGTCGATGATCAACGCTTGCAGCGGATCTTCGATGTTGCCGGTCGGCGCAGGAATGGTGGCGACCAGACGCTCGAGCACTTCGTCGACACCCAGGCCGGTCTTGGCGCTGCAGGTGACGGCGTCGGTGGCGTCGATGCCGATGATCTTCTCGATCTCGTCCTTGACGCGGTCAGGCTCGGCCTGTGGCAGGTCGATCTTGTTCAGGACCGGCATGACCTCGAGGCCCTGCTCGATGGCGGTGTAGCAGTTGGCAACGGATTGGGCTTCAACGCCCTGCCCCGCATCGACCACCAGCAACGCACCTTCACACGCGGCCAGGGAACGGCTGACTTCGTAGGTGAAGTCGACGTGGCCCGGGGTGTCAATGAAGTTCAGCTGGTAGGTGACGCCGTCTTTGGCCTTGTAATAGAGGGTAACGCTGTGGGCCTTGATGGTGATCCCGCGTTCGCGCTCCAGATCCATGGAATCCAGTACCTGGGCTTCCATTTCACGCTCGGCCAGGCCACCGCACATCTGGATGAAACGGTCAGCCAGCGTCGACTTGCCATGGTCAATGTGGGCGATGATGGAGAAATTGCGGATATGACTCAAATCACTCACGGATCAACACTCAAAAAGGCTGCAGGCTTGGCCCGCCGAAAAATAGCCGGGAATTGTACCTGATACACGGCGCAAGCGTCACGTTCGCCTGTCACCCTGATTGCATGCAAAAACGCCCCGATCTGATGACCGAGGCGTTTTCAAGGCTAAAGCGTGGGTGAAACCTTGTTCATCAACCGGCTCGACGCAACAGCCAGACACCCGCCAGCGCACACACGCCAGCCGGCACCAGCACCGCGAACAGCGGCGAGAAGCCGAAGACCAGACTGGATGGACCCAGCAGATCCTGAACGATGCGGAAGGTGAAGCCCACCAGCACACCGGTGAACACCCGCTGACCGAGGGTCACCGAACGCAACGGACCGAAGATGAAGGAAATCGCCATCAGCACCAGCGCGGCGGTCACCAGCGGCTGCAACACCTTGACCCAAAATGCCAGCCAGTAACGACCGTTGCTCAGACCCTGATCAGCCAGATAGTGGATGTAACCCCACAGACCGGTGATCGACAGCGATTCCGGCGCCATCACTACAGTGCTCAGCAATTGCGGGCTCAGCGAGACATCCCAGCGCTCGACCGGCGTATTGACCACTTCAGTGCTGCGCTCGTGGAATTTGGTGGTGGTCACGTCGGTCAGCTGCCAGTGATCGGTGTCGAACTCGGCGCGTTTGGCGAAGCTCGAGCTCAGCAGGTGACGCTCTTTGTCGAAGTGATAACGGGTCACGCCGTACAGGCGACCGTTGGGCTGTACGGAGTTGATGTGAATGAACTCCTCGCCCTGACGGTGCCACATGCCGTGCTTGGCGCTTTGCGCGTCGCCGCTGCCTTGCGCCAGCGAACGGTTGGCCTGGGCCATGCTTTCGGTGGCCGGTGCCACGTACTCGCCGATCAGCACGCCGGCCAGCATCAGCACCAGCATCGGCTTCATCACCGCCCAGACGATGCGCCCGATGGAGACACCGGCGGCACGCATCACGGTCAGTTCACTGCTGCTCGCCAGACTGCCGAGACCGATCAGGCAGCCGATCAGCGCCGCCATCGGCAGCATGTCGTAGAGCCGACGCGGCGCGGTCAGGAGCACGAAGCTCAGAACGTCGACCAAGGTGTAGGTGTCACTGACGTCGCCCATCTCGTCGATGAACGCAAACAAGGTTGCCAGGCCGAGAATGATCGCCAGCACTGCGATGATCGCCATGAACACGCTGCTGCCGATGTAGCGGTCGAGTTTAACCACGGGCCACCTCCAGCGCTGCGCTGCGACGGCTCGCCAGTTTCAGGCGCAGAGGTTCCCAGTACAGCAGGCCGAGGCCGATGACCAAGAAGATCGCGTGGACCCACCACAAGCCGAGCGCCGGTGGAATCTTGCCTTTCTCGAGGGCGCCGCGGGCGGCAATCAGGATGGTCAGGTAAGCCATATAAAGAAGAATCGCCGGCAGCAGCTTGAGGAAACGCCCCTGACGCGGATTGACCCGCGACAGCGGCACCGCCATCAGGGTCACGATGAACACCAGCAACGGCAGCGACAGGCGCCATTGCAGTTCGGTTTTCGAGCGAATGTCGTCGCTGCCCAGCAGGGACGAGGTCGGCATGGCATCACGGTCGGTGACTTCCTCGCTGACATCCGGCTTGGGCAGCAGCACGCCGTAGGTTTCGTAGTGGATGGCGCGGTAGTTGGCCTGACCCGGGCTGCCGTCGTAGCGGTAGCCGTTGTCGAGAATCAGGTAGCGGTTGCCGTCGGAACGCACTTCCTGACGACCCTTTTCCGCCACCAGCACAGAAATCCCGCGATCCTTCTGGTTGGCGCCGAGGTTCTTCTGCGAGATGAACACGCTGCCAAGGTTGACCCGATCGTCGCTCAGGGTTTCGGTGTAGGTCACCCGCGTACCGTCGCGCAGGGCCTGGAAGCGGCCGGGCTCGAGGGTGTCGAACTCGGTCAGGGCGTCCTGCTTGTTCAGCAGCAGCTGGAACTGGTTGGCGCCTTGCGGGGCCAGGCTCAGGCTCAGCCATGCAACCACCAGCGCCACCAGGGTGGCCGGAAACAGGGTCATGCGAAACAGACGCTGCTGGCTCATGCCGGTGGCCGAGAGCACGGTCATCTCGCTTTCCAGGTACAACCGGCCGTACGCCAGCAGGATCCCGAGAAACAGGCCCAGCGGCAGGATCAGTTGCAGGAAGCCCGGCAGACGGAAGCCCATGATCAGGAACAGCGATCCCGGATCGAGCTGGCCTGCGGCGGCCTGGGCAAGGTATTTGATGAAGCGACCGCTCATGATGATGACCAGCAGCACGGCGCTTACCGCACTCAGGGTCAACAGGACTTCGCGGGACAGATAACGGAAGACGATCAAACCAGACACTCCAGGGTTGTCAGGCTAAGGCGGCCAAACAAGCAAACGTATCGACGGGCCCGCAAGGCAGAGCCGTCGAAAAAAGATGCGGCATTATCCTGTGATTGAGGGCGCCTGTCACTGCGCACACTCACGCAAGCGTGCAATCCGTTGAAGATCGTACAACCGAGGGTTGTCAGGCGCGGTGAGCGAGGTTCAAACTGCCGCCTCTGTCGCAGGCACTGGCCTGCGCCTCTTCTCTCTATAAGCAGGCGACGGCGGGCACCGTCGAACGCCTGCGTGTTGACCATTCATTCAGGGATCCGGACATGGAACTGGTTGTAAAAAGCGTTAGCCCAGAAACGTTGAAAACCGCCACCCTGGTGGTTGCCGTCGGCGAAGGCCGCAAACTCGGTGTTGCCGCCAGGCAGGTCGACGAACTGAGCGGTGGCGCCATCAGCGCCGTGCTCAAGCGTGGCGACCTGGCCGGCAAGGTCGGCCAGAGCCTGTTGCTGCACAGCCTGCCGAACCTGAAAGCCGAACGCGTGCTGCTGGTCGGCGTGGGCAAGGATGAAGAACTGGGCGACCGTCCGTTCCGCAAGATCGTCGCCGGCATCCTCAACACCCTTAAAGGCCTGGCCGGCAGCGATGCCGTCCTGGCACTCGATGAAATCATCGTCAAGAACCGCGACAGCTACGGCAAGACCCGCCTGCTGGCCGAAACCCTGGTCGACGGCGAATACACCTTCGACCAGTTCAAGAGCCAGAAAGCCGAACCGCGCGCCCTGAAGAAGATCACCCTGCTGACCATCAAGGCCGCTCAGGCCGAAGTGCAGCGCGCCGTGAACCACGCCACCGCGATCGCCAACGGCATGGCGTTCACCCGTAACCTGGGCAACCTGCCGCCGAACATCTGCCACCCGACTTTCCTCGGCGAGCAAGCCAAGAACCTCGGCAAAGAGTTCAAGGATCTGAAAGTCGAAGTCCTCGACGAGAAGAAGATCAAGTCGCTGGGCATGGGTTCGTTCTACGCCGTCGGCCAGGGCAGCGCCCAGCCGCCGCGCCTGATCGTCATGCAATACAACGGCGGCAAGAAATCCGAGAAGCCGTACGCACTGGTTGGTAAAGGCATCACTTTCGACACCGGCGGCATCAGCCTGAAACCGGGCGCCGGCATGGACGAAATGAAGTACGACATGGGTGGCGCCGCCAGCGTGTTCGGTACTCTGCGCGCCGTGCTGGAACTGAAACTGCCGATCAACCTGGTGTGCATCCTGGCTTGCGCCGAGAACATGCCGAGCGGCAACGCTTCGCGTCCGGGCGACATCGTCACCACCATGAGCGGCCAGACCGTGGAAATCCTCAACACCGACGCCGAAGGCCGTCTGGTGCTGTGCGATGCCCTGACCTACTCCGAGCGCTTCAAGCCGCAAGCGGTAATCGACATCGCCACCCTGACCGGTGCCTGCGTCGTTGCGCTGGGCGCCCACACGTCGGGCCTGCTGGGCAACAACGACGAGCTGATCGAGCAACTGCTGAGCGCCGGCAAGGCTGCCGACGACCGCGCCTGGCAACTGCCGCTGTTCGATGAATACCAGGAGCAGCTGGACAGTCCGTTCGCCGACATCGCCAACATCGGCGGTCCTAAGGCCGGCACCATCACCGCTGCCTGCTTCCTGTCGCGCTTCACCAAAAACCTGAACTGGGCGCACCTGGACATCGCAGGCACCGCCTGGACCAGCGGCGGCAAGGACAAGGGCGCCACTGGCCGTCCGGTTCCGCTGCTGACCCAGTACCTGCTGGACCGCGCCAAAGCCTGAAACCGATGACTGCGAGCGGCGCCTCTCTTGAGGGGCGCTGCTTGCAGCTCAGGAACCGCAATGACCAAAGTCGACTTTTACATCCTGCCCAGCGCCGATCCTTCGGCTCGCCTGGACTTTGCCTGCAAGCTCACCGATAAAGCCTGGCGCATGGGCCATCGCATCTACCTCCATTGCAGCGATGCCGCCCAGCGTGATGATCTCGATGCGCGACTGTGGGCGTTCAAGGGCGAAACCTTCGTGCCTCACGGCCCGGCTGAAAGCGAACCGGAAGGACTGATCGTGCTGGGACTGGGCGATGACTGCGGCCAGCACACAGACTTGCTGGTCAACCTCGACCTGAAAGTCCCGGTTTTCGCCAACCAATTCGCCCGGGTGGCGGAGGTGGTGGTGGAAGATCCGGCGATCCGCACTGCGGCGCGGGAGAGTTTCCGTTTCTACCGCGAACAGGGCTATCCTCTGCAAGACCACCGTTTACAGCGACTCTGAGTACGCCGATGGACACTCCAAAACCGCTGCAAAAACCCACGCACCTGCTGGATGACCTCGAGTCGATCCGCCAGCTGCTCGGGGATGACAACCTGCAACCGCCACTGCTGACCGACACGGTCGATGATGGCGAACAGGAACAGATTCCGATGTTGTTCGATTCGGTCGACAACACACCGCAAGCCGTTGAGGCTGCACCCGCGCCGGCACCTGCCCCGCAGCCTGCCGCTGCGCCTGTGGATAAAGGCCCCGACGCCCTGCTGCACCTGGACAGCGAACTGCGTGCCGCCGCGCAACTGATCATGCAGGACGTGATTGACGATTTCGCGCCGCACATCGAAACCGAAATCAAACGTCGCCTCGAGGCGCGGATGGAACGGCTTCTCAGCCAATACGAATAATCCCCCAATCTCCTGTGGGAGCTGACCTGCCAGCGATCGCATCACTGCGGTTTTCCTGAAAACCGCGGCGCGTGCATCGCTGGCGAGCCAGCTCCAACATTTAAGTCTCCACCCGGCCCGCCCCGCTCGCCCTGCGCCCCATGCCCCGCTATACTTCCCGGCTTTTCCTGAATAAATGCCAATAGGGTCCCGCCGCGCATGGATAAGACCTACCAGCCGCACGCCATTGAAACTTCCTGGTACAACACCTGGGAGTCCGAGAACTACTTCGCCCCGCAAGGCGCGGGCGACTCCTACACCATCATGATCCCGCCGCCGAACGTCACCGGCAGCCTGCACATGGGTCACGGTTTCAACAACGCGATCATGGACGCCCTGATCCGTTTCCGCCGCATGCAGGGTCGCAACACCCTGTGGCAGCCGGGCACCGACCACGCCGGTATCGCCACGCAGATGCTGGTGGAGCGTCAACTCGAAGCCCAGGGCCAGAATCGCCACGATCTGGGCCGGGAAAAATTCCTCGAGAAAGTCTGGGAGTGGAAGGATCAGTCCGGCGGCAACATCAGCCGTCAGATCCGTCGCCTCGGCTCGTCCGTGGACTGGAGCCGCGAGCGCTTCACCATGGATGACGGCCTCTCGGAAGCCGTTAAAGAAGCGTTCGTGCGCCTGCACGAAGACGGTTTGATCTATCGCGGCAAGCGTCTGGTCAACTGGGACACCAAGCTGCACACGGCGATTTCCGACCTCGAAGTGGAAAACCACGACGAGAAAGGTTTCCTGTGGAACCTGAAATACCCGCTGGCCGACGGCGCGAAAACCGCTGAAGGCAACGATTTCCTGATCGTCGCGACCACCCGTCCGGAAACCATGCTCGGCGACTCCGCCGTCGCGGTGAACCCGAACGACGAGCGCTACAAAGCCCTGATCGGCAAATTTGTCGAGCTGCCGCTGGTCGGCCGCCGCATCCCGATCATCGCCGACGATTACTGCGATCCTGAATTCGGCACCGGCTGCGTGAAAATCACCCCGGCCCACGATTTCAACGACTACGAAGTCGGCAAGCGCCACAACCTGCCGCTGCTGAACATCTTCGACAAGAACGCCAACGTGCTGCCGGCAGCGCAAGTGTTCAACCTCGACGGCACGCTGAACGACAGCATCGACGGCAAGATTCCGGCCGAATACGCCGGTCTCGAGCGTTTCGAAGCGCGCAAGCGGATCGTTGCCGCATTCGACGCCGCCGGCCTGCTGGTGAGCGTCGACGACCACAACCTGAAAGTACCGAAAGGCGACCGCTCCGGCACCGTCATCGAGCCGTGGCTGACCGACCAGTGGTACGTGTCCACCAAGCCGCTGGCCGAGCCTGCGATTGCTGCCGTTGAAGACGGCCGTATCCAGTTCGTGCCGAAGCAGTACGAAAACATGTACTTCTCGTGGATGCGCGACATCCAGGACTGGTGCATCAGCCGTCAGCTGTGGTGGGGCCACCGGATTCCAGCTTGGTACGACGAGTCG
This sequence comes from Pseudomonas sp. B707, assembly GCF_022496685.1. Classification (NCBI taxonomy): domain Bacteria; kingdom Pseudomonadati; phylum Pseudomonadota; class Gammaproteobacteria; order Pseudomonadales; family Pseudomonadaceae; genus Pseudomonas; species Pseudomonas sp. B707. The sequence goes on along the minus strand of NZ_WTVE01000026.1, from coordinate 323,819 downwards.
GGCAAGGTCTACGTCGGTCGCGACGAAGCCGAAGTGCGCGCCAAGCACAACCTCGGTCCGGACGTTGCGCTGCAACAGGACAACGACGTTCTCGACACCTGGTTCAGTTCGGGCCTGTGGACGTTCTCCACCCTGGGCTGGCCGGAAAAGACCGAGTTCCTGAAGAAATTCCACTCCACCGACGTGCTGGTCACCGGTTTCGACATCATTTTCTTCTGGGTTGCCCGGATGATCATGCTGACGATGCACCTGATCAAGAACGAGGACGGCACGCCGCAGGTTCCGTTCAAGACCGTTTATGTGCATGGTCTGGTGCGTGATGGCCAAGGCCAGAAGATGTCCAAGTCCAAGGGCAACGTCCTGGACCCGCTGGACATCATCGACGGTATCGAGCTCGAAACCCTGGTGCAGAAACGCACTTCCGGTCTGATGCAGCCGAAACTGGCGAAGAAGATCGAGAAGCAGACCCGCGACGAGTTCGCCGACGGCATCGCCAGCTACGGCACCGACGCCCTGCGCTTCACCTTCTGCTCGCTGGCGTCCACCGGCCGCGACATCAAGTTCGACATGGGCCGCGTCGAAGGCTATCGCAACTTCTGCAACAAGATCTGGAACGCCGCGCGTTATGTTCTGGACAAGGGCGAAGACTGCGGCCAGAACGGCGAAGCCTACGAGCTGTCGCTGGCGGACCGCTGGATCATCTCGCAACTGCAACGCACCGAAGCCGAAGTGACCCGTCAACTGGATCAGTTCCGTTTCGACCTGGCGGCGCAAGCGCTGTACGAGTTCATCTGGAACCAGTACTGCGACTGGTACCTGGAACTGTCCAAGCCAGTGCTGTGGGACGAAAACGCGCCGGTCGAGCGTCAGCGCGGCACTCGCCGCACGCTGGTTCGCGTACTGGAAGTGGCGCTGCGTCTGGCGCATCCGTTCATGCCGTTCATCACTGAAGAAATCTGGCAGCGCATTGCGCCGCTGGCCGGCATTCAGGGCAAGACGATCATGCTGCAAGCGTGGCCGGTGGCCAACGAAGAGCGCATCGATCCGGCGGCCGAAGACGACATCGAATGGCTCAAGGGCCTGATGCTCGGCACGCGTAACATCCGTGGCGAAATGAACATCGGCCCGGGCAAACCGCTGCCGATCTACCTGAAAAACGTCACCGCTGAAGACCAGCGCCGCCTGACCGAGAACGAAGCGCTGCTGAAGAAGCTGGCGCGTCTGGAATCGATCACCGTACTGGCCGCCGGCGAAGAAGCGCCGCTGTCCGCCACCGCGCTGGTTGGCGAGATGGAAGTGCTGGTGCCGATGGCCGGTCTGATCGACAAGAACGCCGAGCTGGCGCGTCTGGACAAGGAAATCCTGCGTCTGCAGGGCGAAGTCCAGCGGGTTGGCGGCAAGCTGTCCAATGCCGGTTTCGTTGACAAGGCCCCGGCCGAAGTCATCGAGAAGGAACGCGCCAAACTGGCCGAAGCCGAGCAGGCTCTGGCCAAGCTGGCCGAGCAGCACGCGCGGATTGCCAGCCTGTAACGGCAAATCGCACTGAAAAAGGGAGGCCCGCAATGGCCTCCCTTTTTTGTGCCCGGCACTTTTCCGGCCAACAACACGGCTCCCTGTGGGACAATAGCCGCCACTTTCAGCCCTACCCGAATCGACCACGCCCATGAACGCCCCACGTACACCAAAACCTGCGCGCAAGAAGCCTGACTCCGCCACCCCGGCCAAGCCCGTGGCGCCGCGTAAAGAGGCCAGCCTGCACCCGCGCAATCGCCATCAGGGTCGTTACGACTTCCCGGCGCTGATCAAGACCACGCCGGAACTGGCGAAGTTCGTGATCACCAACCCGTACGGCAAGGAAAGCATCGACTTCGCCAGTCCCGATGCAGTGCGTGTGTTCAACCGGGCGTTGCTCAAATCGTTCTACGGCATCCAGCATTGGGACATCCCGGCCGATTATCTGTGCCCGCCGGTGCCGGGCCGCGCCGACTACATCCACTTCCTGGCTGACCTGCTGGCCAGCAACAACGACGGCGTGATTCCGCGCGGTGCCATCGTCAACGTGCTGGATATCGGCATGGGCGCCAATTGCGTGTACCCGCTGATCGGTAACAGCGAATATCGCTGGCACTTTCTCGGCTCGGAGATCGATCCGACCGCCGTGGCTGCTGCCAGGGCCATCGTCCAGTCCAACGACCTGAACAAGGTCATCCAGTTGCGCCAGCAGGAGAACCGCAAGCACATCCTGATCGGCCTGCTGGAGCCCGGCGAGCGCTTTGACCTGACCATGTGCAACCCGCCGTTCCACGCATCGATGGAAGAAGCCACCAAGGGCAGCGAGCGTAAATGGCGAGCCCTGGGCAAGGCCGATCCGAAACGCAAACTGCCGGTGCTGAACTTCGGCGGTCAGTCGGCCGAGCTGTGGTGTGAGGGCGGCGAAGCGCGTTTCGTGACGCAACTGATCGCCGAAAGTGCGAATTTTGCGCACAAGGTGTTGTGGTTCAGCACCCTGGTCTCGAAAGCTTCGAACCTGCCTGCCATCGAAACCGCACTGAAAAAGGCCGGCGCGCTGGAAAGCCAGGTGGTGGAAATGTCCCAGGGGCAGAAACAGAGTCGCTTCGTCGCCTGGACCTTCCAGACCAAGTCCGAACAGCAGATCTGGCGGCGCGAACGCTGGGTTCGCAAGTAAGACGTTTCAACCGGGGCGGCACTTGAGCGCAAAGCAGCCGCCGCCACTGCTGAAACACAATCGGCAGGCACAAAAAAACCGTGCCCGGATCGCTCCGGTGCACGGTTTTTTTATCGCTGCGTCTTACTTGTTCACAGCGTCGGTCAGGCCTTTGGCCACAACCAGCTTGATCACTTTCTTGGCAGGGATTTCGATGGCAGCGCCAGTCGATGGGTTACGGCCAGTGCGGGCAGGACGCTCGGTCACTTTCAGCTTGCCGATACCTGGCAAGGTGATTTCGCCGCCGTTTTCCAGCTGATCGGCAACGATTTGGCCCAGTTGGTCCAGAGCGTTACGCGCGGTGGTTTTCGGCGCGTCGATAGCTTCAGCGATGTCGGCGATCAGTTGGTCTTTAGTAAGAGCCATGTAGTGTTCCTTCCCTATCAAATTCATATGGATTGCAGAGTGCAGTGTCAGCCATCGAGCCCGATCTTCTGGATCTGGCACCCTCGGCGATAACCACGACGAGTCGGGGTTATAGATGCCGAAATCAAGGTTTGGTTCGACCTGACAAAAGCTGAATGCATGCTTGTCGCGGTGACTTCGCACAAGACCGGGCAAAACTAGCACAGAGACAAGGAAATATCCGCCTCTAGCTAGCCAAATGGTCAGGTTTATTGCGCTAAATCGGTAAATAAATGCATAAGGGTCGTCGGGTGACCCGGATTTGCCCTTCACCCCGCGCCAAATCCAGTGGTTGCGGTACACTGAGCGCTTTTTCGGGGGAGCCCGCCCTCCTCCCTTCCACCAGCCGAGAAGCCTATGCCGATCCGTCATTGCATCGTCCATTTGATCGACAAAAAACCCGACGGCACACCCGCAGTCCTGCACGCCCGTGACTCCGAACTGGCTGAGTCCGCAGCCATCGAGAACATGCTCGCCGATCTCAACGAGAGCTATAACGCCAAACAGGGCAAAGCCTGGGGCCTGTTCCATCCGGAGTCCGGTGCGTTCCCGTTCAGCGGCTGGCTGAAGGAGTACATGGAAGGCGGCAAGGACTTCACCGCGTTCAGCAAAGTCGCGGTCGAACACCTGCAAAAGCTGATGGAAGAGTCGAACCTGTCGGTCGGCGGCCATGTGTTGTTCGCCCACTATCAACAAGGCATGACCGATTACCTGGCCATCGCCCTGCTGCACCACAGCGAAGGCGTGGCGGTGACCGATCAACTGGACGTGACCCCGTCGCGCCACCTCGACCTCGGTCAACTGCACCTGGCGGCGCGGATCAACGTTTCAGAGTGGCAGAACAACAAGCAGTCCAAGCAGTACATCTCGTTCATCAAGGGCAAGAACGGCAAGAAGGTTTCGGAGTACTTCCGCGACTTCATCGGCTGCCAGGAAGGCGTCGATGGCCCGGGCGAAACCCGCACCCTGCTCAAGGCCTTCAGCGACTTCGTCGAGAGCGAAGACCTGCCGGAAGATTCCGCCCGCGAGAAGACCAAGACCCTGGTCGACTACGCCAGCAGCCAGGCCAAGCTTGGCGAACCCATGGGCCTGGAAGAACTCTCGGAGCTGATCGACGAAGAGCGCCCGAAAGCCTTCTACGATCACATCCGCAACAAGGATTACGGCCTGTCGCCGGAGATTCCGGCGGATAAACGCACGCTCAACCAGTTCCGCCGCTTCACCGGTCGCGCCGAAGGCCTGTCGATCAGCTTCGAAGCCCACCTGCTGGGCTCGAAGATCGAATACGACGAAGAGGCCGGGACGCTGGTCATCAAAGGCCTGCCGACCTCGCTCACCGATCAGTTGAAGCGTCGCAACTGATGCTCGGCAATGTGCTGAAAAAGGTTCTGCTGGTTCTGCTGGTGGTCGTGGTCTATCAGAACTGGGGCAAGATCGAGCGGGTCTTCAACCCGTCGCAGATGGCGTCCGAGAAAGTCCGCGCCAACGCCCATGTCGTGCTGTACGCCACGGACTGGTGCGGCTACTGCAAGCAGACCAAGCGCTTTCTCGATCAGAAAGGCATTCCGTTCAAGGAATTCGATATCGAGAAGGATGCCGAGGCACGCAAGGTGTACGAAGCGCTGGGCGGGCGCGGGATCCCGCTGATCGACGTCAATGGCACGTTGATTCGCGGATTTGATCCGGACGAGATTCTCGCTGCACTGAAATGAACGAGGGAGCCAATCGGCTCCCTCAGTTGTTTCAGCGTTTCTCGATCCGGAAACCGAAACGCGGGAAGTGCACATGCACCAACCCGCCTCGCTCGTCTTCACGGCGCAGGATTAGCTCCTCGCGACCGGCAAACACCAGCTCACCGGCCACCGGATCTACACCGTAGTCTGTCGCTGCGACCAGCACCTGCTGACCTGCCACGAACCCGTTCGGATCAGTGAACTCTTCGCCCGGCAACGCCGCCGGCGTCGAGCTGCGCGCGATCTCCAGTGCCTCCTCCGAGCTCATCTCGCTGGCCGCGCCATGGCCGAAGCCGAGCACACGCCCCAGCCACGCCGACACTGCCGGGTAAGCATCCACCAACGGTGCCGTCACGTGCGTGGCCTTGAGGAACCACAGCGGATGGGCCATGGCGAAGTCGGCAATCGACGGCTCGCCGAACAGGAAGTCACCGTCTTCGCGCTGCAACTGTTGCTCCAGACGCGCCATGAGTGTCGGCCAATTGTGCTTGGCCTGCTCCGCTGAAAGCCTGGTTGCGCTGCCACCACTGAACAGTCCGGCCCGATCGGCAAGGAACGCCTTGATCGCTTCCGGCGGCAATTTGCCGAAACGCACTGCCACCGATTCCGGCTGGAACACCAGGCTCACCGCGTGCTGGAACACCACCGAATCGGCCCAGGCGGCAAAACTGGCGGCAATCATTTCCTGACCTTCCGGGAAGAACGAAGGCTGAGCCTTCTCCTGCTCGAGGCGGCGGGCGATCAGCGCGGTGTCGCAATAGATGTCGGCGCCGATCTGCAGCACCGGAGTCTTGCGGTAGCCACCTGTCAGGGCGGTCAGGTCCGGTTTCGGCATCACCGGCGAGATGTGCACCGAGCGCCAGGACAGGCCCTTGAAACCCAACAGCAGCCGGGCCTTTTCGGCGAATGGAGAGGTCGGGTAATGATGCAGAATCAACTCGGACATGCTCGGCTCCGCCGCACAGAAAGTGAGCCAGCAGCTTAGCGCGCAATTCGTTCGCAGCCTACGGATCCGGCTGATGGGAACTGATCAGTCAGGTTGATAAGACGCCACCAGACATTCCTTCGCACTCTTCCTGAGCTTCTTGATCAACCGCTCCTGGCGCAACGCGTCACCCTTGTCGCGGCAACGCTCGGTGTAGACCAGCGCCATCGCCGGGCTTGAGAGAAAGAACCGTGCGCCCTTGCCGCTCTGGTGCTTGGCGAAACGGCGTACGGGATCATCGCTGATCCCGCAGTACAGCGAACCGTTGGCGGCGCGTACGAGGTAGACGAACCAGGACTTGCTCACTGGAACGTCAGCATCGAGAGGATTTTCGCTGAGGCTGGTCACGGGAAAATTCAGGCGTAAGGAAAACAGGCCGCGATCTTATCAGCGACTCGCCTGAAATGCCTTCAGCCCTTTCAGCGCCTGGGCGCGGACGGCGTTGCGCACCAGCGGCGTCCAGCCCAGTAGCAGACCTTTGAAGCCCAGCGCCTGGCGGGACCAGCGCCACAGATCGAAGTGGTCGTGGTGTTCGCAGATCTTGCCGTCACGGAAGACGAAACGTGCCTGGATGTCGTTGATGACGATGTTGCCGGTCTGGCTGAACAGGTACGTCGCTACCCAGTGGGCGCCGCCGCTGCGCTCGTCGGCGCGGACGTTGTCGAAGGTCAGGGAGAAGTCCTTGGCGCGGGTAGTGAGCATGCGCCACATGTCGCCGGCATCGCGGCCGCGCAACTCGCCGAAGGCCGGATCGCTGAACACTACGTCGTCGGTGTAGCAGGCGGCCATGGCCTCGGCGTCGAGGCGCTGGAAAGCCTGGTAGAAACGGGTGATCAGGGCGCTGTGGGCTTCTTCACTCATGGGCAATCTCCAGGAAAGGTACAGATTGCCAGCACGATAATCCGCAAACGCCCGAAACACTATCGGCATTCGCATTCCGAATACCGACAGTGTGTGCGTATCAGACCTTTTCGCTGACCACCTGCACGTACAACGCACGTCCGGCACCGAGGCCGGCGAGGATTGCCCCGGCACCGATAATGCCGAAGATCCAGCCCACGGCGTTCCAGCCTCCGGTCCAGTCATGCACCACGCCGACCGCGAACGGCCCCATGGATGCGAGGGTGTAGCCGAAGCCCTGGGACATGCTCGACAGGTTCGCCGCGACATGGGAATCCCGTGAGCGAAGCACGATCAGGGTCAGCGCCAGGCTGAACGTACCGCCCTGCCCCAGGCCCAGCAGGATCGCCCAGCCCCACAACCCTTCGATCGGCGCATAGAGGCAACCGAACAGACCGCCGAGGGTCAGCGCCATCACCACCACGATCGCCAGCCGCTGATCCTTGCCGCGCGTGGCCAGCCACGGTGCCGCCAGGGAGCTGGCGAGCTGGATGATCACCGAACCGGACAGCACCAGGCCGGCCTGGGTCGGCGTCAGCCCGCGACCGATAAGGATCGACGGCAACCAGCCGAACACGATGTAGGCCAGCGACGATTGCAGGCCCATGTACAAGGTCACCTGCCAGGCCAGCGGATCACGCAACAGACCACGCACTCGATACGCGACATTGTGCGCGCCGTGCTTCTGGCCGATTTGCGGCAGCCAGAACACTGCCGCCACCAGCGCCGGAATCACCCAGAAACCCAGGCCCATGGCCCAGCTGTGGTCGAAGTGCTCGCTCAGCGGCACGCTGGAGCCCGCCGCCATCGCCGCGCCCAGACACAGAGCCATGGTGTAGACACCGGTCATGGTGCCGGCATGCTTGGCGAAGTCACGCTTGACGATGCCCGGCAGCAACACGCCGATGATGCCGATGCTCGCGCCGCCCAGCACGCTGCCGGCGAACAGACCGATTTCACCGAAATTGCTGCGCAGGATGATGCCGCCGGCCAGTGTCAGAAGAATTCCCAAGACCACCCGCTCGGCACCGAAACGCCGCGCAAGTATCGGGGCCAGCGGAGCGAACAGACCGAGGCAAAGCACCGGCAACGTCGTCAATAAACCCGCTTGAGCGGCGGACAAACCGAGGCTTTTCGACACCTCACTGAGCAACGGCGCCATGCTCGACAGCGCCGGACGAAGGTTCAACGCCACCAGAATCAGCCCCAGCAGCAACAGCCACGGACGCCGTACCAGCGGATGGCTTTGCTGCACCTGCTCGTCATCGGCTTCGGCGTCGATCAACAACTCTTCGAGCTCGGCCTTGCGAACGGGTGCTGGGGAAACCTCTGGGCGGGACATGGTTTTCTCGGTTTCAAGGTTCATTGATCAACTGCCTCGACAGGGCTTTGGCCCGCTCCGGATCGCGCTGCTCGACAGCCTCAAGCAAGGCGACGTGCAAATCGAAGACTTCCTGTCGACGGGGGACGATGTTCAGGGTCTGGCGCAATTGCGCGCCGACGATGCTGGAAAAATAGCGATACAACTCGCTGAGGGTCGGGTTGTGCGCGGCATCCACCAAACGACGGTGAAACACCAGGTCGCAGCGGATGTAACTGTCGAGGTCGCCGTGATAGTGACTGCCGGCGACACCCAGCGCCTCACGCAGTGCGACGAGGTCTTCATCGGTCCGGCGCAAGGCCGCCAGGCCGATGGCCTCGACTTCAAGGATGTGCCGGGTTTCCCGGGCCTGGTCCAGCGAGCATTTGGACAGCGCCTTGAGCGTGTCCATCGGATCGACCACCGCCCGCAGGTAACTGCCGTCGCCCTGACGGATTTCGATCAAACCGGAAAACGCCAACACCCGCATCGCCTCGCGCACGGTGTTGCGGCTGATGCCGAGCTCGGCACACAACTCGGGCTCGGTCGGCAAACGCTGACCGACCTGCCACGTGCCATCGGTGATGCGCTGGCGCAATTGATCCAGGGCCTGATCGACCAGGGATCGCTTAATAAGTGGAGAAATGTCTGACATTGGATTCGCCCTTTCATCCAATCATGGGATGAATTTTCTGACATGTTAGTCAGCTCCTTGTAGGACAGCAACCACCTAGGGTCAGAGAGGGGCAAATGGAGCGGGATTTTCGATTGGTCAAAATTACCCTTTAAGGGTAATTTCAGGGACAGGGTTTTGGTTTCTTATGGAAAAGTACACACCCCATTACGACTTGGTGGTGATCAAGGCTGAGGTCAGGCGACGGGGAAGACAGGCATTCACCAAGAGCGCAGAAAAAACCGGACTGGATCTCGGCTTCAGCATCATAGAGATGCAAGAAATCGTTTTCGAACTGCAGAACAGGATGTTGTACAAGTCGATGACCACCTATGACGATCATCGAGTCTGGCAAGACGTTTATCACACGCACTCACACGATCTGGAGATTTACATCAAGGTGACATACCGCCCCGAAGGTGGCCCACCGGTAATCTCCTTCAAGGAGAAAAACCAATGAAAACCCGGCAATGTTTCAGCTGCGGTGCACGTGAGGGAATGACACATTTCGAAGGCCGCGGCGAAACCATCAGTGTCAAAGGCATGGAACGTCGTATCGATGACCTTGCTGGCTGGGAATGTCGCAAATGCGGTGAGGTCGAGTGGGACGCCGATACCGATAGTGCAGAACGCTACACGCAAGCCGGTGATGATCTGGTGATTGCTGCCCGACAAATGATCGGTAACGAGATGAAGCGCATCCGGCGCAAATTGCACCTGACGCAAAAAGAAACGGTGCAACTGCTGTCTGGTGGCGGACACAACGCATTTTCCCGCTATGAGCGCGGCGAAGTGCTTCCGCCGAAGGCATTGGTGCTGCTGATGCGCCTGCTCGATCGCTATCCGCACTTGCTCGCCGATGCGAAAGCCCTGGGTGAAGGGGCGGATCTGAGGAACGCCTTCAAGTATACCGAGCACAAAGAACACGAAACCCTCACCGCCTCCTGACCCACAAAAAACAAACCCGGCACAAGGCCGGGTTTATTTTATTCATCAGATCTCAATGCAGAATCTGACTCAGGAACAGCTTCGTCCGATCATTCTGCGGATTGTCGAAGAAGTCGTTCGGCGCCGCCTGTTCAACGATTTCGCCCTTGTCCATGAAGATCACGCGGTTGGCCACGGTGCGAGCGAAGCCCATTTCGTGGGTTACGCAGAGCATGGTCATGCCGTCTTCGGCCAGGCCGATCATGGTGTCGAGCACCTCTTTCACCATCTCCGGGTCGAGTGCCGAGGTCGGTTCGTCGAACAGCATGATTTTCGGTTTCATGCACAGCGCGCGGGCGATCGCCACACGCTGTTGCTGACCGCCGGACAGTTGCCCCGGGTACTTGTGCGCCTGTTCCGGAATGCGTACGCGTTCCAGGTAATGCATGGCGATTTCCTCGGCCTTGCGCTTGGGCATCTTGCGCACCCACATCGGCGCCAGGGTGCAGTTCTGCAGGATGGTCAGGTGCGGAAACAGGTTGAAGTGCTGAAATACCATGCCGACTTCACGGCGAATCGCTTCGATCTGCTTGAGGTCGTTGGTCAGTTCCACGCCATCGACCACGATGCGGCCCTGCTGGTGCTCTTCCAGACGGTTGAGGCAGCGGATGGTGGTGGACTTGCCGGAACCCGACGGGCCGCACAGCACGATACGCTCGCCCTGACGCACGTTGAGGTTGATGTCTTTCAGCACGTGGAACTGGCCGTACCACTTGTTCACGCCCTGCATCTGAATGATGCCTTCAGGGCCCACTGGCTTTTTGATTGCTTCGCTCATCGAAAAAACTCCTAACGCTTGTGGCCAGTGTCGAGCTTGCGTTCCAGGTGCATGGAATAGCGCGACATGCCAAAACAGAAAATCCAGAACACCAGGGCGGCGAACACGTAGCCTTCGGTGGCCATGCCCAGCCATTTCGGATCGGCAGCGGCTTGCTTGACGCTGTTGAGCAGGTCAAAGAGGCCGATGATGATCACCAGGCTGGTGTCCTTGAACAGCGCGATGAAGGTGTTGACGATGCCGGGAATCACCAGCTTCAGGGCTTGCGGCAGAATCACCAGGCCCATGGCGCGCCAGTAACCGAGGCCCATCGCGGCCGCGGCTTCGTACTGACCTTTGGGGATCGCTTGCAGACCGCCGCGCACCACCTCGGCGACGTACGCCGACTGGAACAGGATCACGCCGATCAGCGCCCGCAGCAGCTTGTCGAAGTTCATGCCTTCGGGCAGGAACAGCGGCAGCATCACCGAGGACATGAACAGCACCGTGATCAACGGCACGCCGCGCCAGAACTCGATGAAGGTCACGCAGACCACTCGGATCGCCGGCATGTTCGAGCGCCGGCCCAGCGCCAGGACAATCCCCAGCGGCAACGCACCGGCGATGCCGACAGTGGCGATCACCAGGGTCAGCATCAGACCGCCCCACTGGCTGGTCGCCACGGTGTCGAGGCCGAAGACGCCGCCATGCAGCAGGCACCAGGCAACGATCGGGTAGACCACCAAAAAGCTCAGGCCGTATACCGCCTTGTGCGCCACGCGCTTGATGAACAGCGGCGCCACGCCGATGACCGCCAGCCACACGGTCAGGTCCACGCGCCAGCGCAGTTCAGGCGGGTAGTAGCCGTACATGAACTGGCCGAAACGCTGCTGGATGAAGACCCAGCAGGCGCCGTCCTTGGTGCAGTCGGCGCGGGTGGTGCCGACCCAGTTGGCATCGAGGATCGCCCAGCTGAGGATCGGCGGAATCACCAGGTAGATCAGGTAGAACGCGAACAGGGTCAGCAGGGTGTTGAGCCAGCTGGAGAACATGTTCGCGCGGATCCACGCCATCGGGCCGAAGACCTTGGCCGGCGGTGGCATGTCGGGTTTGAAAGTATGAGTACTCATGCGCTATTCCTTACCGCTCGATCAGCGCGATGCGCTTGTTGTACCAGTTCATCAGCAGGGAAATGCTGATACTGATCGCCAGGTACACGCTCATGGTGATGGCAATGACTTCGATCGCCTGACCGGTCTGGTTCAGCACGGTGCCGGCGAACAGCGAAACCATTTCCGGATAACCGATACCGGCCGCCAGCGAGGAGTTCTTCGCCAGGTTCAGGTATTGGCTGGTCAGCGGCGGGATGATGACCCGCAGCGCTTGCGGAATGATCACCTTGCGCAGGGTCGGGCCGTTGCGCAATCCGAGCGAATGCGCCGCCTCGGTCTGGCCGTGGCTGACCGACTTGATGCCCGAACGCACGATCTCGGCGATGAACGCCGCGGTGTACACCGTCAGCGCCAGGGTCAAGGCCAGCAATTCCGGAATCAGCACCCAGCCACCGACGAAGTTGAAGCCTTGCAGCTTCGGCATTTCCCAGTGCACAGGTGCACCGAAGATCAGCGCGCACAGCGCTGGGATCACCAGGAACAACGCCAGGCCTGCCCAGAACTTGTGGAACGGCTCGCCGGTGGCTTCAAAGCGCTTGTTGGCCCAGCGGCTCATCAGCACGATGGCGACGATGGCCACCACGATGCTGACCACGAACGCCCAGAAGCCGTCGGCCATTTGCGCGGCCGGCATGTTCAGGCCACGGCTGCTGACGAAGAAGGTATCGCCGAAGTTGTGGCTATTGCGCGGCCCCGGCATGGTCAGGAACACCGCGAAGTACCAGAACAGGATCTGCAGCAGTGGCGGGATGTTACGGAAAACCTCCACGTACACCGTTGCCAGTTTGGAAATGATCCAGTTCTTCGACAGGCGCGCGACGCCGACGATGAAGCCGAGGATCGTGGCCAGGATCACACCGATGAACGTCACCAGCAGCGTGTTGAGCAGGCCGATGACAAACACCCGGGCATAACTGTCCGCTTCGGTGTAGGAGATCAGGTGTTGAGCGATGCCGAACCCGGCACTGCGCTCCAGAAAGTCGAACCCCGAAGTGATACCCCGGTGTTGCAGGTTGGTCTGGGTGTTATCGAACAGATACCAGCCCAGGGAGACCACCGCCACGATGGTGATGATCTGAAATACCCACGCACGCACTCGTGGATCGCTGAGGCTGAGCCTCTGCTTTGGTGCGCCGATTGAATTTTGCATGAAGTGCCCCGGAAATAATGGAACAGAACGTCACCCGGCAGTTGGCCTGCCGGGTGACAGAACCATCAGCGCACTGGTGGTGCGTATTGAATGCCGCCGTTGTTCCACAGCGCGTTCAGGCCGCGGTCGATTTCCAGCGGAGTGCTCTTGCCGAGGTTTTTCTCGAAGATTTCGCCGTAGTTGCCGACTTGCTTGACGATCTGTACGACCCAGTCCTTCGGCAGTTTCAGGTCTTTGCCGTATTCGCCGTCTGCGCCGAGCATACGAGCGACATCCGGGTTCTTGGTGGCTTTGGCTTCCGCTTCGACGTTCTTCGAAGAGATGCCCGCTTCTTCGGTGTTCAGCAGCGCGTAGCCAACCCAACGCACGATGGCCAGCCACTCGTCGTCGCCGTTACGCACGACCGGGCCCAGGGGTTCCTTGGAAATGGTTTCCGGCAGAACCACGTAGTCCTTCGGCGAAGCCAGCTTGCTGCGCTGGGCGAACAGCTGGGACTTGTCGGAGGTCAGCACGTCGCAACGACCGGATTCCAGCGACTTGGCGCTTTCATCGGAGGTGTCGAAAGTGATCGGGGTGTATTTCAGACCGTTGCCGCGGAAGTAGTCGGAAACGTTCAGCTCGGTGGTAGTACCGGCCTGGATGCAGATGGTTGCACCGTCCAGCTCTTTGGCACTCTTCACGCCCAGCTTGTTGTTTACCAGGAAGCCGATGCCGTCGTAGTAGGTAATGAAGCCCGGGAATTTCAGGCCCATGCCCGCGTCACGGGAGCTGGTCATGGTGGTGTTGCGCGACAGGATGTCGATCTCGCCCGACTGCAGCGCGGTGAAACGCTCCTTGGCGTTCAACTGACTGAACTTGACCTTGGTCGCGTCGCCGAACACGGCAGCCGCCACAGCGCGGCAGACGTCAGCATCGATACCCACGATCTTGCCGGTGGAATCCGGAACCGAGAAGCCTGGCAAGCCATCACTGACGCCGCACTGCACGAATCCTTTCTTCTTCACTGCATCCAGGGTTGCACCCGCCTGAGCGAACCCGCTGACACCCAGTACTGCAGCAGCAGTCACGATCGCCAGAGTGGATTTCAACATCTTCATTCAAACCTCCAGTTTTGCTCTTGTTGTGTCGGAGCTTGAGTCCAGTCGCACCCTTTTGAGGCGTTGTTGACCCGTGTTGGCTTTTTTTGGGGTCAACCGACGCAGGACCTTCGCTATGAGTCTAGTAGGAGAAAATCCACATCATGGACAACTCACTTCTCACCAGTCGGCCGAACGGGCGGTAGCCCTTTCACGTTCGCTAAGCCCGTTGCGGCCATTGGCGAACATCCATCACCGGATTCTTTGCTATCCCGTCGCCAGGCGTTCACTGATAGTGTTACCGCCAGGCGCGAGATCGATTGCACGACTACCTCATAGCAAAGCCCGTACCACACCGGCAGCTGAAGCGGTTGAGTGACAGGTCAATAGCAAAACTTGCAGCCTTGCGACATCTTCTTAACGGATCAACCGGGCGCGCACGCAAATCACGCACTCAATGAGAGCGCCCGCACACAATTGGAGCAGCCATGACCGAGCCCTTGATTCTTCAGCCTGTTAAGCCCGCAGACGCCTGCGTGATCTGGCTGCACGGCCTCGGCGCCGACCGCTACGACTTTCTGCCGGTGGCCGAAGCGCTTCAGGAAAGCCTGCTGAGCACGCGTTTCGTCCTGCCCCAGGCGCCGACCCGTCCGGTGACAATAAATGGCGGATATGCCATGCCGAGCTGGTACGACATCAAAGCCATGAGCCCGGCCCGGGCAATCGACCGCGATGAGCTGGAAGCGTCCGCCGACCGCATCATCGAATTGATCGAAGAACAGCGAAGCAGCGGAATAGACGCCTCGCGGATTTTCCTCGCCGGGTTCTCCCAGGGTGGCGCTGTGGTCTATCACACCGCGTTTCTGAAATGGCAGGGGCCGTTGGGCGGGGTGCTGGCATTATCGACATACGCGCCGACGTTCAGCGATGAACTGGAGTTGTCCGCCAGCCAGCAGCGGATTCCGGTGCTGTCGCTGCACGGCCAGTTCGACAACGTGGTGCAGAACTCGATGGGACGCACGGCTTATGAGTATCTCAAGGCCCATGGTGTCACCGTGACATGGCAGGAATACCCAATGGAGCACGAAGTGTTACCCGAAGAAATTCGCGACATCGGCACATGGTTGAGCGAACGCCTGCGCTGACAATTGCGACAGGGGTCGCCCTTTGATCATCCCACTACGCCGCGCCCGTTTCTTGCATTACACTGGCCGGCGTACATTCCTTAACCAATTGATGAGATGACCGTGCTCAAAGCACTCAAGAAAATGTTCGGTAAATGCGAGGCTGAGCAGCTCGCGCCAGTCCCCACTGCGCCGTCGCACGCCCCCGGTCATCGCAGCGATGCCAGCCAGGCCGACCGCCAGACGCCCGCCACGACGCCCAAACGCGAACCGAAACCCGCTCCAGCTGCCGTGCCCGCCACCGAGCCAGCCCGCAGCGAAGCACCAAAACCGGCCAGACCACGTCGCGAACCCAAGCCCAAGGCGCCGGTAATTCCCTGGAAACTCGAAGACTTCGTCGTCGAGCCCCAGGAAGGCAAGACCCGCTTCCACGATTTCAAGCTCGCCCCGGAACTGATGCACGCCATCCACGACCTGGGTTTCCCGTATTGCACGCCGATCCAGGCTCAGGTGCTGGGTTACACCCTCGCCGGCAAAGACGCCATCGGCCGCGCCCAGACCGGCACCGGCAAGACCGCCGCGTTCCTGATCTCGATCATCACCCAGCTGTTGCAGACCCCGCCGCCGAAAGAGCGCTACATGGGCGAGCCACGGGCGCTGATCATCGCGCCGACCCGCGAGCTGGTGGTGCAGATCGCCAAGGACGCCGCCGACCTGACCAAGTACACCGGCCTCAACGTCATGACGTTCGTCGGCGGCATGGACTTCGACAAGCAGCTCAAGCACCTCGAAGCGCGCCATTGCGACATCCTCGTCGCGACCCCGGGCCGCCTGCTCGACTTCAACCAGCGCGGTGACGTACATCTGGACATGGTCGAAGTGATGGTGCTCGACGAAGCCGACCGCATGCTCGACATGGGCTTCATCCCGCAGGTTCGTCAGATCATTCGCCAGACCCCGCCGAAAAGCGAACGTCAGACCCTGCTGTTCTCCGCGACCTTCACCGATGACGTGATGAACCTCGCCAAGCAGTGGACCACCGATCCTGCGATTGTCGAAATCGAGGTCACCAACGTGGCCAACGAAAACGTCGAACAGCACATCTACGCGGTGGCCGGTGCCGACAAATACAAACTGCTCTTCAACCTGGTCAACGACAACGGTTGGGAGCGGGTGATCGTGTTCGCCAACCGCAAGGACGAAGTGCGCCGTATCGAGGAACGCCTGGTGCGTGACGGCATCAACGCCGCGCAGCTGTCCGGCGACGTGCCGCAGCACAAGCGGATCAAGACGCTCGAAGGCTTCCGCGAAGGCAAGATCCGGGTACTGGTCGCCACCGACGTGGCCGGTCGCGGTATCCACATCGACGGCATCAGCCACGTGATCAACTTCACCCTACCGGAAGTCCCGGACGACTACGTGCACCGCATCGGTCGTACCGGTCGTGCTGGCGCCGACGGTGTGTCGATCAGCTTTGCCGGTGAAGACGACTCCTATCAGTTGCCGTCCATCGAAGAAAAACTCGGTCGCAAGATCAGCTGTGAAACGCCGCCGACCCATCTGTTGCGGGCGGTTGAGCGCAAGCGTCCACAGTAAGCGACGCCATAAAGAGAAGCGCAGCCGGCAACGGACTGCGCTTTTTTTTCACCCGGATATTGTTCAACAAAACTAAAAGTCCATAATGGACAAATTAGTTTAGAAACAGTCTCCGGAGTCTGACATGTCCAGTACGCCTTACGTGATCGACCAAACCCAGGCCCGCGAGCTGTTGGCCCGGATCGATGTGCCGCAGATCCTGCGCAAGCTGTTCCGCGATCTGGCGGCCGGGCATGCGGTGCAACCGGCGCAGCAACTGGTGGAATTCCCTCAGGGTGCCGGGGACTTCATCAACTATCTGGGCGTGCTGGCGGAAGACGGCGTGTACGGGGTCAAGACTTCGCCTTACATCGTTCGCGAACAAGGCCCGCTGGTGACCGCGTGGACACTGCTAATGTCGATGCAGACCGGTCAACCGCTGCTGCTCTGCGATGCCGGCGAACTGACGACTGCCCGCACAGCTGCGACCACCGCCGTGGCGGTCGATGCCCTCGCCCCGTTAAAGGCCGCGCGCTTGGCAATCATTGGTAGTGGCAAGGTCGCCCAGGCGCACCTGCATTACGTCAAAGCGTTGCGCAACTGGCAGAGCATCAGTGTGTACTCGCCGACCTTGAGCGAAGACCCGGCCACCGCCCGCCAACTGCAAGCCCTCGATCCACGGGTGAACATCGCCGACAGCCGCGAAACCGCCATCGCCGAAGCCGACGTGATCATGCTCTGCACCTCGTCCGCAGGCCCCGTGATCGACCCGGCAACCTTGAGCAAACCGGCGCTGATCACCTCGATCAGCACCAACGCACCGCGCGCCCACGAAGTGCCGCCGCAAAGCCTCAACGACATGCAGGTGTTCTGCGACTATCGTCTGACCACCCCGGGCTCGGCCGGCGAGATGCTGATCGCCCGCGAACAACATGGCTGGGACAACAACGCGATCCTCGGTGACCTGGCGGATCTGCTCAGCGAAAAAGTGCAGCGTCCCGATTACAACCGTCACGTGTTTTTCCGCTCCATCGGTCTGGGCCTCGAAGACATCGCCCTGGCCAACGCCGTCTATCAATTGCAGCGCTGACACCGGAGATTTTCATGAGTCATGCAGATTTCATCATCATCGGCGGCGGGATTGCCGGCGCGTCCACCGGTTTCTGGCTGTCGCAGCACGGCAAGGTCGTGGTGCTGGAGCGCGAGTCGCACCCGGCCTATCACTCCACCGGGCGTTCGGCTGCGCTGTTCACCGCTGCTTACGGCACTGCGCAGGTCCGGGCGCTGACCCTGGCCAGCCGCGAATTCTTCGACCATCCGCCCAGCGGCTTCTGCGAGCACCCGCTGCTGACCCCGCGCGGGGAAATGACCGTGGACTTCACCGGCGACGTCGCCGAGCTGAACAATCAATACCTCAGCGCCAAAGCCACGGTGCCGGAGATGCAGTTGCTCAGCGCGGATGAAGCCTGCGCGCGGCTGCCGATCCTGCGCCGGGAAAAAGTCCATGGCGCGATCTACGACCCGACCGCCAGCGACATCGACACCGACGCCCTGCATCAGGGTTATCTGCGCGGCATCCGTCGCAACAACGGCCAGGTGCAGACCGATTGCGAAGTGCTCGGACTGAGCCGGGACGCCGACGGCATCTGGCACGTGCAGACCAACGGCCAGACCTTCAGCGCGCCCATCGTGATCAACGCAGCAGGCGCCTGGGCCGACAAGATCGGTGCCCTCGCCGGCGCCAAGCCGCTGGGCCTGCAACCGAAACGCCGCGCGGCGTTCATCTTCGCCGGCCCGGAAGGCGTGGACATTCATCACTGGCCGATGCTGGTCAGCCTCGACGAATCCTTCTACATGAAGCCCGACGCCGGGATGTTCCTCGGCTCACCGGCCAATGCCGACCCGGTCGAACCCCACGACGTGCAGCCGGAAGAACTGGACATCGCCATGGGCATTTACCAGATCGAGGAAGCGACGACCCTGACCATCCGCCGCCCGACCCGCACCTGGGCCGGCCTGCGCAGTTTCGTCACCGATGGCGATTTGCTGTCCGGCTTCGATCCTCAGGTGCCGGGGCTGTTCTGGGTCGCGGCCCAGGGTGGCTACGGCATCCAGACTTCGCCGGCGATGGGCATGGCCAGCGCGGCACTGGTACGTGGCGAATCGTTGCCCGACCATCTCAAGCAATTCGGCCTGACCGCCGCCATGCTCGCCCCTGCCCGCCTGGCCTGACCGTCCGCCCGGATGACGCGCCCGACGGATTGCGGCACACTCGCAACGCCCCCGGATCACGGGGGCGTTGACGTTGCCTGGAGCTCCACAGTTATGACCGCCCCCGAACACACGCCCGAGCTGCATGACGCCGCGCTGGACAACTACCACGCCATCGCCGACGCCATTGCCACGCTGTTCTTTCCCCACGCCGAAGTGGTGCTGCACGACCTGCGCACGCAGAAGGTCGACTACATCGCCAACAACCTGTCGAAACGGGTGATCGGCGATGAATCGTCGCTGGAAGACATGCTCAGCGACGACGTCAGCGAACGGAACATCGGTCCGTACGAAAAGCTCAACTGGGACGGCCAGAAGATTCGCAGCCTGAGCACCGTGCTGCGCGACAGCGAAGGTCATCCGCTGGCGGTGCTGTGCATCAATCTGAATATTTCGCTGTTCGAAAATGCCAAGGCTGCGCTGGACCTGTTCCTCTCGCCGAGCAAACTGATCCCGCAACCGGACTCGCTGTTTCGCGATGACTGGCAGGAGCGCATCAACACTTTCCTGCACGCCTGGCTACGCGAGCGGCAACTGAGCCTGAATTTGCTGACCCGCGATCACAAACGCGAACTGGTGCTGGCGCTGCACGCCGAGGGAGCGTTCAAGGGCAAGAGCGCCTCGAACTATGTAGCCAATGTACTGAACATGGGGCGGGCGACGGTGTACAAGCACTTGAAGGAATTGAAGGGCTGAAACCGTGCAGCCTGCGAAGGCTGCACGGTCTTCAGACTCAGTCGCCGTAGATGTCCGACTTGAAGTACTTCTCGGAAATTTTCTGATACTCGCCACTCGCGCGAATGCCGTCGATGGCAGTGTTCAACTGGCTGACCAGTTCGGTGTTGCCCTTGCGCACCGCAATCCCCGCGCCCTCGCCCACGTATTTCGGATCCTTCAGCTCAGGCCCGACGAAGGCGTAACCCTTGCCGCGCGGCATCGACAGGAAGTCGGTCAGCGGGATGGTGTCGGCGAAAATCGCATCGAGACGCCCGGCCGCCAGGTCCATGTAGATTTCTTCGTTGTTGCCGTAGCGCTTGACGTTGATGCCCTTGGGCTCGAACACCTCGGTGGCGTAACGGTCGGTGGTAGTCGCACGCTGCACGCCGACGGTCTTGCCCTTGAGGCTGGCGTACTGGTCATCGACGCTCGCGCCTTCCTTCATCACCAGCCGCGACGAGGTGAAATAGTACTTGTGGGTGAAGTCCACCGACTTCTTGCGGTCTTCATTGATGGTCATGGACGACAGCGCCATGTCGATTTTCTTCACTTTCAGGGAAGGAATGAGACCGTCGAACTCGCCCTCGACCCACACGCACTTGACCTGCATCTGCGCGCACAGGGCATTGCCGATGTCGTAGTCGAAACCGACGATTTCACCCTTGTCGGTCTTCGAGGCGAAGGGCGGATACGCCGCTTCGATACCGATGCGCAGGGTTTTCTCGGCGGCGAACGCGCTGCTGCACGCCAACAGGCTCAGCGCCAGACCGGTGATGAGGGGGAATTTCTTCATGTTCGTTCTCTCGCGGGTTGTTGTTGGTTTGGCAAGACAGAAGAAAAAGCTGGAAACGGGGAAAGACTTTTTTGTACTTGTAAATCCATACTGGACTTTTACGTACAAACCGTCAATTGGACAAACGCCATCGGCGTCAGCCGATGGTCGGGAGTCGAGGGGAGATTGATTGGGAAAGGAATTACTGCTTCCAGCGATCCGCCGCCGCATGATCGCTGTCGCGACCTTCGACCCAGCGCGGGCCGTCGCTGGTGTTTTCTTTCTTCCAGAACGGTGCGCGGGTTTTCAGGTAATCCATGACGAAGGCGCAGGCGTCGAACGCCGCCTGGCGATGGGCACTGGCGGCGGCGACGAACACGATCGGCTCGCCCGGTTCCAGCGCGCCGATGCGGTGCAGCACTTCCAGTTTCAACAGCGGCCAGCGCTCCTCGGCTTCAACGGCGATCTTGCCGAGGGCTTTTTCGGTCATTCCCGGATAGTGTTCGAGGAACATCCCGGCGACATCGAGGCCATCGTTGAAGTCGCGCACGTAACCGACAAAACTCACCACCGCGCCGACCCCGACATTGGCCGCGTGCATCGCGTTGACTTCAGCGCCGGGATCGAACGGCTCGGACTGCACCCGAATGCCCATGTCTCAGCCTCCGGTCACGGTAGGGAAAAACGCTACTTCGTCGCCATCGACCACCGGTTCGTCGAGCTGGCAGAGGTCTTCGTTGCGCGCGCACATCAGGTTCTGTTCGCTCAGCACCTCGGCGCCCTCACGCTGCGCCAGCAACGCACGAACGTCATCGACGGTGGCGAAATCACCTTCGACCTTCACCGAATCCACGCCCAGCGCCTCACGGTAACGGGCAAAAAACTTCACGGTCAGGTTCATGGCTGCTCCGCCTGGAAATGCCCGCTCTTGCCGCCAACCTTTTCCAGCAGACGTACGCTTTCGATGGTCATGCCACGGTCCACGGCCTTGCACATGTCGTAGATGGTCAGGGCGGCGACGCTGGCGGCGGTCAGTGCTTCCATCTCGACGCCGGTCTGCCCGGACAGTTTGCAACGGGCCACGATGCGTACCGTGTCATCGCCTTCGGCACTGAGTTCGACCTTGACGCCGGTCAGCATCAACGGATGGCACAGGGGAATCAGGTCACTGGTTTTCTTCGCCGCCTGAATGCCGGCAATGCGCGCCACGGCGAACACGTCGCCCTTGGGATGGCCACCGCTGACGATCATCTGCAGGGTGTCGGGCAGCATGCGCACCAGCGCTTGGGCCGTCGCTTCACGGAACGTCACGGCTTTTTCGGTGACGTCGACCATGTTGGCGCGACCTTGGGAATCGAGATGAGTCAGCACGGGATTACTCCTGATCAGGAGCACCGATTGTAAACCTGGGGGTCAGAATTGCGCACATAAAAAACCGGGCGACTTTGCAGTCGCCCGGTTCGGTTTGACGGTTACAGATGCGATTCGGCGTATTCGGCCAGGATCGAGCGAGGCACCCCTTGCAGGGTGATGTGCACACCGTTGGGGAAATCCTTGAAGCGTTCGGTCAGGTAGGTCAGCCCGGAGCTGGTCGCGGACAGGTAAGGGGTATCGATCTGTGCCAGGTTGCCCAGGCACACCACTTTGGAACCGGCGCCGGCCCGGGTGATGATGGTTTTCATCTGGTGCGGCGTGAGGTTCTGGCATTCGTCGATCAGGATCAGGCTCTGCTGGAAGCTGCGACCGCGAATGTAGTTGAGCGATTTGAACTGCAACGGCACTTTGCTGAGGATGTAGTCGACGCTGCCATGGGTGTTTTCGTCATCCATGTGCAAGGCTTCGAGGTTGTCGGTGATGGCGCCCAGCCACGGCTCCATTTTTTCCGCCTCGGTGCCGGGCAGGAAGCCGATTTCCTGGTCCAGGCCCTGCACGCTGCGGGTGGCGATGATGCGGCGATAGCGCTTGCTGACCATGGTCTGCTCGATCGCCGCGGCCAGCGCCAGAATGGTTTTACCCGAGCCGGCGGCGCCGGACAGGTTGACCAGGTGAATATCCGGATCCAGCAGCGCGTACAGCGCCAGGCTCTGGTAGATGTCCCGTGGCTTGAGGCCCCAGGCTTCCTGATGCAACAGCGGTTCCTGGTGCAGGTCGAGGATCAGCAGCTTGTCTTCTTCGATCTCCTTGATCCAGCCGACGAAGCCCTGCTCATCGATGATGAACTCGTTGATGTGCACGGCAGGCAGGTTGTCGATCAGCTGTACCTGATGCCAGGTGCGGCCGTGGTCCTGACGGGTTTCGACCTTGCTCACGCGGTCCCAGAAGGAGCCGGTCATGTTGTGATAGCCGTTGGGCAGCAGGGACACGTCGTCAACCAACTGGTCGGTGCTGTAGTCCTCGGCGTCGATCCCGCAGGCGCGCGCCTTGAGGCGCATGTTGATGTCTTTGGTAACGAGCACCACCGGTTTTTTCGGGTCGCGGGTATGCAGGTCGATCAGCTGGTTGATGATTTTGTTGTCGTTCAGATGCTCGGGCAGAATCAGGTTCGATTCGGCCTGCTTGCTCATCAGAATCGACAGCAAGCCCTTCGGGCCGCCCTTGCCGCGCTGGATCGGCACGCCCTGTTCGACATCATCGGGTGAAGCATCGCCCAGGGTCTTGTCGATCAGCCGGATAGCCTGACGGCATTCGGCGGCCACGCTGTGATGCCCGCTCTTGAGCTTGTCCAGCTCTTCAAGCACGGTCATCGGGATCGCGACGTGGTGTTCTTCGAAATTCAGCAGGGCGTTTGGATCGTGAATCAGTACGTTGGTATCGAGTACATAAAGGATTGGCTGGTTGGAGGAAGGGCTACGTCCGTGATCATCCATACTCGGTCACCTTTGTGGGAGCCATTCGACGCAATACCTCGGCGGTGCTGCGCCTCGAAGTGACTGCCGAATCCACCTGCACAGCTTTTGTCGGGATAGCAGGTGAACCGCACACAAAATGGGTCTTGGAAGACGCCACCTGTGTTGCAGGTTTCGGCGGTCTGACTTCGTAATACTCCAAAACCCGTGACAGAAAAAAGCACTTTGACGCTTTTTTGAAGTTTATTTTGCAAAGTGACGAAAAGCCCTTGGCGGACCGCCCTGCCCCCGTTAGAGTCGGAAGTCCGCCTGCATCGAATTCTGCAAAAAATTCACCCCAAGCCCAATGTTTCCGGGCTCTTGCCGTTTTTCAGCGAAACGCGTCCTGACAGTCTTCCCAGCCGATGCCGCTTTGCGCGGTTTGCGTGATCAGCCACGGCAACGCAGTCTTCACCGCATCCTGCTTCATGTTGAAATTGATCACCCCGTGCCGCCACAGCAGCATCAGGGTCAGCACCCGCTGCGCGCTCGGAGCGCCCTTGAGCTTGCCGGCGCCGTCCTGGGCATCGATGTCCCACAGCGCCACTTGCAGGCCCTGGCTGTTGAAAAAGCTCCGGGCATCGCTACGACGTTGCCCTTCCGGTGGACGGAACAGCGGCACGTAGTTCTCCGGCAACTTGTTCTTGACCAGATCGGCACTGCGCCGCACCGAATCCTGCCAGTCCTGCCAGTGGCTGTGGGAGCGGAACTCCCAGCCCTGCACGCCGACGCACTGCTGCGAAAACGCCGCTTGCAGGCTGCTGACGGAACGGTCGGCCAGCCGCGCCTGAACATCCTTGCCCAGCATGAAAAAGGTGCCGCTCAGGTTCGACTTGCGCAGGTACTCGGCGAGCCAGTCGGTGTTGTCCGGTTGCAGGTTGGCGGCGCTGTCGAAACTCAGCAGAAACAAGCGATCGTGCATGTCGTCGCCGTTGCGCTCGTAGTCTCCGAAATGATCGAGTTCGCTGCTGGTCTGCGGCGACAGCGCAGCCTTGCGCATCAGCTCATCGAGGTATTGCAGGTGGAAGATCCGGCTCGGCTCGGCCCACTTGGTGTAATAGCTTTCGTCGCTGACCACGAATTTGGCGGCCTGCTCGCGCAGGGTCGGCAGGTCTTCGACGAGGAAGCAGAACGAGGCGTCCTGATCGCAGCTTTGCTGGGCAAAGTTGTAGTTGGCCAGCAGCCGCTGCCACAGGCGCTCGCGCAGGCTGTTGATTGCATCCAGATTGACCGTGCGCAGCCCCAGACGCTGGGCGAGCGCCGCTTCGTCCAGCGCTTCGGTGCCGAGCAGGCCTCGGGCGAACATCAGGATTTCCGCCCGCGAGGCGACATCGAACAGGGTCGGATTGTCGAGTTTTTCCGGCCAGGTGCTGCGATCCAGCGTCGCGATATCGCCCGGCGCCGCAACGGCACCGACGCTCAACAGCCACGCGGTGAAAAAAAGAACAATGCGCAAAGGGTGTCTCCATAACAAAACCCGCGCCGCACTATAGCCGATCCGGCTCGTAAACCGCCGATCACCTATGGACGCGATAGCTGGAGTCATCCGCCCCAACCCCCTAGAATCGCCCCCACGATTAAAGGAGACGACTTCATGCTGATGGTGATTTCCCCCGCCAAGACCCTCGATTACGAAACACCGCCGGCGACCCAGCGCTTCACCCAGCCGAAATACCTCGACCATTCCCAGGAACTGATCCAGCAACTGCGCGAACTGAGCCCGGCGCAGATCAGCGAACTGATGCACGTGTCCGACAAGATCGGCGGCCTTAACGCCGCGCGTTTCGGCAGCTGGACACCGGCGTTCACCCCGGAAAACGCCAAACAGGCACTGCTGGCCTTCAAGGGCGACGTCTACACCGGGCTTGATGCCCAGTCGTTCAGCGAAGCCGACTTCGATTACGCGCAACAGCACCTGCGCATGCTCTCCGGCCTTTACGGCCTGCTGCGGCCGCTCGACCTGATGCAGCCGTATCGCCTGGAAATGGGCACCAAACTGGCCAACGCCCGTGGCAAGGACTTGTACGCCTTCTGGAGCACGCGCATCAGCGAATGGCTGAATGAAGCGCTGGCCGACCAGGGCGACGACGTGCTGCTGAACCTGGCGTCCAACGAATACTTCTCGGCGGTCAAACGCACAGCCTTGAATGCGCGAATCATCAACACCGAATTCAAGGACCTGAAAAACGGCCAGTACAAAATCATCAGCTTCTACGCCAAGAAAGCCCGGGGCCTGATGAGCCGCTTCGTGATCCAGGAAAAAATCAACGATCCGGCCCTGCTCAAGCAGTTCGATGTGCAGGGTTATCGCTACAGCGCCGAGCAATCGAAACCGGATAATCTGGTGTTTCTACGCGATCACGCCCCCGAATAAAGCATGCCTAATGCACGACTCTTTATATGAAGAGTCGTGCAGCTCGCACGATGTCAAAAAACCCCCGCCACATTTCGCCATTTTACTGGCGCCAGAAAAACATCCCTGTCTTTTCTAAGATTAGTTTCACTCGACACTGATCATTTTTTTCAGTAGTGGCACCTAAATTTTTTCACCGTAGTGGCACAAAACTATCTAACGTGATTTTTCGCCTGTTATTAAAGGTCGAAAACGAAACTGCTATCAAATTGATACTGGTGCCATCTCTGACAATATTTCAAGAAATTTCAGATTTCGCGATGAGCGGACAGGAACTTCGTCCGAATGCATAGCTCATACCACCGGTAACGATTCTCGCCGAGTTTGTACGAGATAACTTACGCGGAGCAGATAGCCATGTAACCAAGTTGTCACAGCAACTTGCCTAGATGACTAACTAGTCTCAAAGCAGACGATGGACAGGAGATACGCACCATTAATATCCCCTACAAAGGCCATGGCCGCGCCCTTATAAACGTGCTCACCTGAGCACCCAACCGCTTGATTTACGGGACTTTCATCCTGACATCGAGCGCGCAAGACGATTGCACAAGAGTCTTCTCCAAAGAAGATCGGCTGCATAACAGGGCACGTCATAACAACAAGGCCTGGTTGCGCACATCTTGAGTGCACTTATTTAGACACTCGGAACTTAAGTATGCCTGCACACGGCATTGTGGCGCCTGTATGCCGCACTTTCGAGTGCACTAATGAACGCTGAACACCATTAACTCCGGCCCTCTAAGGCCTGATATATACAGAGGTAATTGCGATGCGCATCAGCATATTTGGTTTGGGTTACGTTGGCGCAGTATGTGCCGGTTGCCTGTCTGCTCGGGGCCACGACGTAGTGGGCGTCGATGTTGCCAAAGACAAGATCGACATGATCAACGCTGGCAAATCTCCCATTGTCGAACCGGGCCTGGGCGAGTTGCTGGCACAAGGTATTCAGACCGGTCGTCTGCGCGGCACGACCAACTTCGCCGAAGCGATTCGCGACACCGACCTGTCGATGATCTGCGTCGGTACGCCGAGCAAAAAGAACGGCGACCTGGAACTGAACTACATCGAAGCGGTATGCCGCGAGATCGGTTTTGTCCTGCGTGAAAAGTCCACCCGCCACACCATCGTGGTGCGCAGCACCGTATTGCCGGGCACCGTGGCAAACGTTGTCATCCCGATCCTCGAAGACTGCTCCGGCAAGAAAGCCGGCGTTGATTTCGGTGTCGCCGTGAACCCTGAGTTCCTGCGTGAATCCACCGCGATCGCCGACTACGACCTGCCACCGATGACCGTCATCGGCGAGTTCGACAAGGCGTCGGGTGACGTTCTGCAATCGCTGTACGAAGAACTCGACGCACCGATCATCCGCAAGGACATCGCCGTTGCCGAGATGATCAAGTACACCTGCAACGTCTGGCACGCCACCAAAGTGACCTTCGCCAACGAGATCGGCAACATCGCCAAAGCCGTGGGCGTCGATGGCCGCGAAGTGATGGACGTGGTCTGCCAGGACAAGACCCTCAACCTGTCCCAGTACTACATGCGCCCGGGCTTCGCCTTCGGCGGTTCGTGCCTGCCGAAAGATGTGCGCGCCCTGACCTACCGCGCCGGTTCCCTGGACGTCGAAGCGCCGCTGCTCAACTCGCTGATGCGCAGCAACGAATCGCAAGTGCAGAACGCCTTCGACATCGTTGAAAGCCACGACAAACGCAAAGTCGCCCTGCTCGGCCTGAGCTTCAAGGCCGGCACCGACGACCTGCGCGAAAGTCCGCTGGTGGAACTGGCCGAGATGCTGATCGGCAAGGGCTACGACCTGAGCATCTACGACAGCAACGTCCAGTACGCCCGTGTCCACGGCGCAAACAAGGACTACATCGAGTCGAAGATCCCGCACGTATCGTCCCTGCTCAATTCGGACTTCGATTCGGTGATCGACAACTCCGACGTGATCATCCTCGGCAACCGCGACGAGAAGTTCCGCGCCCTCGCCGAAGAAGCGCCGCAGGGCAAGCAGGTGATCGACCTGGTGGGCTTCATGTCCAAGGCCACCAGCGCCGGTAGCCGTACCGAAGGGATCTGCTGGTAACGCAGCAGCAAGCCTCGAGCTTCAGGCCGCACGCCGTGAATCGGCGGGCGGCTTGAAGCCCCCATCACCTTCGGATGACGGTCATGTCCAAGCTCAAACATTTTTTTCTGCAATCCGCCGGCTGGCTTTTGTTTCTGAGCCTGCTGATGGGCCTGGCCCTGATGCTGCCCACGTCCACATTCGACTCCGAGTCGAAGGACTTCATTTTCCTGATTGGCGCCGTAGGTATCTGGCGCTACTCGATGGGTGCCACGCACTTTGTGCGCGGCATGATTTTTCTCTACATCGTCTACCCGCACCTGCGCCGCAAGGTTCGCAAGCTGGGTAAGGCGGCGGACCCGTCCCATGTGTTTCTGATGGTCACCAGTTTTCGCATCGACGCGTTGACCACCGCGCAGGTTTACAGCTCGGTGATCCGCGAAGCCATCGACTGCGAACTGCCAACCACCGTGGTCTGCTCCATCGTCGAAATGTCCGATGAGCTGCTGGTCAAGGCACTGTGGGCGCGGATGAATCCGCCAGACCGCGTGAAACTCGACTTCGTACGCATTCCCGGCACCGGCAAACGCGATGGCCTGGCCTATGGTTTCCGCGCGATCTCCCGTCACCTGCCGGACGACCGCGCCGTGGTGGCCGTGATCGATGGCGACACCGTGCTCGGCGAAGGCGTAGTGCGCAAAACCGTGCCGTGGTTCCAGATGTTCGGCAACGTCGGCGGCCTGACCACCAACGAGTTCTGCGAAGTGCGCGGCGGCTACATCATGAGCGAATGGCACAAGCTGCGTTTCGCCCAGCGCCACATCAACATGTGCTCGATGGCCCTGTCCAAGCGTGTGCTGACCATGACCGGCCGCATGTCGGTGTTCCGCGCCACCGTGGTCACCAATCCGGAATTCATCGCCGACGTCGAAAGCGACTCGCTGCAACACTGGCGCCTGGGCCGATTCAAGTTCTTGACCGGCGACGACAAGTCGAGCTGGTTCAGCCTGATGCGCCTGGGCTACGACACCTTCTACGTGCCGGATGCCGCGATCAATACCGTTGAACACCCGCCGGAAAAGAGCTTCATCAAGGCCAGCCGCAAACTGATGTTCCGCTGGTACGGCAACAACCTGCGGCAGAACTCCCGGGCGCTGGGCCTGGGTGTGAAACGCCTCGGCGCCTTCACCTCGGTGGTGCTGTTCGACCAGCGCGTATCGATGTGGACATCCTTGCTCGGCCTGACCGTGGCAATCATCGCCAGCTTCAAGTACGGCACCGCGTTCATCCTGGTTTACCTGCTGTGGATCGGCATCACCCGTCTGATTCTGACGCTGCTGCTGTCCTGCTCCGGCCACCGGATCGGCCCGGCTTACCCGGCAATTCTCTATTACAACCAGATCGTCGGTGCGCTGGTGAAGATCTACGTGTTCTTCCGCCTCGACCAACAATCCTGGACTCGCCAACCCACTTCCCTGACCCGTGATCTCGCCAGCTTTCAACGTTGGTTCAACACCTGGTCGTCTCGGACCATGACCTTCTCCGCCGGCAGCATTTTCGTCGCCGTGCTGCTGATGATGGTCTGACCTGCCCCTATTGAATTAACAAGGAAATCGCCCCCATGAATACCGCCGTCAACGCCAACGTAGTGCATGAATCCGAAGCCCAGCGTCAGCACGCCCGAGTCAAAATCCCGGCCAAGCTGCGTTTCTTCGGCCCCGACCGGACTCCGGTTGAAGCGCGGGTCCTCGACCTGTCCGCCGGTGGTCTGGCGTTCAACGCCGGACAACTGCCGCTGACCGTCGGCGAGGTGTACAAGGCGCGTTTGCAGTTCGTCATCGACAACCTCGGCCTGGCCATGGACGTTGAACTGCAAGTGCGCTCCTACGACCGCCAGACGGGTCGTGCTGGTTGCCAGTTCCAGAACCTTGAACCGCAGGACATTTCGACCCTGCGTCACCTGATCACTTCGCACCTGGCCGGCGACATCGTCAGCATCGGTGAAGTGCTGGCGACCCTGCAGCGCGACAACTTTACCAAGGCCCGCAAGGTCAAGGACGGCGACTCCGGCATGACCCCGTTCGGTCGTCTGAAAGCGGTGACGTTCAGCGCCGGTATCTTCGCGGTCGGGCTGGTGGCGGCGGGTTTCATTTTCAAATCGGTGTACAGCATGTACTTCGTCAGCCATGCGCAGGCCGGTCTGGTCAGCGTGCCGGGGATGAACATCACCATGCCGCGCGACGGCACCGTGCAAAGCCTGGTGAAGTCCGACGGCGTCGCCGCAAAAGGCGCACCGCTGGCGACGTTCAGCACCAGCATGCTCGACGTACTCAAGGGCCATCTGGAAGAAGATCAACTGTCGCCAGCCAAGGTTGAAGAACTGTTCGGCAAGCAGATGACCGGCACCCTGACCTCCCCTTGCGATTGCACCGTAGCCCAGCAACTGGTGGCCGACGGTCAGTACGCGAGCAAGGGCGACGTGATCTTCCAGCTGGTGCCGCGCAACACCCAGGCCACCGTCGATGCACGCTTCTCCTATCGCCAGTTCGGCGACGTGCGTCCGGGCACCCCGGTGAGCTTCCAGATCGCCGGCGAAGACAAGACCCGCACCGGCAAGATTGTCAGCAGCACCAGCCTGAAAAGCGCTGACCTGTCCTCCGACATCCGTGTGCAGATCCAGCCTGACGAGCCGCTGGACAGCCGCTTCGCCGGCCGCCCGGTGGAAGTCAACAGCGACCGTGGTCCGAACCTGAACTGGCTGATCGACAAAGCCATGGCTGCCGGTCTTTAAGTCGAGGACATGCCCGTGACGAGCCCTATCAGAATCCTGCCGGTCCCGCTGACCCTGGCCATGGCAATCGCCCTGGCCGGTTGCGCCGGCCTGCCCGACCAGCGTCTGGCCAACGAAGCGCTCAAGCGCGGTGACACCGCGACCGCCGCGCAGAACTACCGTGCGCTGGCCGACCTGGGTTACAGCGAAGCCCAGGTGGGCCTCGCCGATATTCAGGTCGACAGCCGCGACCCGGAACAGATGAAACAGGCCGAAGCCACCTACCGCGCCGCCGCCAGTGTTTCGCCGCGTGCCCAGGCCCGACTCGGCCGCTTGCTGGTGGCCAAGCCTGGCTCCACCGAAGCCGAACATCAGGAAGCCGAAAGCCTGCTGAAGAAAGCCGCCGCCAGTGGCGAAGGCAACACGCTGATCCCGCTCGCGATGCTGTACCTGCAATTCCCGCACAGCTTCCCGAACATCAACGCCCAGCAGAAGATCGATCAATGGCGCAAATCCGGTTACCCGGAAGCCGGTCTCGCCCAGGTGCTGCTGTATCGCACCCAGGGCACTTACGACCAGCATCTGGATGACGTGGAAAAAATCTGCAAGGCCGCGCTCAACACCACCGACATCTGCTACGTCGAGCTGGCCACGGTCTATCAGAAACGTGGCGCGCCGGAGCAACAGGCCGAACTGATCAAACAGCTGCAGGCCGGTTACAGCCGCGGCACCGTCAGTGCTCAGCGGGTGGATTCGGTGGCCCGTGTGCTGGCCGATTCGACCCTGGGCAAGACCGACGAAAAAACCGCGCAGTCGCTGCTCGAACCGATCGCTCCAGGCTACCCGGCGTCGTGGGTCACCCTCGCGCAACTGCTCTACGACTTCCCGGAACTGGGCGACGTCGACCAGATGATGAAGTACCTGGATAACGGCCGCGCCGCCGACCAGCCGCGCGCCGAGCTGTTGCTGGGCAAGCTCTACTACGAAGGCAAACTGGTCCCGGCCGACGCGAAAGTCGCCGAGGAACATTTCCAGAAAGCCGTCGGCCGCGAAGTCGCCGCCGACTACTACCTCGGCCAGATCTACCGCCGTGGCTACCTGGGCAAGGTCTATCCACAGAAGGCTCTCGACCATCTGCTGACCGCTGCGCGCAACGGCCAGAACAGCGCCGACTTCGCCATCGCCCAGCTGTTTTCCCAAGGCAAGGGCACCAAGCCCGACCCAGTCAACGCTTACGTGTTCAGCCAGTTGGCAAAAGCCCAAAACACTCCGCAAGCCGATGAGCTGGCGACCACCCTCGCCGCGCAACTGCCGCCCGAGCGTCTGGCCGAAGCCCAGCGCCTGCTGCAACAGGAACAGGCGACCCGTGGCGCCCTGAGCCAGAACACGCTGCAACTGCACGCCCTGCAAGAAGAAGACGGCGAGGAAAAATTATGAAATTGAATCCCTTTGTGAAGGCCGGCATTGGCCTCACGTTCGCGCTGATCTGGTCTTGCCCGACCCTGGCCGCGATGACTGAATCGAAGAACTTCGGCCTCGAAGTGAAAATCACCGGCCAGTCCGAAGACGACCGCGACCTCGGCACCGCCAGCGGCGGCGACGTCAACGGTGTCGGCCTCGACCTGCGTCCGTGGGTCTACGGCGAAAGCGGCGCGTGGAGCGCCTACGCCATGGGCCAGGCCGTGACCTCGACCGACATCATCGAGACCGACACCCTGCAGCAGTCCGACAGCGAAGGCACCCAGACCACCGACAACGGCGACCGCAAGACCAAGAAAAACTACCTGGCGATGCGCGAGTTCTGGGTCGGCTACAGCGGCCTAACGCCCTACCCCGGCGAGATCCTCAAGTTCGGTCGTCAGCGTCTGCGCAACGACGACGGCCAGTGGCGCGACACCAACATCGAAGCGCTGAACTGGACCTTCGACACTACTCTGCTGCGCGCCAACGCCGGTGTCGCCGAACGCTTCAGCGAATACCGCACCGACCTCAAGGAGCTGGCGCCGAAAGACAAGGATCGCCTGCACGCCTACGCCGATGCCGCTTACCAGTGGACACCGGGCAACTGGGTCGGCATTCGCGGCCACCACACCCATGACGACGGCAAGCTCGACTATCCGGAGCCAGGCGTGGCCGGCGATTCGCTGGACAAGAAAGAAAACGGCGACATCAGCTGGCTCGGCCTGACCGCCGACAGCGACGCCTACAACTGGCGCAACACCAACACCGTCAACTACTGGGGCAGCATCACCGGCATGAGCGGCGACCGCGACACGGTCAACGCCCTCAACGCCGATGGCACGCGCCCGGCGCAAGCCAAGCGCAGCGACAACGTCGACGGCTGGGCCACCGACATCGGTGTGCGTCTGCGCCTCGATCCGCAATGGCAGGTCGGTGCAGCGTATGCCCGTGCCAGCGCCGATTACGAACAGAACGGCCTGGAAAGCAACCGCTCGAACTACACCGGTACTCGCTCCCGGGTTCACCGTTTCGGCGAAGCCTTCCGTGGCGAAATGAACAACATGCAGACCGCCACCCTGTTCGGTTCGTGGATGCTCAACGACCAGTACGACGCCAGCCTGATCTACCACAAGTTCTGGCGTGTGGACGGCAACAAGCCGGTGGGCAGCAACGGCATCAACGCCGTGGAAAACAACACCGACGACGTCACCGGCGCAATCCTCTCCAGCACCTCGCTGCCACTGCAGGACGGCAACAAGGATCTGGGCCAGGAAATGGATCTGGTGGTCACCAAGTACTTCAAGCAAGGCTTGCTGCCGGCAGCGCTGAGCCAGTCGATCGACGAGCCGTCGGCGCTGGTACGTTTCCGTGGCGGTGTGTTCAAGCCGGGTGATGCCTATGGCAGCCAGGTTGATTCGTACATGCACCGCGCGTTCATCGACGTGATCTGGCGCTTCTGATGCTGACCGCCAAGGGAGTGCCCGACATGAACAGTGCCCGCAAAGGCTCACTCAGCCTGCTGGCCGGCGCGATGCTGCTGGCCTCGGCCGGCGCCTTCGCCAGTGTGGAACCGGCCAAACCCGCGACCACCGCCAAGGAGCTGCAACAGGCCAAGACCTACACCGTCAGCAGCGCGCCGACCGAAGCGCTGGAACTGGCCAAGCCGAAATTGCCCGACCTCTCCGGCTACACCGCCGAAGCCGCCGCCGCGAAAATCGTGCGCAGCAAACCGGGCAAGATCAGCGTGCGCCGGATGATGCAGGAAGACGCCCTGAAGGACTTCATCGGCGGCGACAACAAGATGGCCGAATGGGTGGTGCGTCAGCACGGCATCCCGCAGGCGATCTTCGTCGACGACGGCTACATGAACCTGAAAGAGCTGGCGCAGAAGCTGCCGAAGCAGTACTTCAGCGAAACCTCGCCGGGCGTGTATCTGGCGAAGTTGCCGATCGTGGTCGGCCGCAAAGGCATCCTCGAAATCGACGGTCAGACCCAGGAATTGCGCCTGTCCCAGGAGGCCGGTTCGTTCCTGGTCAACGACGGCCAGCTGTTCGTGCGTGACACCAAGGTCACCGGCTGGCGCGAGAAGGAAAACGGCCCGGCGACCTTCCGTTCGCCGAAGGAATTCCGCCCGTTCCTGCTGGCCTGGGGCGGCACCGAGACCTACATCGTCAACAGCAAGATGGCCAGCTTCGGCTACGCCAACAGTAAGTCCTACGGCGTGAGTATTTCCCAGTACACGCCGAACATGGCCAAGGTACTCAAGCGTCCCGAGCCGACCGGCTGGATCGTCGGCTCCGAGTTCTCGGACATGTGGTACGGCTTCTACTGCTACGAGACCCGCGACTTCGTGGTCAAGGGCAACACCTACAAGGACAACATCGTCTACGGCATCGACCCGCACGACCGTTCCCACGGTCTGATCATTGCCGAGAACACGGTGTACGGCACGAAGAAGAAGCACGGGATCATCATTTCCCGTGAGGTCAACGACAGCTTCATCTTCAACAACAAAAGCTACGACAACCACCTCTCGGGCCTGGTGATCGACCGAAACAGCGTCAACAACATCATTGCCTACAACGAGATCTACAAGAACCACACTGACGGCATCACTCTCTACGAGTCCGCCGACAACCTGCTGTGGGGCAACAAGGTCATCAGCAACAAGCGCCACGGCATCCGCATTCGTAACAGCGTGAACATCCGCCTCTACGAAAACGTCGCCATGGCCAACGGCCTGACCGGCGTCTACGGGCACATCAAGGACCTGACCGACACCGACCGTGACATCAAGCTCGACCCGTTCGACGCCCAGGTCTCGCTGATCGTGGTCGGCGGTGAACTGGCGGCCAATGGCAGCGGCCCACTGTCGATCGATTCGCCGTTGAGTGTCGAGCTGTATCGCGTGTCGATGCTGGCGCCGACCAAATCCAGCGGCATCAGCTTCAACGGCATCCTCGGCGAGCGCCAGGATGAAATTCTCGACCTGCTGGTGCGCCAGCAGAAAGCCGTGCTGATCGACCCTGTCGAACGCCAGACCGAATTGCAGGACTGAGGATAATTTTATGCACCCACACCTGATCAAATTACTCAGCCTGTCGGCCCTGACCGTGGGCATTCTGGCGGCCAGCAACGGCGCCCGCGCCGATGAAGTCCAGCCGCCGAAATTCACGGCCGAACCTTGCTGCAGCCTGTGCCCGGCCGCCCACGACGCGAAGAATTACACCACTCGCTACCAGCAGAACTTCACCACTCTGGTGCAGGCGCAGGGCGACTGGCTGTTCCGGACCCAGGAAGATTTGCGCACCGAGTTCAACACCACCCCGGCCGGCTACAAACGCCTGCAACAGCTGCACGATGCGTTCAAGGCCAAAGGCGTCGAACTGGTGATCGTCTACCAGCCAACTCGTGGTCTGGTGAACCGCAACAAGCTCAACCCGGCGGAAAAAGCCGCGTTCGATTACGAGAAAGCACTGGGCAACTACAAGACCATGCTCGGCCGTTTCGCCAAGATGGGCTACGTGGTGCCAGACCTGTCGCCGCTGACCAACGAATCGCTGCCGGACACCCTGCCCGCCCACGATTTCTACTTCCGCGGTGACCAGCACTGGACGCCATACGGTGCCCAGCGCACGGCGAAAATCGTCGCCGAAAAGGTCAAGCAGATTCCGGCATTCGCCGACATTCCCAAGCGTGAGTTCGAAACCAAACGCTCCGGGCGCATGGGCAAGACCGGCACCCTGCACAACATGGCCGGGCAACTGTGCGGCACCAGTTACGCGATCCAGTACATGGACCAGTTCACCACCGAGCCGAAAGGCGAGGCCGGTGACGGCGACCTGTTCGGTGATTCCGGCAATCCGCAGATCACCCTCGTGGGTACGTCGCACAGCGGCAAGAACTACAACTTCGCCGGTTTCCTTGAAGAAGCCATCGGCGCCGACATCCTCAACGTCGCCTTCCCCGGCGGCGGTCTGGAAGGTTCGATGTTGCAGTACCTGGGCAGCGACGAATTCCAGAAGACGCCACCGAAAATCCTTATCTGGGAATTCTCGCCGCTGTACCGCCTCGACCAGGAAACCATCTATCGCCAGATGATGTCCCTGCTCGACAACGGCTGCGAAGGCAAAGAGGCGCAAATGTCCGCCAGCACCACGCTCAAGCCGGGCGGCAAACAAGAACTGCTGGTCAACAGCAAGAACCTGAACCTGCAGAACAGCAGCCATCAGGTCGACATCCGCTTCGCCGACACCTCGGTGAAAACCCTGCAAGCCACCCTCTGGTACATGAACGGTCGCCACGAGGACATCAAGATCGAGAAACCGGAAACCTCCGACACCGACGGTCGTTTCGCCTTTGAGTTGCGCACGGACGAAGACTGGGCCTCGCAAAACCTGCTGGCGGTCGAAGTCCAGGGCCCGGAAGCGGGCACCGCGCCACAGAAAGTCGAAGCGAAAATCTGCAAACGCAACGTATTCCCGGGCGCTGGGCCACAAACCGCTCAGGTCGGGCAATGAGGTCTGCTATGCGAAATCCGAAACTGAAAACTCTTCTGGCGCCGACGCTGCTCGGGCTGGCGATCTTCGCCGGCACTGCGCAGGCCGCCGCACCACTGCGTCCGCCACAGGGCTATTTTGCGCCTGTGGATAAATTCAAGACCGGCGACAAGAGCGAAGGCTGCGATGCAATGCCGGCGCCCTACACCGGGCCACTGCAATTTCGCAGCAAATACGAAGGCTCGGACAAGGCTCGCGCGACGCTGAACGTGCAGTCTGAAAAAGCCTTTCGCGACACCACCAAAGACATCACCACACTTGAGCGCGGCACTGCCAAACGGGTGATGCAGTTCATGCGCGACGGTCGCCCGGAGCAGCTCGATTGCACGCTCAACTGGCTCACCGCCTGGGCCAAGGCCGATGCGTTGATGTCGAAGGATTTCAACCACACCGGCAAGTCGATGCGCAAATGGGCGCTGGGCAGCATGGCCTCTTCGTACATTCGCCTGAAGTTCTCCGACTCCCATCCGCTGGCCCAGCACCAGCAGGAAGCCCAGGTGATCGAAGCCTGGTTCAGCAAAATGGCCGATCAGGTGGTCAGCGACTGGGACAACCTGCCGCTGGAAAAAACCAACAACCACTCGTACTGGGCAGCCTGGTCGGTGATGGCGACGTCGGTCGCGACCAACCGCCGCGACCTGTTCGATTGGGCAGTCAAGGAATACAAGGTCGGCGTCAATCAAGTCGATGCCGACGGTTTCCTGCCGAACGAACTCAAGCGCCAGCAACGCGCCCTCGCCTATCACAACTACGCCCTGCCGCCGCTGGCGATGATCGCCAGTTTCGCCCAGGTCAACGGTGTGGATCTGCGTCAGGAAAACAACGGCGCGCTGAAACGCTTGGGTGACCGGGTGTTGGCCGGGGTGAAAGACCCGGATCAGTTCGAGAAGAAGAACGGCAAAGAGCAGGACATGACCGACCTGAAACAGGACATGAAATTCGCCTGGCTCGAACCGTTCTGCACCCTCTACACCTGTTCGCCGGATGTGATCGAGAAGAAGCACGGGATGCAGCCGTTCAAGACCTTCCGCCTGGGTGGCGACCTGACCAAGGTCTACGACCCGTCCCATGAAAAGGACAACAAGGGATCGTGAAAAGCGAAAGGCAAAAGCCCCTCACCCTAGCCCTCCCGAAACGTCGGACCGCCCGGAGGGAGAGGGGACTGACCGAGGTGCTTTTGAGAGATCCGCCGACCTGAGCTACCGAGTGGTTCTCAGGTTTTGAAAGCGATCGAAACAAGGGGCCATTGGCTGCAATAGGAAAGACCGAGCCGATCTCAATTTTGGCAACAACCGAGATCAGGCTCCCTCTCCCTCCGGGAGAGGGCGGGGGGTGAGGGCTGAGGTCGCAAGGCCACCCACAACCGTCGAAGAAACACCGTTTCACCCCTCCAACACCACGGGGGGTTTGGGGGGGCTTTGGCCCTTGACTGTTGGTTCAAACATGGAGAGATCGGGATGGTATTTTCATCCAACGTGTTCCTGTTTCTGTTCTTGCCGATCTTTCTCGGCTTGTACTACCTGAGCGGGCAACGCTATCGCAACCTGCTGCTGCTGATCGCCAGCTACGTGTTCTACGCGTGGTGGCGGGTGGACTTCCTGGCGCTGTTCGCCGGCGTCACCCTGTGGAACTACTGGATCGGCCTGAAAGTCGGCGCCGCCGGCGTGCGCACCAAACCGGCCCAGCGCTGGCTGTTGCTCGGTGTGGCGGTGGACCTGTGCATCCTCGGCTACTTCAAGTACGCCAACTTCGGCGTCGAGAGCATCAACGCGATCATGACCTCGATGGGGCTTGAGCCGTTCATCCTCACCCACGTACTGTTGCCGATCGGTATCTCGTTCTACATCTTCGAGTCGATCAGCTACATCATCGACGTCTACCGCGGCGACACTCCGGCCACCCGCAACCTGATCGACTTTGCAGCGTTCGTGGCGATCTTCCCGCACCTGATCGCCGGCCCCGTGCTGCGTTTCCGTGACCTGGCCGATCAGTTCAACAACCGCACCCACACCCTCGACAAGTTCTCCGAGGGCTGCACGCGGTTCATGCAGGGTTTCATCAAGAAGGTGTTCATCGCCGACACCCTCGCCGTGGTGGCCGACCATTGCTTCGCCCTGCAAAACCCGACCACGGGCGATGCCTGGCTCGGCGCGCTGGCCTACACCGCACAGCTGTATTTCGACTTCTCCGGTTACAGCGACATGGCCATCGGCCTGGGCCTGATGATGGGGTTCCGCTTCATGGAAAACTTCAAGCAGCCGTACATCAGCCAGTCGATCACCGAGTTCTGGCGCCGCTGGCACATCAGCCTGTCGACCTGGCTGCGCGACTACCTCTACATCACCCTCGGCGGCAACCGTAAAGGCACGCTGATGACCTATCGCAACCTGTTCCTGACCATGCTGCTCGGTGGTCTGTGGCACGGCGCGAACATCACCTACATCGTCTGGGGTGCGTGGCACGGCATGTGGCTGGCGATCGAAAAAATGCTCGGCCTCAACACCGCGCCGCGCAGCCTCAATCCGATCCGCTGGGCGCTGACCTTCCTGCTGGTGGTCATGGGCTGGGTGATCTTCCGTGCCGAAAACCTGCACGTTGCCGGCCGCATGTACGGCGCGATGTTCAGCTTCGGCGACTGGTCGCTGTCGGAACTCAATCAGGCCAGCCTCACCGGTCTGCAAGTCGCGACCCTGGTTGTGGCTTACGTGACTCTGGCGTTTTTCGGCCTGCGCGATCTGTACACCAATCAGCCGCCTGCCAAGAGCAAACCTGAGGTCAACGTCGAGGCCAATGGCCCGGCCACAGCGACTCCGGGAATGATCAAGGCAGCCCCGGGCGAAAACCCGGCGAGCATCCACGAGCCTGGCTACACCGTCGGCGTCGAAGCCCAGGTGCAACCGGCCTACTGGACCGCGGACTGGTCGCGCTACGTAATGCGCGGGCT
This sequence comes from Pseudomonas sp. B707, assembly GCF_022496685.1. NCBI lineage: Bacteria > Pseudomonadati > Pseudomonadota > Gammaproteobacteria > Pseudomonadales > Pseudomonadaceae > Pseudomonas > Pseudomonas sp. B707. The sequence goes on along the minus strand of NZ_WTVE01000026.1, from coordinate 284,337 downwards.
GATCCTGCTGCTGTTCATCGCCTCGATTCTCAAACTCTCGGCGCAAAGCTTCTCGCCGTTCCTTTACTTCCAGTTCTGAGGGATCTGACATGACCCGCTCATTACGCATTTTCTACATCGCGCTGTTTCTGGTGACCCTGCTGGTGCTCGGTCTGTGGTCGGTGCGCAGCTTCTTCGGCTTCAGCACCAACGCCGATGCGACGGTGCTCAACGGTCGCTGGACCAAAGCCGTGGAAACCCACTACGACGACGAATTCCCGATCAAGCGTCTGGGCACCAACCTCTGGGCCGCGCTGGATTTCAAACTGTTCAACGAAGGTCGTCCGGGCGTGGTGCTCGGCCGCGATCAGTGGTTGTACAGCGATGAGGAATTCAACCCGATCGTCAACGAAGAGCTGAACCTGCAAGGCAACTATGCGCTGGTCGAAGGTGTGCGCCAGACCCTGAAAGAGAAAGGCGTAAAACTGGTGATGGCGATCGTGCCGGCCAAGGCTCGCCTGTACCCGGAACACCTGGGTGAAGTGAAACCGGCAAGCATCCACGCCAACCTTTATCAGGACTTCCACGCCCGTGTCGCGGCGGACAAGATCCTCGCCCCCGACCTGCTCGGCCCGCTGCAAGCGGCCAAGCAGAACGGTCAGCAAGTGTTCCTGCGCACTGACACCCACTGGACCCCGGAAGGCGCGGAAATCGCCGCCAACACCCTGGCCAGGACCATCGCCGACAAGTTCCCGCTCAGCGGCGAGCCGCAGCGTTTCGTCACCACCCCGGCGGAGAAGGTCACACACAAGGGCGACCTGCGTCTGTTCCTGCCGCTGGATCCGCTGTTCGAAAACCTGATGCCGGCCAAGGAACCGCTGCAAAAGCGCAACACCGTGGCCGTCGAGCAACCTGCCGGGGACGACGCCCTGTTCGCCAACAGCGAAGTGCCGGTGGCCCTGATCGGCACCAGCTACAGCGCAAACCCGAACTGGAACTTCGTCGGTGCGCTCAAGCAAGCGCTGCACAGCGACGTGGTCAATTACGCCGAAGATGGCCACGGCCCGATCCTGCCGATGCTCAGCTACCTGAAAAGCGATGACTTCAAGAACAGCCCGCCACAGGTGCTGATCTGGGAGTTTCCTGAACGATATCTGCCTGTGAACAACGAAATCGGCGACGCCGACCCGCAGTGGGTCGCAGAGCTCAAACAAGCCGGCGCGCGCCAACAAAACGTAGCCATCAACACTAAATCCGAGACGCCCGATCGGGCGCAAAACTGAAAGAGAGGTAACACCATGACTTTCACTACAACTCCTCGTCGTCTCGCCAAACGCTTCGCTCTGGTTGCCGGTCTGAGCGTGCTGTCGGTCCAGGCCTTCGCCGGTGGCGACGCTGCGCTGTACGGCCCGACTGCACCGAAAGGCTCGACCTTCGTGCGCGTCTACAACGCCAGCAACGCTGAAGTCAGCGCCACCGTCGGCAGCACCAATCTGAGCGACGTCGCGCCGCTGGCCAGCAGCGACTTCAGCTTCATGCCGGGCGGCGACTACAGCGCCAAGGTCGGCAGCCAGACCCTGCCGGTGAAACTCGCCGGTGACCATTACTACACCTTGGTCAACAACGCCTCCGGCGCGCCGCAACTGATCGAAGAACCACCGTTCAAGAACAAGCAGAAATCCCTGGTGCGCGTGCAGAACCTCAGCGACAAGTCGCTGACCCTGAAGACCGCCGACGGCAAGACCGACGTGGTGCCGAACGTCGCCGCCAAGGGCCGTGGCGAGCGTGAAATCAACCCGGTGAAAGTCAGCCTGGCGCTGTACGAAGGTGACAAGAAAGTCGGCGACGTGAAACCGGTCGCCCTGGAGCGCGGTGAAGCAGCCGTGCTGTACGTCACCGGCAACGGCAGCAACCTGTCGCCAGTCTGGGTGAAACGCCCGGTGTCGACTCGCTAATCGCTCGAGCTATCAGCTACAAGCCTCAAGCTGCAAGTGAAGTGCTTCTAACTCGCCGCTTGCAGCTTGCAGCTCCCAACTGCATTTTTAGGAGTAAACAATATGATTCCGGTGATCTTGTCAGGTGGTAGCGGCTCACGTCTTTGGCCGCTTTCGCGCAAGCAGTTTCCCAAGCAGTTCCTCGCCCTGACCGGCGAACACACACTGTTCCAGCAAACCCTCGAGCGTCTGGTGTTCGAAGGCATGGACACCCCGATCGTGGTCTGCAACAAGGATCACCGCTTCATCGTCAACGAGCAGTTGGCCAGCCGCAATCTGGAATGCCAGCGGATCCTGATGGAACCGTTCGGTCGCAACACCGCGCCGGCCGTGGCGCTGACCGCGATGATGCTGGTCAATGAAGGTCGCGACGAACTGATGCTGGTACTGCCGGCCGACCACGTTCTGGAAGACCAGAAAGCCCTGCAACGCGCCCTGGCCCTGGCCACCGTCGCCGCCGAAAACGGCGAGATGGTGCTGTTCGGCGTACCGGCCACCAAACCGGAAACCGGTTACGGCTACATCAAGTCCACCGGCGATTCGCTGCTGCCGGAAGGCGTCAGCCGCGTCTCGCACTTCGTGGAAAAACCCGACGTCAAACGCGCCACCGAGTACGTCGAATCCGGCGGTTACTACTGGAACAGCGGCATGTTCCTGTTCCGCGCCAGCCGCTTTCTCGAAGAGCTGAAAAAGCACGATCCGGACATCTACGACACCTGCCTGCTGACCCTCGAACGCAGCCAGCAGGATGCCGACACCGTCACCCTGGACGAAGCCACCTTCGCCTGCTGCCCGGACAACTCCATCGACTATTCCGTGATGGAAAAAACCCAGCGCGCCTGCGTGGTGCCGCTGACTGCCGGCTGGAGCGATGTTGGCTGCTGGTCGTCGCTGTGGGAGGTCAACGAAAAGGACGCCAACGGCAACGTCAGCAAGGGCGACGTGGTGATCCAGGACAGCAAGAACTGCATGATCCACGGCAACGGCAAACTGGTGTCGGTGATCGGTCTGGAAAACATCGTCGTCGTCGAAACAAAGGACGCCATGATGATCGCCCACAAGGACAAGGTTCAGGGCGTCAAGCAGATGGTCAACACCCTCAACGCCCAAGGCCGCAGCGAAACCCAGAACCACTGCGAGGTGTACCGTCCGTGGGGCTCGTACGACTCGGTGGACATGGGTGGCCGCTTCCAGGTCAAGCACATCTCGGTCAAGCCGGGCGCGTGCCTGTCGCTGCAGATGCACCACCACCGCGCCGAACACTGGATCGTGGTCAGCGGCACCGCCGAAGTGACCTGCGACGAGAACGTGTTTCTGCTCACTGAAAACCAGTCGACCTACATCCCGATCGCCTCGGTGCATCGCCTGCGCAACCCGGGCAAGATCCCGCTGGAAATCATCGAAGTGCAGTCGGGCTCGTACCTGGGCGAAGACGATATCGAGCGCTTCGAAGATATCTACGGTCGCTCTACCCCGATCGAACGCGGCGTGTCGGTGAAAACCATCGCGCAGTAAGCGTTCCGTAAAACAAGAAGTCCCCGTCCAGCCCGCTGCGTCCCCTATCCGCAGCGGGTTCGGCGGGGGCTTTTTTTTCGCCAACCGCCTCCAGGCTTAGGTAGGATGAACCTTCCCTGCCCACGAGGTTTCGCGACATGTTCATCGGCGTCTTGCTGGTCATCACCTGGCTGATCCTGCTGTTGCGCTACCCGGCCAAGGCCTTGCCGGTGTCCATGGCCGCCGCCGTTGGCCTCGGGTTGGTGGCGATGTGGGTGGTGTGGCTGGACAACCGCGAGGTCAAGCAACTGGCGCGCCTGGAACTGCGCATCGTCTATGCCCCCGAACACTGCCCCGCCGACCGCCCGCTGCTGCTCAAGATGAACAACGGCAACGACGTGCCGCTGACCGAACTGCGCTGGCGCATCGCGGCGTACGCGCCGGGCGACACCGTGAACCTGGCCGACAATCAATACGCCGCCCCGCGCTATCGCGGCCCCGGCGAATTGCAGCCCGGCGGCAACTGGGAAGACTGTCTGCCGATGCCGCCGTTGCGTCCCGGTTATCGCCCGCAGACCCTGGAGTTTCGCGCCGAGCGATTGCAGGGTAGTTTCTCCGACTGATCCCCTCTCCCACTCTTTTTGCACAAGGAAAGCGCCATGCCCGTTGCGTTGATTACCGGTTGTTCCAGCGGCATCGGCCGCGCCCTCGCCGATGCCTTCAAAAGCGCCGGTTACGAGGTCTGGGCCAGTGCGCGCAAGGCTGAAGATGTCGCGACACTCGGTGCGGCCGGGTTCACGGCGGTGCAGCTCGACGTCAATGACAGCGCAGCGCTGGAACAACTCGCCGAACGGATCAACCAGCAACATGGCGGCCTCGATGTGCTGATCAACAACGCCGGTTACGGCGCCATGGGGCCGCTGCTCGACGGCGGCGTTCCGGCCATGCAGCGCCAGTTCGAAACCAACGTGTTTTCGATTGTCGGCGTGACCCGTGCGCTGTTCCCGGTACTGCGCCGGGCCAAGGGCCTGGTGGTGAATATCGGCAGTGTTTCCGGGGTGCTGGTAACGCCATTTGCCGGCGCCTATTGCGCGTCGAAAGCGGCGGTGCACGCGTTGAGCGATGCGTTGCGCATGGAGCTGGCGCCGTTCGGGATTCGCGTGATGGAAGTGCAGCCGGGGGCAATTCAATCGAGCTTCGCCAAGAATGCCGGGCATGAAGCCGAACAACTGATCAACGAACAATCGCCGTGGTTTCCGTTGCGTGAAGGCATTCGGGCGCGGGCCAAGGCCTCGCAGGACAAACCGACCCCGGCCAGCGAATTTGCTGCCGAGCTGCTCAAGGCTGTGCAGCAGAGCAAGCCGCCACGCCTGATCCGCATCGGCAATGGCAGCCGGGCGTTGCCGTTGCTGGCGACGTTGCTGCCGAAAGGGTTGCTGGAATTAACGTTGATGAAGCGCTTCGGCTTGCGCGGGCAACTCTGAAACCGCGTCAGCCCCATCGCGGGCAAGCCCGCTCCCACAGGTTTTTGTGTCGTACTGGATATCTGAATGCCACGCTAAACCTGTGGGAGCGTGGCTTGCCCGCGATGGCGCCAGTGCAGACACCGCAGAGCTTCACCCCCAGCCTTTCATGAAATCAATGAACGCCCGCACCTTCAACGGCAGGTGCCGGGTGTCCGGGTACAACGCGTATACCCCTTGCTGGGCGAAGCGGTAATCCGGCAGCAAACGCTGTAACCGACCGGCGTCGAGGTCTTCCTGAATCAGCCACTGCGGCAGAATCGCGACGCCTTGCCCGGTCAATGCAAAGGCACGCAGGGTCGCAGAGTTGTCGGCAACAATGGCAGTGGTTCCCGGTTTTGGCTGGTAGACATGCTCGGTGCCGGCCGGGTCGCTGACCGTCATTTCCGGCACTCGCCCATGCCCGAGCGTCGGCATCGACTCCAGCACCGCCAGCGTATCGACCGGCACAAATCGCTCGATCAAACCCGGCGCCGCCACTGCAAACACCTCGAACGTCGACAACTGCACCGCCCGCAGATTGGAGTCGTGCATGCGGCCCAGACGAATTGCCATGTCAAAGCGTTCGGAGATCAGATCGGCATGGGTCGAGGACGTGGACAGGTGAATGTTCAGTTGCGGTTGCTGCTGTCGAAACACCTCCAGCGCCGGCACCACCTGAGCCAGCGCGAACTCCACGGTCGTGGTGATGCGCAGGGTGCCCTTGAGTTGCGAGTGCTCCGAACGCGCTTCCTCGATGGCCAACCGTGCTTCGTCCAGCGTGCGCAGACAGCGTCGGTAAAAACGTTCGCCGGCATCGGTCAGGGCCAGTTGCCGGGTGTTGCGGGTGAGCAAGGTGACGCCCAACTCTTCTTCCAGCCGTTTGAGGTTGAAGCTCACCACCGCCCGCGTTTGTCCCAGCGTATCGGCGGCTGCGGTCAGCGAGCCGGCCTCGACCACGGCTTTGAAGGTATCGAATCGATCCAGGCTGACCATGTTCGCAGCGCTCCCCGTCAAAATAATTTTGACAAACTAGCAGCCAAACCAGCGTATTTCTATTGCCGCCAGCGCCCTACCCTGCACGCCTCATCACAGGGAAGCTGCAATGGCCTATCGCTCGAAAGTCGCGCTGGTGTATCTGTTGGGGTTCGCCCTCGACCTGCTGAACATGTTCGCCGCGAGCATCGCCTACCCGGACATCGCGGCGCAGTTGCACGCCTCGGTGACGCAACTGGCCTGGATCACCAACGCCTACATGCTCGGGCTGACGCTGATCATTCCGATGAGCGTGTGGCTGGCTGCACGGGTGGGCGAGCGGCGGCTGATCCTTGGTTCGTTGCTGGTGTTCGGGATTGCCTCCGGGCTTATCGCTCAGGCGGGGTCGATTGAAAGCCTGATCGGCTGGCGACTGCTGCAAGGGCTGGGTGGCGGGTTACTGCTGCCGGTCGGTCAGGCCTTGGCCTATCGGGAGTTTCCGGCGACACAACGCGCGCACTTCACCGGTGTGGTTTTGCTGGTGGCGCTGATGGTGCCGGCCCTGTCGCCGGCGGCTGGAGGCTTGATCGTTGAGGCATTGTCGTGGCGCTGGATTTTCCTTCTGAACATGCCGGTGGCGCTTTTCGCTTTCGGCCTGGGCCTGCTCTGGTTGAAAGCGGATCAGGCAGCGAGTGAGCGCCCGACACTGGACGCCCGCGGCCTGCTGCTGGCGGTGGCAGCGCTGAGTCTGTTGCTGATGGCCGTCAGTCTGGCGAGTGCCCCCGCAACCCGACATCTCGCGGGCGGTGTCCTGCTGCTCAGCGTCATCACCTTGTGGATCTACCAGCGCGATGGCTGGAACAAACCGGGTGCAGTCCTTGATCTTCAACTGATCAAGAACCCGTCATTGCGCCTGGCGATGCTGATCTATCTGTTCGTGCCCGGCATCTTTACCGGCACCAACATGATTGCCGTGTTGTACCTGCACGATCTCGGTTTCGGCGCAGCACAGACCGGGGCGCTGATGCTGGCCTGGGCGGCGGCCTCGGGCGTGGCGATCATGCTGGGTAAACGCAGCTTCAACCGGATCGGTCCCAAGCCGTTGCTGATTGTCGGCATGCTGCTGCAATGCCTCGGCATCGTCGTGCTGATGCAGATCGATCAACCCGCCAGCGGCCCGTTGATCCTCGCCTATGCCCTGATGGGACTGGGCGGCAGTCTGTGCAGTGTCACCGCGCAGACTCTGGCATTTGTCGGCATCACGCCGGAGAAAATGGGCCACTCCAGCGCTCTGTGGAATATCAACCGCCAGCTCGGCTTCTGCCTCGGCGCGGCACTGCTCAGTTCATTGCTTGGCGCCTTGGGAGCCAGCGGATTCAAATACTGCTTTCTCGCCGCTGCACTGCTCACGCTGTTGCCGATAGCCGCCGTGCTGCGTTTCGACTCGACAAAATTACTCGCCCTTCTGCGCTCACCTCACCTTCAGGAAAAATCCACATGACTGACTACGCCGACTATTTTGACGAAGTGATCCAGGCCCATGAGGCCATCGAACGATGGTTTGCCGTGGAGGAAGAAGAGGCCGCACTGGAGCGATTGCTGACGCGGTTTTCGCCCCGGTTTTCCATGATGACGCCACTGGGGCGAGTGCTGGATTTCGAGGCCTTGCGTGCGCTGTTTCAAATGGCGGGCGGCAAGAAGAGCGGGTTCAGGATCGAGCTCGACGAGCTTCGCGGGATTGCCTTGCATGAAGGCGGCGCGACGGTGAGTTATCGCGAACAGCAGACCGATGCGAGCGGGTTGCACACGGATCGACGTTCAACCGTGGTGTTTGAAAAAACCGAATCCGGGCGGGTGATCTGGCGGCATCTGCACGAGACGTTTTGCCAGGGCTGACACCGTCCGGTTATGGCGAGGGAGCCTGCTCCCTCGCCAACGAATCATTCGACAGTGTCCTGCTTCACAACAACGGTGCAGGTAATCCCCGCCGCCAGCAACACACCTTCCGGCACTTCATCGATGTGTATCCGCACCGGCACCCGTTGGGCCAGACGCACCCAGTTGAAGGTCGGGTTCACATCGGCGATCAGTTCACGGCTTTCCGGGTTGTCGCGGTCGTAGATGCCGCGGGAAATGCTCTCCACGTGGCCCTTGAGGACTTCGCCGCTCATCAGTTGCATGTCGGCCTTATCGCCGACCCGCACGTGGGGCAACTTGGTTTCTTCGAAGAAGCCATAGACCCAGAACGAGTTCATGTCGACCACGGCCATTTTCGCTTCGCCGATGCGCGCGTAGTCGCCGCGATGGACGTTGAGGTTGGTCACGTAGCCGTCCACCGCCGCCCGCACTTCGGTACGTTTGAGGTTGAGTTCGGCGGCTTCCAGTTGCGCCTGGGCCTGTTGGTAATCGGCGAGTGCGGAATCGGCGATGTTGCTGGCGTCGTCGCGGTTTTCCTTGGAGATCACCAGCGCGTCCATGTCGGCGCGGCGATGGGCGTTGACCCTGCGCATCTCCCAGGTGGCCTTGCGCGAAGCGACCAGCGACTGCGCCTGTTTCACCGCGAGGCGGTAGTGCTCGGGGTCGATCTGCATCAGCAGATCACCCTTCTTCACCAACTGGTTGTCACGGACCGGCACGTCGACCACTTCACCGGTGACGTCGGCCGCGACGTTGATGATGTCGGCGCGCACCCGGCCGTCGCGGGTCCACGGGGTGTTCATGTAGTGCTCCCACAACGTGCGGCCGATCCACAACGCCAGGGCCAGCACCAGCAGGGTCGCGAGCAGGCTGAAAAACTTTTTCATCGGGACAATTCTCAGACTCAACGGTAGACAGTCAGCGCCATGGCGCCGAACAGACAGGTAAACAGGCTCAGGCGCAGCAGCGCCGGGTGCCAGAAGAAGCGGTACAGATCGAACCCCGAAAGGAACCGGTCCAGCGCCCAGGCCAATGCCGCAGCGACGAAAAACATCAGGGTCATGGTCGGCATGTACACACCGTGGAAGGCGATTTCACGAGGCATGGGCAAGTCCTTCGGGCTTGGCGATGGCGTAGGCAGCGAGTGGCGATTGCGGGTCGAGCAGCGAGGTGCGGATGAAGTGCAAATAACTCTTCACCCGCCGCAGGGCCGAGGTATCGAAGTGCGGTGCGAACGGCTCGTCAGTGGCGGCGACACGGCTGATCGCGTGATCGACGGCGACCAGTGCGCGTTCCAGATTGCTCGAATTCGGTTGCAGGAACAGTCGCACCAGCGAACGCCCCATGACCCGGATCGCCTGACGCCATGGCTGCGATTCGGCATACGCCGGGTGCACTGGCAGGATCGCCTGTTCCTTGCGCAGCTCGATGATCGCGTGGCCGACTTCCAGCACCACGAACATCCAGCGCAGCAGGTTTTTCTGCACCAGCGGCTGACCGGCCGCCAGGCCATAAGCCTGATGCATCAGGTCTCGGGTACGGCTTTCGAAGCTAGACGCCAGGCCCTTGAGTTTGCCGCTGATCGCGTACACCACTTGCCCGCGCAGGTCCTGCTCGAGACGCTGCCACAACCAGCGGCTGTTCGGCGGCAGAATGATCGCCCCCGCTGCCGCGCAGACCAGCATGCCCATGACCATGGCGATGTAGTCGTTGATGAAGGTGTAGGGGTTGTAGATCGTCAGGTTGTCCGGCACCGAACCGGTGCTGAAAAAGATCAACAGGCCAAGACCGACACCAGCGTATTGCGGCCGCGAAGCGAGGAACGAGCCGAGCACGATCACCGGTGCGAGCATCACGCACAACAGTGGGAAACCGTCGATCCACGGGAAGATGAAAAACATCTCGACGAAGCCGATCAGCGCCCCGAGGAACGTGCCGCACGCCATCTGGAACGCCATGCGTTTCGGGTTCGGCGTGGCGGCCGACAGGCCCACGGTGGCGGCGGCGATCAGAGTCATGGTCGCGCCGCTCGGCCACGCGGTGGCGACCCAGTAACTGCCGAGCACGACCAGAATGAACGCGGCACGAATCCCCGAAGCCGCCGCCGCCCACCAACTGGTTTGCGGGGTGAACGGCTCGTCCCAGCGCTCGCGTTCGTGGCTGTGATCGGCCAGCGAGGCGTGGGTCTGTGCATAACTGTGCAGGTCATCGACGAAGCGATAAAGCAGCTCGTATGCGGTGTGGAAATCCAGTTGTTCGGCGTCGCTTGGCTCGCTCTCCTGGAAGATCGCCCGCAGGCTGCGCACCCGCGCCGGCAAGCCTTCCTTGTAGGCCGCGAGCGCCAGCACCAGACGCGCCGCATCCGGACTGGTCAGGGCGCGGCCGCTGAAGCCGTCGAGCACTTCGGCCAAATCCTGCAGGCCCGGTTTGATCGCTGCTTCCACATGGTCGGCGCCGTTGCGGCGCAGGCGTTCGAGCAACTGGTGCAAGGCGTTGAACCGGGTGGTAATGCCCATGAACTCGCTGTTCAGGCGACTGAGCCGACCGTTGCGCCGACGCATGTGCGGGTCTTCGAACACGGTCACACTGCGCAGCCCTTCCAGCCCCACTGCTTCGGCGATGAAGCGCACGTTGCTGGCCTCGAACGACTCCGGCTTGCTGCGCCCGCGCAAGCCATCGGTGACGAACAGGGCGAACACACCGAAGCGCTGATACAAGGCGTTGCGCATCGCCGCGCTGGCGGTCTGCGGCAGGATCGCGGCGCTGACCAGGGTCGAGCAGAGAATCCCCAGCGAGATTTCCAGCACTCGCCACACCGCCGCCATGAACGCGCCGTCAGGATGGGCCAGCGCCGGCAGGCCGACCATCGCAGCGGTGTAACCGGCCAGCACAAAACCGTAGGCGCGGAAGTTGCGGCAGCGGGCGGCGCCGGCCGAGCAGATGCCGACCCAGATCGCCAGCGAACCGAGGAACAGTTCGGTGTTCTGGGCGAACAGCGAAATCAGCGTGACCATCATCGCCGACCCGGCCAGAGTGCCGAGGAAGCGATAGAAACTCTTGGCGAACACCTGACCGCTTTGCGGCTGCATGACGATGAACACGGTGATCATCGCCGTGCGCGGTTGCGGCAATTCCAGGCGCATCGCCAGCCACAGGGTCAGGAACGCGGCAATCAACACCTTGAAGATGTAGACCCAGGTCACGCCATCGCTGCGCGCCCAGTCGAAGAAACCCCGGCGCCATTCCAGGGAGTAGAGCCAGCGCAAAGGTGCGGGCAAGGGAGTCATTAAGTCTTGCTCAGTGGTCGAGGGCTTGAAGAAGGGCCGGGGTTTTCGGTGCAGCGGTCTGTTCGGCTGTCGGCACGTCTTTACCCGCACCAAGGCCACCGCCCAATGCCGTCACCAGTTCCGCATGGGCGCTCAAGCGCGCCGCCTGCACCTGCTGCTCGACCTGCTGCTGTTTGAACAGCAGGGTCTGGGCGTTAAGCACGTTGAGGTAATCGGTGAGGCCGCGCTGGTAAGCGATCATCGCGATGTCGTAAGTCTTCTGCGCGGTGGCCACCGATTCGGCGGCGAACGTCTGCTGCTTGTCCATCGACTCGCGGCGGATCAACTGGTCCGAGATGTTCTTCAGCGCATTGACCAGGGTCTGGTTGTAATGCGCGACGGCGATGTCATAACCCGCCGAGGCTTCGCCCAGTTCGGCACGCAGTCGCCCGCCGTCGAAGATCGGCAGCGAGATCGCCGGCCCGACGTTGTAGTTGAGCTTCTTGCCGGTCAGGAACTCCAGCGCCCCGCCGCCGGTGGCCATGTAGCCGAGACTGCCGACCAGATCGACGTTGGGGTAGAACCCGGCATGCGCGACCTCGATCCCGCGCGCCTGCGCCGCCACTTGCCAGCGACTGGCGACCACGTCGGGACGCTGGCCGAGCAGTTCAGCAGGCAATGCCGACGGCAGTTTCAACGCCGCGCCGAGGGACAGGGTCGGACGCTGCAACTGCGCACCGGCGCCCGGGCCTTTGCCGGCCAATGCCGCGATCTGGTTGCGGCTCAGGGCGATCTCTTCGTCCAGTGCATCCAGTTGCCGATGGGTTTCCGGCAGCGGGGTTTCGGCCTGGCTGACTTCAAAGTGCGTACCAATTCCGCCGTTCAGGCGTTTCTGCGCCAGCTCGAGAATCTGCTGTTGCTGCTTGAGCGTCGCCGCCACGATGTCGCGCTGGGCGTAATGCAGCGACAGCTCGATGTAGGCGCGCACGATGTTGTTCTGCAATTCGAGCTGCGCCTGACGCGCCTCGGCCGCGCTCATGTGCGCCAGATCGACGGCCCGCTCGGTGCTGTTGCTTTCACGCCCCCAGAGGTCGAGGGCATAACTGAAACCCAGCGCCGCGTTGTTGTCCCAGGTGGTGCTGTTGGCCAGCTCACCGGGACCGTAGAACTGGTCGGTCGGCCAGTTGTGGCGCTTGAGGGTCGACTCGCCATTGATCTGCAACGACTCGGCGGCTTCGGCGACACCGGCCAGTGACCGGGCCTGACGCACGCGCGCGGCGGCCATGGCCAGGGTCGGGCTGCCTTGCACGGCAAGGTCGATCCAGCGATTGAGTTGCGGGTCACCGTAGACTTGCCACCATTGGGCGGTGGGCCAGTTTGCGTCACGGGCGGCGTGGGCGATGGCCTCGTCGGTGGCCAGTTCATTGGCCTCCAGAGCCTTGCCCTGCGGGGCAATTCCTCCGGTTCCAATGCAGCCGCCGAGACCTAACGAAAGAGCCAGAACACTGAGCGGCAAAAGCGCTCTGTTGATGCGACGCGGCACTGCTGCGAATTCCTGAGGTGGGAGATGTTTCGAGGTGGGCGCAATTCTAGGGGGGTGCCATGACGGCGATAAGCTGGGAATCCTGTGAATCTTTGTTACCGTTAACGAGATAATCCCTTGGTCGGGGGTCTCAGCCCCTGAAACTTCGTGTCACAATTTGCCATCTCCCTTGAGAGCACCCCATGGACACTTTGCAAAACATGCGCGCCTTCAGTTGTGTAGCCGAAGCCGGCAGCTTCACCGCCGCCGCCGTGCAACTCGACACCACCACCGCCAACGTCTCGCGCGCGGTCTCCAACCTTGAGGCCCACCTGCAAACCCGCTTGCTCAACCGCACGACCCGCCGGATCGCCCTCACCGAAGCCGGCAAGCGCTACCTGCTGCGCTGCGAGCAGATCCTCGCCTACGTCGAAGAGGCCGAAGCCGAAGCCAGCGAAGCCCACGCCCGCCCGGCCGGACAGTTGAAAGTGCACACCATGACCGGTATCGGCCAGCACTTCGTGATCGACGCCATTGCCCGCTACCGCAAGACCCACCCCGACGTGACCTTCGACCTGACCATGGCCAACCGCGTGCCGGACCTGCTCGACGAAGGCTACGACGTGTCCATCGTCCTCGCTCGCGAGTTGCCGGACTCGGGCTTCGTCTCGCAACGCCTGGGCATCACCTACAGCATCGTCTGCGCCTCCCCGGCCTACGTAAAAGCCAACGGCTGTGCACAAAAACCCAGCGACCTGCTGAACCACGCCTGCCTGCGCCTGGTGAGCCCGGTGATCCCCCTGGAAAAATGGGCCTTCGACGGCCCTGACGGCCAGGAAATGGTCACCATCAACAGCTCCCCCTTCCTGGTGAACTCCGCCGACGCGATGAAAAGCGCGATCACCAGTGGCATGGGTGTCGGTGTTTTGCCGGTGTACGCCGCGATTGAAGGCTTGCGCAATGGCTCGCTGGTGCGGGTCATGCCCAACTACCGCTCGCAGGAACTGAACCTGTACGCGATCTACCCGTCGCGGCAGTATCTGGATGCGAAGATCAAGACCTGGGTTGAATACCTGCGTGGATCGTTGCCAGAGATATTGGCGGGGCATCAGGCGGAGTTGGCGGCTTATGAGATGAGTGGGAGTCTGGCGGGGGGGCGGATGGCGAATTGATTTGGCCGGCCTGAAAAATGGGGGAATACGGAGGGCGCCAACCCCTCACCCTAGCCCTCTCCCAAGGGAGAGGGGACCGACCGAGTTGTTTGGGAGAAGTACGCCGATATGACACACCGAGGTGAATTCGGGTTTTAAAAAAGCACACATTCCGTCTCTGCTTTGGCTTCCCACCACTCAACACGATGAGCGTTAGCTCGAGTACCGCTTTTGACGTGCCGGCCCCTTCGGCAGGCTGAGTGGAGGGATTTATCCGGGGGTGGGAGCGCAGCGACCGTGCGGCGCAGCCGCATGCATCGAGAGGAGGTGCAGCGAAGCAAACCGTAGGCGATGCCCCCGGATGAATCCCGGAACGAAGGAACACCGAGCCAAAGCGAGGTGCCGAACGCCGGGGCCCAGCGTTTTTGGTTACTTTTTTCTGGGCCGGCATTCCGGGCGTTTGAAAAAAGTGACTCGCCGTAAGGGCGAAACCCTAAGAAGCCGTTACCGCAGCAACGGATATTCACCCAAAACCCCAAGAACCTGGTCGGCCCAAAGGCCGCCAAGACAACCCAAAACAGAAATGTTAGCTTGCTTGGCATCACACCAGCCGCCAAGCCCGAGCCCAATGCCAATGAAAAAAACAGTCCTGGCCTTCAGCCGCATCACCCCCCCCATGATCGAACGCCTGCAACAGGACTTCGACGTCATCGTCCCCAACCCGAAAAACGGCGACATCAACGCCCAGTTCAACGAAGCCCTGCCCCACGCCCACGGCCTGATCGGCGTCGGTCGCAAACTCGGCAAGGCCCAACTGGAAAACGCCGCCAAACTCGAGGTGGTCTCCAGCGTCTCCGTCGGCTACGACAACTACGACCTCGCCTACTTCAACGAACGCGGGATCATGCTCACCAACACCCCGGACGTCCTCACCGAAAGCACCGCTGACCTCGCCTTCGCCCTCATCATGAGCAGCGCCCGCCGCGTTGCCGAACTGGACGCCTGGACCAAGGCCGGCCAATGGCAGGCCAGCGTCGGCGCACCACTGTTCGGTTGCGACGTACACGGCAAGACCCTGGGCATTGTCGGCATGGGCAACATCGGCGCCGCCGTCGCCCGTCGCGGACGCTTCGGCTTCAACATGCCGATCCTCTACAGCGGCAACAGCCGCAAGACCGAACTGGAACAGGAACTCGGCGCGCAATTTCGCAGCCTTGACCAACTGCTGGCCGAAGCCGATTTCGTCTGCCTGGTGGTGCCGCTCAGCGACAAGACCCGCCACCTGATCAGCCATCGTGAACTGGCACTGATGAAGCCGGACGCGATTCTGGTGAACATCTCCCGTGGCCCGGTGGTCGACGAGCCGGCACTGATCGAAGCCCTGCAAAACAACCGCATTCGCGGCGCCGGCCTCGACGTCTACGAGAAAGAACCGCTGGCCGAATCGCCGCTGTTCCAGCTGAAAAATGCCGTGACCTTGCCGCACATCGGCTCGGCCACGAATGAAACCCGCGAAGCCATGGCCAACCGCGCACTGGCCAACCTGCGCAGCGCACTGCTCGGTGAACGACCGCAGGATCTGGTCAATCCGCAGGTCTGGAAAGGCTGACAAAAAAAGGGGCAGACGTCGCCAAACGTCTGCCCCTTTTACTGCCAGAACACTCAGGCCAGTTTGCCGTGACTCGGCATTACCGGCGCCTTGGGTTTGCGGAACACCAGCACATTGCCCAGCATCACCAGCACCAGTCCGGCCAGTGCCGGCGCCGTCCATTGGTAGCCTTCGGCAAACGCCGAAACATTCAAAGCCACTACCGGGAACAGTACCGTGCAATAGGCTGCGCGTTCAGGCCCCATGCGACCGACCAACGTCAGGTACGCCGTGAAACCGATCACCGAACCCGGTATCACCAGGTACAGCAGCGCGCCGATGTAACGCGACGTCCATTCCATCTCGAACGGAATGCCTTTAATCAGACACCACACCGACAGCATCGCCGCGCCGTAGGCCATGCCCCAGGCATTGGTCGTCAGCGGCTTGAGACCGGCCTTCTGTTGCAGGCTCGAGAGCATGTTGCCCGCCGAGAAACACAAGGTGCCGCAGAGTGCCAGGCCAAGGCCGAGCAGAGTTTGCGGACTGGCGTGATGCCCGGCCAGCTCCGGCCAGAACAACAGCCCCAGACCAAACAACCCCAGCGCTCCGCCCATCAACACATTGCGCGCAATGCGCTGGCCTAAGAACACCCGCGCATTCAGCGCGTTCCACAAGGTCGCGGTGGAAAACACCACCGCCACCAGACCGCTGGGAATCCATTGGCTGGCGGTCAGGAAACACATGAAGTTGACGCAGAACAGGCACAAGCCCTGCGCTACGCAGATCAGATGCCCGCGCCGGTTCATCGGTTGCAGACGACGGCTGAGCAATAACAACGCAAACAACACCAGCGCGGCGAGACCGAAGCGGTAGACGATCGATACCGGAATCGCCACCACGCCCAGTTGCCATTTAAGGGCGATCCAGGTGGTGCCCCAGATCAGTACGGTCAACAAATACAACGACAGGTTCATGGCAGACACTCCTCGATTGGGTTTCAGTGTCCGCCTGCGCCCTCGACACTCGCTTGCATAAACTTGCGCTTTTGTCGGCGCGCAGGCTGGCAGCGCGAAATCTACGGAGTAGGATGCAAAGCGTTGAAGAGAACCGACCATGGCCGCCATCGATACCCTGCAAGTCTTTCAAGCCCTCAACAATTCGCCAAATGCACGCCTTGTGCACAGCGCCGAGTTGGGTGACGGCTTGTCTGCAGCTTTGTGGACCAATCACCACGACGCCCAGGAATACGAAGCGCCGAGCCATCACACCCTCTCCTGCTACATCGCCGGCGGCACCGGTACCTTCCGCCGTGGCGAACCCGGTAACAAGGGTGGCCCGGACAAGCTGTGCATCCTGCCGGCCGATCACGAATCAGGTTGGGTCATCAACGGTGATATTCGCCTCGCTCACCTGTACTTCAGTGCCGAACAATTTGCCTTGGGTTGCGTGACGCTGCTGGATCGCGAGCCTCGGGAAATGCAGCTGCGCGAACAGACTTTTCTCGAAGATCCACAACAGGCCCAACGGTTTCGCCAGTTACTGACCCTGAACTGGGACGAACCCGGCGAGCGCTTGCTGACCAGCAGCCTGGCCCACGAACTGATCAGCCATACCTTGCTGAGCCAGGTCGGCGTACGCCAAGGCTTGCGCCTCAAGGGTGGACTGGCGCCGCATCAGCGCCGGCAACTGGTGGAATTCATCGACAGCCAACTGACCGAGCCGATCAGCCTCGGGCAACTGGCAGGCTTGTGTGCGTTGTCGGAATACCACTTTGCGCGGATGTTCCGGGTGAGCTTCGGCCTGCCGCCGCATCAATATGTGCTGGCGCGGCGTTTGAGCCGGGCGCGTGAGTTGTTGCGGGGCACGGCATTGCCATTGGGGGAGATTGCCCTGGCGTGCGGATTTGCCAGTGCCAGTCACTTCACCAACCGCTTTCGCCAGGTGCTGGGTGGAACGCCCGGCGAGTATCGCCAGGCGTTTTTGCGCTGATCAGAACTCCAGCGTGCTCGACAACGAAATCTGCCGCGAGTCGCCCATCGACACGAAGAACCGGCTCGCCGCCGAGGTGTAGTAAGTGCGATCAAACAGGTTCTTCACGTTGAGCTGGAACTTGACCTTCTGCCCTTCAACCTTGGTGTCGTAAGTGGCGAACGCATCGGCCACGGTGTAGCTCGGCAGGTCGAAATCATTCACCGCGTTACCCGCTCGTTCACCGACATACCGCGCGCCGGCGCCGACCCGAAGCTGATCGCCGCCGATCACGCTGCCGAAGTCATAGACCGCCGATAGCGAGCCAGTATTTTTCGCCACGTTTTGCAGCTTGTTGCCTTTGTAGTCCGGATCTTCCGTGACCTCGGCGTCGGTGTAGGCGTAGCTGCCGATCATGCTCCAGCGGTCGCTGAGCTGGCCGGTCAGATCCACTTCCAGACCACGGGAACGCACTTCGCCGGCAGCGCTGTAAATCGTGGTCGGGCCTTCGGAATTGGCCACCAGCACGTTGCGTTTCTTGATGTCGAACAGCGCGATGTTGCCGGTGACACGCCCCGGAATGTCGAGGCGTGCGCCCAGCTCCCAGGACTTGGCTTCTTCCGGCGCAATGCTGCCGTCGAGCACGGTACTGCTGCCGCTCAGCGGAGCGATGGTCGAGTTCGGTTTGAACGATTCGGTGTAGCTGCCGTAGAACGACAACGCGTCGGTGTAGCGATACACCAGGCCTGCGCGCGGCACCCACTTCTGGCCGTTGCTGTCGGTGTTGGCCTTGAACGGCACGCCTTTGCCGGCGTACTGGTCGTACTCCTGGAAGCGCCCGCCGGCCACCAGAATCCACTGGTCGTTGAGGTGGATCGAGTCCTGCAGGAACACCGAATCGCTGCGCAGTTCGTCGGTCTGCGCACTGTCCGCCGGGCTGACGGTGGTGCCTTCGACTTCGCGGCCGTAGACCGGGTTGACGTAGCTGAAGGTGCTCAGGCTTTTCTGGCGGATCAGGTCGGCGCGGTAGATCTTGCGATACTCGTCGTCGACACCGAACACCAGATCATGCTGCATGCCCAGCACGTTGACCTTGCCTTCGAGACTGGCGGTGGTGAAACGGTCGGTGCTGATCGCGCCCTGGGTGCCGTCCATGCTGCGGGTCAGGGTGCCTTTTTTGGTGTCGATCGCCGTTACGCGGACTTGGCTGGCGTCGTAGGTTTCGCGGTTCCAGCTGTAGCCGAAATGGGCTTTCCAGTCGTCGTTGAGTTCGTGGTCGGCCTCGAAGTGATAGAGGTCCGATCGCCCTTCCATGTCGTTGAATTTCTCGTCGAGACGCTCGTTGCGCGAGATGTCCAGCGGATGGTTGGTGCGTGGATCGATCAGGGTTCCACGATCGAACGGGGTCAGGAATTCGCGGTGCTCATAAGCAAACAGCAACTTGGTGCGCTCGCCGTACCAGGCCAGCGACGGCGCGATCAGGGTTTCGCGATGAGTGCCGAAATTGCGCCAGTAATCTTCGTCTTCGTGGTCCAGCACCATGCGATACGCGAGGCCGGAATCCCCCAGCGCACCGGTGCTGTCGAAGGAGCCGCCGCTGCCATTCTTGCCGTCGCCGTAGGTCGAGCCGCGCAGGGTCAGCGCGTTGTACTGAGTCAGTTCAGGCTTCTTGCTGACCATGTTGACCACACCGCCCGGGTCCTGAATCCCGTACAGCAGCGACGCCGGTCCCTTGAGCACTTCGACGCGATCCACGGTCGCGTTCATGCCACGGCCCTGCACCACCGGCATGCCGTCGCGCATGATCGAGCCGTTGCGGTTGTCGCCGAAGCCGCGGGTCATCACCGAATCCTGGGTGCTGCCCAAGGTGTTGCCCTGGGTGATGCCGCTGACGTTGGCCAAGGCGTCATCAAGATTGCGCGGTGCCTGATCGCGAACGACCTGAGCCGGAATCACGTTGACGGTCTGCGGGATTTCCTGAAGCGAAGCGGAAGAGCGCATCACCGAACTGGTTTCCGGTGGCTGGTAGCTCATCGGCTGGTTGACCACCGAAGTGATGGTGGTCGCGCCCAGATTCAACGCACCTGCGGTCGGTTGCGGTTCGAGCGCCAGGGTATGGCTGTCGGTGCGGCGGAAGGTCAGGCCGGAGCCTGTGAGCAGACGTTGCAGCGCCTGTTCGGCACTCATCTGGCCGTTGATCGCTGGAGCGGTCAGGCCATACGGCGCCTCATCGGTGTAAACCACGCTCTGGCCGGTGACGCGGCTGAAATCGCTCAGGGCCTGAGGCAAGGGCTTGGCGGCCAGGGAAAAACTGAACTGCTTTTGTGGCTGACTGCTGACGGATTCAGCGGCCAGCGCCACGCTCACCGGCAACAGGGCCAATGCCGAAAAACTCAAGGCCGAAACGCCTAACCACTGTTTGACCGAACCCGATTTTGCCCTGGACTTCATTGCTCATGACCTGTGTAGAACCGCAGCGGATGCGAATGACTCGCACTTTCTGTCACTACACGAATGGCGTCCGGGTTTACCTCACCACAAAGTTGAAAATATTTTCAGCGCAGGATGATCAGCTTGCCCAAGACCTGATGCTGCTCGAATCCCAACACCCCTTGCAGCGAGTTCAACACTGCCTGCGGGTCCTTGCTCGGAAAGCTGCCGCTGACCTTGCGCGCCGCCAGTTCGTCGTTGAGCAACACGATCCGTCCGGGGTAATAACGCCGCAGATCCTGCACCACATCGGCCAGTGTCGACTTGTAGTAAGTCAGCCAACCCTGGCGCCACGCCAGTTGCGCTTCGCTGTCCACGGCGTGCAGTTTTTCCGCAGTGCCTGCGCCGTACGCCACTTGCTGGCCGGCGGTGAGAATCTGCTGTTGATCATCACGGGACGCTGTCACGCCAACGCGTCCGGACAGCACAGTGACTTGTGCGCCATGGGGTTGCAGGCGCACTTCGAACTGAGTGCCGAGCACCCGCGCCTGGCCCTTCTCGGCCTCGACCACAAAGGGATTGCCCGTGTGAGTCACGCTGAAAAATCCGGCGCCGCGGCGCAATTGCACATGCCGCTCGCGATGACTGAAATCCACGGCGATGGCGCTGTCGGCGTCCAGCGTCACCTGCGATTGATCGGCCAGCGTCACGGTGCGAATCTCGCCCGGTGCCGACACGTAATCGGCGCCCAGATCATCGACCCAGCGCTGCGGCTGCCAACCTGTGCCGAGGCTGATCATCAACAACAGGCAGGCCGCCATGGCCAAAGCGCCGGCCCAACGCCGGATCTGTGGACGACGCGGCCGGTTCATCGCATTCAGATAGCCCTGCAGGGCGAACGCCTCTTCATCGGCCAGAGTGCGCGCCGGCCCTTCGCTCAATTCCCACACCACTTGCGCCTGGGCGTAGGCCTCGGCGTGGGCCGGGTCAGCGTGCAGCCATTGGCTGAAGGTCAGTTGATCACCGGTGCTCGGGCGGTCGTGCAGCAGGCTCAGCCAGGCGAACGCGGCCTGTTCCTGAGCGGGCGTCGGGATGACGCGGTCGGTGTGATTCACGGTGCTTTCCATGGCGTGCGTGGCGCGGGTTCGCGCAGGCTGGCCTTGCAGGCCTCGAGGGCGCGCATCATATGTTTTTCCACGGCGCTTTGGGACAGGCCCATGGCTTTGGCGATCTCGGCGTACTTGCGCCCGTGGATGCGATTGAGCAAAAAAATCTGCCGCGTGCGCTCGGGCAGCGCGCGCAACGCCGCTTCGACATGGCGCAAATCGTTGCCTGCTTCAAGTGCGGCTTGCGGTTCGCTGGCGCTGCTGTCCGGCTCCTCCGGTTGCCAGCCTTCGTTGACCCGCACCCGCGCGCCTTCGCTGCGCAAATGATCGATGGCGATGTTGCCGGCGCAACGCAACAGATAGGTGCTGAGTTCTTCGACCTGCACCAGCGGCCGACGCCAAAAACGCAGGAACAGATCCTGCACCAGATCCGCCGCCGTCGCCCGGCAGCCAACGCGCCGGCTCACCAGCGCTTCCATCTGCGAACGCTGGGACAGGAACACCTGAAGAAAATGCGCACGGGCGCCATGGGGTTCGCCGTCGCGATGCTCGGGAGGATGGCCGATCAACATGTCAGTTCAAGGCCCACGCAGCGACCGGGCTGGCGAGCAGGCTCAGTCCGGCCATGGTCAATGCCAAACGTGGTCGATAGGGCAACAACAGCACCAGAGTCAGCGCGCTGAGCATCAACACCGCGCACCAGTCGACCAGACCAAAACTCCAGCCCTTCATGAAAACCGCCGCCCAGAGCGACAGCCCCAGCAACATCCAGCCTGCGAGCTTCAGACCTTGCCGACGGCGGGCCGAAGGTTTGTGGCCCAGTAGTTCTTCGTGATGCCGGGGCATCGCCAGGCACAGCGCGGTGAAAGCGGAATAACAGAGCAACAGCGCCAATAGCATTCAGTTCGCCCCTTGCTCGAGGGTGATCGGCCGGGCCTTTTCGCGGGCTGGTTTTTTCACGCTGACGGCGTGTCCGGCGCGCTGCATCTTCCGGGCGGCCCAGGCGAGGAAGAGGCCGCTGCCCAGACACGTCAGGTCGAAACCGGCCAGGGTCCAGTCGCCTTCGGGCACTGTCACGCCGAGGTGATACGGGGAGGTCAAACCGTTAAGAAGCGGCATTGCGACAAGCAGTGCGGCTCCCAGCGACAGCTGTTCGACCCAGGCCTTGCGGCCCGGTCGCAACAGGGCGTGCACCACGCTCAAGCCCCAGGTGATGAAGAACGCGTTCACTTCCCAGTCGTCACGCCCGGCCAGACTCACCGGCAGCAGACGATTGGCCCAGAAGAACACGGCGACCGCTGCCACCAATCCGGCCATGCTGGCGATGTTCAGCACTTCCACCAGCCGCAGTTCGAAAGGCATCACTCCCGTCTTGGCGTGTTTGAGCTGACGCTTGCCGAGCCAGATCACCAGCCCGGTGCCGATCATCGCCGTGCCCGCCAGACCGCAGATGAAATACAGCCAACGCAGCACCGGCCCGGCAAAGTGCCCCATGTGCAAACCGTAGAAACTGCCGGCCACTGCCATCGCCATCGGCTGTTGAGATGGGGTGCCGATGATTTGCCCGCTGACGCCATTGAAAGTCACCGCGCTGCCGGCATCGTTCACCACCCGGTCGGAACCCGCACGGGACATCACCACCGAGGCGTTGGCATCGCCCGGATTGTTCACGCTGATACGCCCGACATGTCCACCCGACCATTGCTCGCTGGCCGACCGCAACAGTGGCGCCAGCGGTGCCAGTGTCGCCGGTTGACCGGCAGGCTCGGGAACGTTGGCGGCGGGAAACACCTCGTCGTAAAACGCCCGGACATTGTTGCCGTACGAAGCCAGAATGCTCGCCGGCATTACCATCGACATGAAGATCACCAGACTGCTGTAGGTGATCATCAGATGAAACGGCAGCACCAGCACGCCCACCGCGTTGTGCCCGTCGAGCCACGAACGCTGGCCCTTGCGGGGGCGGAAGGTGAAGAAGTCCTTGAAGATTTTCTTGTGGGTAATGATCCCGGTGATCAGCGCAACGAACATCACCATGGCGGCAATCGTGGAGAGCCAGCGCCCCCACGGATAAGGCATTTGCAGCTGGAAATGGAAGCGGTAGAAGAACTCGCCGCCCATGCTTTCCCGGGCCTGCACTTCGGCGCCGGTTTGCGCGTCGAGAGTCTTGCTGATGAACTGGCCGCGCTCGCCGGGCCTGGCCGGGGCCGGTTGCCAACGCACACCCAGGCCAGGATCGCGGGCATCAGGCAGGTCGATCAACCAGCGTGAAGCACCGGCCGCGTGCTGTTGCAGGTAGGTTTGCGCCAGGGTCAGGCTGGCCTCGGCATTCAACGGGCGGGCGTGGATTTCCGGCTGCATCCAGTGACTGGTTTCGTCCTTGAAATAGGCCAGGGTTCCGGTCAGAAAAATCGCGAACAACAGCCAGCCGAAAACCAGCCCGGTCCACGTATGCAGCCAGGCCATCGCCTGCCGAAAACCCTCTTTCATGCCAGCCCCAGACCGCGTGCAGCCCCGGAAACGGTGGCCAGAATCACGCTCGGCACCAGCAAACCGACCCACGCCGACCATGCGCTGCGACAGGCGAAACACCAGAGCACCGCCACCAGATAGACCAGAAACGAAACGGTCATGCCGGTCACGACCGCTTCGGCGCGGTTCAGCGGCAGCCACAGCGTCAGCGTGACACTGGCCAGCGCCGCGACCATATAGCCGCCGAACACCGCCGCGAGCACCCGCGAAGTGACGGCCAGACGATAGGACATGGGAAGAGCGGCGAGTTTGGCTTTCATGTTTCGACCCTGAAACGGTTAACGCCCGATCAACAGACCGAGACGACAGGCATGCGATATTAATGATAAATATTCTCATACGCAAAAGAGTCTGATTGCCGGGCATCACTGACAGCCCTACAATGCGAACCATTCTTGTTCTCTAACGCATCCCGCATGCGCCCGGAGTAATGCCGTTGTCGTCCGCCCATCCTGTCGAATCGCTGTATCAGGCCCACCACAGCTGGCTCACCGGCTGGCTGCGGCGCAAACTCGGCTGCCCGGACAGCGCCGCCGATCTGGCTCAGGACACCTTCATCCGGGTGCTGACCGCCCGCGAGCCGCCGGTGATCGTCGAGCCGCGCGCATTCCTCACCACCCTGGCCAAGCGCGTGCTGTTCAATCATTACCGCCGCCAGGATCTGGAGCGCGCCTACCTCGACACCCTCGCGCAGATGCCGGAAATGGTCGCGCCTTCGGAAGAAGAGAAAGCGATCATCCTGCAAACCCTGATGGAGCTGGATCAGTTGCTCGACGGTCTGCCGCGCGCGGTCAAACGTGCATTTCTGCTGGCGCAGGTCGATGGCCTGACCTATCCGCAGATCGCCGCCGAACTGGGCATTTCCGTGGCGACGGTCAAACGCCATCTGAATAAAGCGGCGATGCGCTGCTACTTCGCCCTGTGAATCCGCCGATGGATTTTTCCGCGCAAGTCGCCGAACAGGCGGTGCACTGGTTGCTGGAAATGCAGCAAGGCCAACTGAGCCCGCGCCAGCAACAAGCCTGGCAACATTGGATCGACGCGCACAGCGAACATCGCCGTGCGTGGGATCACATTCAGCGGGTCAATTCGCGGTTGCGCGGGTTGTCGTCGCCACTGGCCCACGCCGCGCTGAATGCGCCGAAGTCAGGCAGCCGTCGTCAGGCGCTGAAGTTGTTGCTGATTCTCGGCGCTGGTTCGGCGGTCACCTGGGGGATGCGCGAGCACAATCCGTTGCCATCGCTGCTGGCCGATTACCGCAGCCCGGTTGGTCAACGCCGCAAGATCTCGCTCGGCGCCGGCGGCCAATTGCAGCTCAACACCGCCAGCGCGGCGGATGTCCGGGGCGATGGCCTGATCCGCCTGCTCGAAGGCGAAGTGCTGCTGACCGCCACTCAATCCTTCGAAGTGCAAACCGCCCAAGGCCTGTTGAAAACCCAGGGTGCGCGGATCAACGTGCGGCAGTTTGCCGACCGTACACAGATCGCACTGTTTGAAGGTCGGGTCGAATTGAACGCGCAAGGTCGCGCGCCGATGCTGCTGCCGGTCGCCCGACAACTGAGTTTCAGCGCCACCTCCATCAGTGACGCCAAACCGCTGGACGCCAACAGCGGCGCCTGGGCCGACGGCATGCTGGTGGCCGCGCACATGCGCCTGGGCGACTTCCTCGATGAACTGGGTCGCTACCGCCGCGGGCAGCTCAATTGCGATGCGAAAGTTGCTGAATTGCTGATCTCAGGGACTTATCCACTGGACGACAGCGAGCGGATTCTCGATCTGCTGGAAATCAGCCTGCCGGTGAGAGTGAAGCGTTTTACTCGCTATTGGGTGACGGTCGAAGCCAGAGCCTGATCGCTCCCACGCTCTGCGTGGGAACTCAACCCGGTCGCTCCGCGCCCCTGTAAAAAATAAATGAGCCGTTTTTCAGATCTGGCGTGACAGAGAAGGAAAGCCCCCCCTTGATTCAACCTTCTCAGGACCGTCCTCCATGCACCCCACCCGCCTCACGCCGCTGGCCCGAACCCTGCGCAACCTTGTCCTCGGCGCCAGCCTGAGCTTCAGCGCCCTTCCCCATGCGCTGGCTGCCGACACCAAGGCTTACCACATCGCCCCGTCGTCGCTGGAGAATGCCCTCAACCAGTTCGGCCGCGAAGCCGGTGTGCTGATTTCGTTCGGCTCGCAGGTTACCAGTGGTGTGCAAAGCCGTGGCCTCGAAGGTAGCTACACAACCGAGCAAGGTCTGAATGCACTGCTTGAAGGCACCGGTCTGCAAGCCCGCGCCGAGGGCGGCAATGCCTTCAGCCTGCAACCGTCGAACGACAGCGCACTGGAGCTGGACACCTCGAAAGTGGTCGGTGACTGGCTGGGTGAGGCCGCACAGGTCAACGTCTTCGAACATCCCGGCGCCCGCGACGTGATCCGCCGCGAAGAGTTCGAACGCCAGGGCGCGACCCAGGCCCGTGATGTGCTCAACCGCATTCCCGGCGTCAACGCCCCGGAAAACAACGGCACCGGCAGCCACGACATGGCGCTGAACTTCGGCATTCGCGGCCTCAACCCGCGTCTAGCCGCACGTTCGACGGTGTTGATGGACGGCATTCCGGTGCCGTTCGCGCCTTACGGTCAGCCGCAGTTGTCGTTCGCGCCGATCAGCATGGGCAACATGGACGCCGTGGACGTGGTGCGCGGTGGCGGCGCCGTGCGTTACGGCCCGCAGAACGTCGGCGGCGTGGTCAACTTCGTGACCCGGGCGATTCCGGACGAGCCGACCGTGAAAGGCGGTTTCCAGACCGAAACCAGTCCTTCTTCCAGCCATGACGGCTTCAAGACCAGCGCCAACCTGCTGGCCGGCGGCACCAATGCCAACGGTCTGGGCGGCGCGTTGCTGTACTCCGGCACTCGCGGTGGTGACTGGCGCGAACACAGCGATACGGAAATCGACGACCTGATCCTCAAGGGCAAATACCAGCTCGACGAGGCCAACAGTTTCAACGCCATGGCCCAGTATTACGAAGGCAAGGCCGACATGCCCGGCGGCCTCAATGTCGCCGATTACGATGCCGACCCGTATCAGTCGACCCGGCCGAAGGACCAGTTCTGGGGCCGTCGCACGATGTTCAATTTCGGCTATCGCTATCAGGAAGATCGCCGCGAGTTCACCGCCAATACCTTCTTCACCAAGACCCTGCGCAGCGGCTATCTGGATCAGGGCACGTTCCTGTCGCTGTCGCCGCGCGAATACTGGGTTCGCGGTCTGGAAACCCGCTTCGCCCAGGGCTTCGATCTCGGCGCCACCAGCCATGAAGTCGGCGTCGGCTATCGCTACATCAACGAAGCCGGTCACGAACTGCGCTACCGCACGCCGATCGCCAGCAACGAATACCCGACCACCAACAGCCGCAACGACCGCGACACGCGCGGCGGCACCGAGGCCAATGCGTTCTTCGTCGATGACCGGATCGACATCGGCAAGTGGACCATTACGCCGGGCGTGCGCTACGAGATGATCGAGTCGCAGCAGACCAACAACCTGACCAACGTCAAATACAAAGGTGACTACAACACCGCGCTGCCGGCGCTGAACGTGCTGTATCACCTGACCGACAGCTGGAACCTGTACGCCAATACCGAAGGCTCCTTCGGCAGCGTGCAATACAGCCAGATGCCCAACCGCGTGAGCAGCGGCGAAGTGAAACCGGAGAAGGCCCGCACCTGGGAAGTCGGCACCCGTTACGACAACGGCGCGCTGCGAGCCGAGATCGGCGCGTTCCTGATCAACTTCGACAACCAGTACGAAAGCAACCAGACCAATGATTCGGTGATCGCACGTGGCGAAACCCGCCATCAGGGCATCGAGACCAGCGTCAATTACGCTCTCGACGACTTGAGCCCGGCGCTGGCCGGCTTCGATGTCTACGCCACTTACGCCTATGTCGACGCAACCATCCGCGAAGACGGGCCGAACAAGGGCAATCGTGTGCCGTTCTCGTCCAAGCACAAAGGCACAATCGGCGTCGGTTACACCGAAGGGCCGTGGAAACTCAACCTGGACAGCAGCTTCCAGAGCGACCAGTTCGCCGACAACGCCAACACCTCGAAAGAAAGCGCCGACGGCAGCACCGGCAAGATCCCGGGCTACATGCTGTTCAGCAGCCGCGCCGGTTATGACTTCGGCCCGCAGCTGTCGGACCTGAACGTGGCGGTGGGGGTGAAGAACATCTTCAACACCCAGTACTTCACCCGTTCGTTCGATGACAACAACAAGGGCAAATATGTCGGTGAGCCGCGCACGGTGTACGTGCAGACCTCCGTCGCTTTCTGACCCCCGCTGAAAACAGAAAGGGCCTGCAATTGCAGGCCCTTTCTCATTGGGTGGCTTGGAAAATCAGCGCATCAACTGTTGATCGCTGCCTGTTCGTTCTCGTCAAACTCCTCCGCCAACAGCTTGTCATTGGCTTTGCTTGTGAATGGCACCACGGCGGCTCGCGGTTTGCCGCGCAGTTTGCCAAACAGGTGCTCCAGCGCGTGCTCCAGTTTTTCGGCTGCACCATCGATCGCCTGTTCCAGCGAATCGGCTTTGTGGGTGACGGAAATCGGTTGATGGCCTTTCGGCCGCGCTTCCAGTTGGCAGCGCAAGTCATGGGGACCCGGCTTTTCACCGTTCTCGTCGCTCAGATGGACTTCGACACGGGTCAGGTCTTCCTCATAACGGTCGAGCGTGCTCTCAATTGTGGTGCGTACCCACTCCTCCAGTCGTTTGCTGCTTTGAATATGATTGTCGCTGTTGACTTGGATTTGCATAGTTCATCCCTTATTTCAGCTAGCTCGCAAGAGGCCTGGAACAGGATTTCGTGACCTCTTGATTACAACAATCGGCCCGCCGGACGAACATTTCAACCCCTTAAAAAAGATAAATATTCATTCGCAAAAAAAGCCGGACAACCGAGTAAAGCGCTGGTAAGGTCGGGAGTTGGGTCGCCCCGCCCCTCCGAAAAATCTGCTCACAATTGGCCATCACCCAACGGGTGCAGGCTGCGGAAAATCCCCGCCTCTTCCACCAGCCAGTCATGCACCGCACGCACGCCCGGATGGCTCAACGCCCCCGGCGCGTAGAGCAATACATAGCGTTTGTGATTGGGCACCGAAATCCCGAATGGCACGATCAACGTCCCCCGCTCCAGCTCATCGTTGAGCAACGTGCGTCGGGCAATCGCCACGCCCATGCCGGCAATCGCCGCTTCGATGGTCAGGTGGTTGCGATTGAACGTGTGCCCGCGCCGCACATCGGCACCCTCGAAACCGATGGCATTCAGATAAAACTCCCACTCCGCGTATTCATAGCTGCCGCGCCAGGCGGTGATGTCATGCAACAGCGGGAAGTGCACCAGATCCGCCGGCCCGTGCAGCGGCGGCCGCCCGCGCAACAGACCCGGCGCGCACACCGGGAAAATCTGCTCATCGAGCAAGGCTGTGGATAACAACCCCGGATAGCTGCCGTCGTTCAGGTCGATGGCCAGGTCGAAATCCCCCTCATGCAACGGCACGCTGCTGTCCTCCGCCACCAGCCGCAACTGGATGTCCGGGTAACGCTGTTGCAGACGCGGCAGGCGCGGGGTCAGCCATTTGCTGAGGAACGACGGAATCGAGCGCACCCGCAGAATCCCGCTGATCATCCCCGCATCCAGGCGACGCAATTCCGCATCGATGCTGCCGTAAGCCTCGTTGACCGTGATCGCCAGTCGCTGCCCTTCCGCGCTCAGCTCCACACCGCGCGCGCGGCGATGAAACAGGCGAAAGCCCAGACGTTCTTCCAGCTGTCGGATTTGCTGACTCACAGCCCCCGGCGTGATGTGCAGTTCCTCGGCACAACGGGTGAATGACAGGTGCCGCGCGGCACAGGAAAACACCTGCAGCCAGACGTAAGTCTGGGCGTGCAATTGACGACTCATGATTTAGTCCTGCTAAAGGCTTACTTAGGAAGTTTCGTTAGTCACGTTGAAGCGAGGTAGGCAGTATCGCCGACATTGCGCTTGTCCTACAAAAAATGGCAGCGATTCCTACTCCATTGCTTGTAAGGGTTTAGCATGGCTATCAGTGTTTTCGATCTATTCAAAGTCGGCATCGGCCCGTCCAGTTCCCACACCGTCGGCCCGATGCGCGCCGCCGCGACCTTCGCCCAGGCGCTGATCGATCAGCATTTGCTGAACGATGTGCAGCGGGTGGAAATCCGTTTGTACGGCTCGCTTTCGGCCACCGGCGTCGGCCATGCCACTGACCGTGCAACGGTCATGGGCCTGATGGGCGAATGGCCGGACAGCATCGATCCGTCGACCATCGAGCCACGCATCCAGCAACTGCGCGAGACCGGCCAACTGTCTCTGGCCGGTGAACGTTCGATTGCCTTCAACTGGCAGCACGATCTCCTGCTGCTGGACGAGAGCCTGCCCTACCACCCGAACGCCATGTCGCTGACAGCCTTCGGTGCATCCGGCCAACTGTTAGAGCAAACGTACTACTCGGTCGGCGGCGGTTTCATCATCGAAGCGGCCGAAGCCGAATCGGGTGTGGCGCCGGCCGGCGACGTCGAGTTGCCTTACGAATTCTCCAGCGCCGTCGAACTGCTGGCGCTGTGCAAGCAGCACAACCTGCGGGTTTCCGAACTGATGATGGCCAACGAACGGGCCTGGCGCAGCGACGCCGAGATCCGCAAGGGCCTGCTGCACATCTGGTCGGTGATGCGCGAGTGCGTCGAGCAAGGCCTGCGTCACGAAGGCGTCCTGCCAGGCGGTCTGAATGTTCCCCGTCGTGCGGCGAAATTGCACCGCAGCCTGCTGGAAATCGGCAAGCCGAACGTCATCAGTTCGACCCTGTCGGCGATGGAGTGGGTCAACCTGTTCGCCCTCGCCGTCAACGAAGAGAACGCCGCCGGCGGGCGCATGGTGACCGCGCCGACCAACGGTGCCGCCGGGATCATCCCGGCCGTTCTGCACTACTACATGAAATTCAATCCGGACGCGTCCGACGATGACGTGGTCGCCTTCTTTCTGGGCGCGGCAGCGGTCGGCATCCTGTGCAAGAAAAACGCCTCGATTTCCGGCGCCGAAGTCGGCTGCCAGGGTGAAGTTGGCTCTGCCTGCGCGATGGCCGCTGCGGGTCTGGCCGATGTGCTCGGCGCCACCCCGGAGCAACTGGAGAACGCCGCCGAAATCGGCCTGGAACACAACCTCGGTCTGACCTGCGACCCGGTCGGCGGGCTGGTGCAGGTGCCGTGCATCGAGCGCAACGCCATCGCTGCGGTGAAGGCGATCAACGCCACGCAAATGGCCCTGCGCGGCGACGGCAAACACTTCATTTCCCTCGACCGGGTGATCCGCACCATGCGCGATACCGGCGCCGACATGCATGACAAATACAAAGAGACTTCACGGGGCGGCCTGGCCGTGAGCTGGGTGGAGTGCTGAGGAGCACTCCCTGACCGCCCGTAACACGTGAGCCCGAGCAAGAATAATAACGAGGCAAAAACGATGACCGATGTACGCACACCTGCTGCCGAAAATCCCGCTGTAGACCGCACACGCAACAACGAAACCGCCCACAAGGGCTGGAGCAAATTCGACACCACCTGGATGCTCGGCCTGTACGGCACGGCCATCGGTGCCGGCACCTTGTTCTTGCCGATCAACGCCGGTGTCGGCGGCTTCTGGCCGTTGCTGATCCTGGCGTTGCTGGCTTTCCCGATGACCTTCTTCGCGCACCGGGGCCTGACCCGCTTCGTGCTGTCGGGCCGCTCCGGTGACATCACCGAAGTGGTGGAGGAACACTTCGGCATCGGCGCCGGCAAACTGATCACGCTGCTGTATTTCTTCGCGATCTTCCCGATCCTGCTGGTGTACAGCGTGGCGCTGACCAACACCCTCAGCAGCTTCCTCGAACACCAGTTGCACATCGCCCCGCCGCCACGTGCGGTGCTGTCGCTGGCGCTGATCCTCGGCTTGATGGCCATCGTCCGCTGTGGTCAGAGCGTGATCGTCAAAGCCATGAGCGTGCTGGTGTATCCGTTCGTCGCCGCGCTGCTGTTGCTCGGCATCAGCCTGATTCCGAACTGGAACGGCGCATTCTTCGCCAGTGCTCAAGAACCGATGGAAATGTCGGTGTTCCTCAAGACCCTGTGGCTGGCGATCCCGGTGATGGTGTTCTCGTTCAACCATTCGCCGATCATTTCCGCCTTCGCCGTCGAGCAGAAACAACGCTACGGCGACCAGGCCGAACGCAAGAGCAGCGGCATTCTCGCCATGGCTCACGGCATGATGGTGGTGACGGTGATGTTCTTCTGCTTCAGCTGGGTGCTGGCACTGTCGCCGGCGGATCTGGCAGCGGCCAAGGCGCAGAACATTTCGATCCTGTCGTACCTGGCCAACCACTTCCAGACTCCGGTCATCGCTTACGCCGCGCCGCTGATTGCGCTGGTGGCGATCACCAAATCCTTCCTCGGCCACTACATCGGCGCCAGCGAAGGCTTCCAGGGCATGATCGTCAAAAGCCTGCGCAGCCGTGGCCGGGTGATGTCGGCGAGCTGGCTGAACCGTGCGACCGCGCTGTTCATGATCCTCAGCTGCTGGGCCGTGGCGACCTTCAACCCGAGCATCCTCGGCATGATCGAAACCCTTGGCGGGCCGGTGATTGCCTGCCTGTTGTTCCTGATGCCGATGTACGCGATCCGCCGCGTGCCGGCCTTGCGCCAGTATTCGGGCCAGATGTCCAACGTGTTCGTGGTGCTGATCGGCCTGATTGCACTGTCAGCGATCATCTACTCGGTTCTGCCCTGAAACGGGCCGCAAACGAAGAAGGCGAGCCATGGGCTCGCCTTCTTTTTGGCCGGATTCATTGTTCGACAATATTCCCGGCATGTCCCTTGCTACATCGCTGAAGGAGACAGGACCACGGAAAGGCCGATGGTCAGGTTTGGCGAACCAACCCGATCAAGGCCGGTCAACAACTGCACGTTCAATCAGGCGGTGACGCATCATGGACAATCCTTTTCAGATCATTACCGATGCCTTCGCGCCGGACTATCAGATCAACCTGAGCATTCAGGGGCTCGACGGCAGCATCATGCTGACCCTCTCCAATGGCGGCCGGATCGTCGCCAAACGGATGATCAGCGCCGAACAGCGCAACGACCCCAAACGCCTCAAACGGCTGGTGCAAAGCATTCAGTTCGGCATCGCCATCGAACAGGGCCACAGCGCCATGGCGATCCTTGATGCCATGACTCGCGGCGACGGAATCACTCCGCCACCGCGTCGGGCCAAACATCAGCCCCGGCCAGCCGCCGGCCTTTAAAGTTCGCCCTTCTCCACTTCCGGATGTTCACTGGAACCCGTGCCGATCTTGCGGTGCGGGTTCTCGATTTTCACCGAAGGGAATTGCGACGAAGCGTAACGCACCACCAGGATCGAGAACGCCAGCAGCAGAATCCCGCCGCACAGGTAGATGATGCCCATGTCCGGCGGATTGTGGTGTGAGACGTTGGAGATCAGCAGGCGCGTCAGTGCCGTAATCGCCACGTAGATCAGGAAGCGCACCGGCATGTGGTTGGTCTTGAAGTAAATCCCGACCATCGCCCCCAGTTCCAGATAGATGAACAGCAACAGAATGTCATCGATCTTGATATGCCCTTCCTCGAGCATCCCGAGAAACTCCATCACCGCCGCCCAGGCGGTTACCGCACCAATGGCGAACAGCGCCAGGTAGTGGAAGGTCTCGACGAACAGGTTGCCCAGGGACTCGGCCAGTTGATGCACGTTTTGCCGCAGTTTCTCGGCCCAGTTGATTTTCACGTTGAAGATTCCTTAGCCCGGTTCGAGCGGATGTTGCTTGCTGGACGTGACGGTTATTGCACACGTACGCAGATGCATGAAGAAAAGAGGCCACGCCATCATGGCGAGGCGGCGCGAAACCCGCGCCGTGGCGTTTGGTCGCACCAGTGCGCAGGTATCGGGCTGACAAAATCCGAATCCGGTCTACATTGAAAAGCCACTACCCAAAGCGCAGGGATTCGCTTATCCTTTTCGCTGTATATAGATACAGTAGTCGCAAAGACAACTTAATGTGAAGGCATGTGAGGTGGTGAATGGCCGTCGAAGTGGTATACCGCAGCAGCCGAGATCTGGAGCGCTTGTTCATGGATAAAGCCGAAGCTGACCGTCATGACAAAATGCTCGAACTGGCCGAACTGTTGGCCGAAGTGCTGGAAAAAGCCGTTCCTTCGTTGAGCGAGCAGCAAGTGGAAGAAGTCGGGATCTTCATGGCGAAGAACCGCGATGTGTTCGCCCGGGCGTTCAAGAGCCAGCCTGATGCACTGTCGGAGCTGATCAACGCACCGGCGGCACCGGTTGTGGCAACCGAGCCGGCAGACGTGGCCGAACCGGCAGAAGCGCCAGCCAAACCTGCCAAAGCGGCGAAGGCTGCGAAGTAAGCGACACTTGGATTGAAGCCTCTGAATTGAATAGCCCCTGAGTTGAAAGACTCGGGGGCTTTTTCATGCCCGGACAAACCTCAGCGGTACAACACCTTCTCCGCCAGCTCGTCCGCCACCCGCGCGGGTGAACGTTTTTCCGCCTGGGCGTGGGCGAAGACTTCAGTCAGGCGCGAACTGATCTTCGACAGGTGCGCGGTGATGGTCGTCAGTTCTTCGCCCCGATGCTTGAGGGAAACGTAGATCAGACCGCCGGCATTGATCACATAATCCGGCGCATACAGGATTCCGCGCCGTTCGAGTTGATCGGCGACATCCAGGTGCGTCAGTTGATTGTTGGCCGAGCCTGCCACCGCCGAGCAGCGCAACTGGGTGACCGTGTGGCTGTTGAGCACACCGCCCAAACCGCACGGCGCGAGGATGTCGCACGGCGTGCTGAGCAACGCGTCGTTGGCAATCGGATGGGCGTTGAGCTGTTCCATCGCCAGTTGCACCTTGCCGTGGTCGATGTCGCTGACCAACAGTTCGGCACCGGCTGCGTGCAGCTGTTCAGCGAGGGCATAACCGACGTTGCCCAGCCCCTGAATCGCCACGCGCAAGCCTTCGAGGTTATCGCTGCCCAGCCGCGCCATGGCTGTGGCACGAATTCCGGTGAACACGCCCATCGCCGCATGCGGCGCGGGGTCGCCAGCCGAAGTGGTGCTGGTGACATGCTGGGTCTGCTGGGCGATGCAATCCATATCCGCCACTGACGTGCCGCTGTCGATGGCAGTGATGTAGCGCCCGTCGAGCTGATCGATGCAACGGCCGAAGGCTTCGAACAAGGCGCCGCGGTTTTCGACATGGGCCGGCCGCACGATCACGGCCACCCCACCGCCCTGGGCGAGACCAGCCAATGCGGCCTTGTAGCTCATGCCCTGGGCCAGGCGTATGGCGTCCTCGACCGCGGACTCGTCGTTCGGATAGGCGAGATAACGACACCCGCCCAGGGCTGGCCCGAGGCGACTGTTATGAATGGCAATGACCGCCTTCAATCCGGACACCGGATCAACGCTAAGGTGCAGCGATTCCAGGCGAGTGCTTTGCATGAGAGCGAACATCGGCAGGCTCCCGAATCACTTCTGGTAGACGCCAGTATAGGCTTGCGCCTGAAAATTGCTGAAGCGCACGGGAATAAGGCCCGACAGCGACCAATGCGTTGCGGCATAACCCGAAGGCAGAGCGGCCCGGCACTGGACGAATGGCAAAGACGGGGCTAAAACGAGGCATGCCCCGGAGATTTAGATGAGTCCGCGCCAACGTTTCTTCGAGTGTCTGCACCGTTCACCGCCCGCGCTGTTCGAAGCCGCGTTGTGGATGGCCGCCGAACACGACAAACAAGCCGATCCCGAAGCGCTGTTGCAGGAATTCAAGGAACTGCAGCAGCGGGTCAGCTATGGCTTGCCGTTGCTGCCGGTCAGCGAGCTGGCGCAACCGCTGCTGCGGCGCATGACCGATCTGGGATTTGCCCAGGATGATTTCGTACCGCTGCGTCCGCAGGCCGCAATGGTGCACAAAGTCATGCAGACCAAACGCGGCCAGCCGCTGGCGCTGGCATTGATCGCCCTGGAACTGGCTCGTGGCCTGGAGATTCCGCTGGTGGGCGTGAACTTCCCCGGGCATTTCCTGCTGAAGGTTCCCGGGGCCGATCACCTGCTCGATCCGTGCGGCGGACGGCGCCTGTATCCGAACGACTGCCGCGAACTGCTGCACCGCCAGTACGGCCATCAGATGAAACTCAACGCCGACCACCTGCTGACTGCCGAACCGATGCAGATGCTTCAGCGTCTGTCACGCAACCTGCGCCAGCTGCACCTGACCCACGACGACTTCATCGCGGCGCTGATCGATGCCGAGCGCGTGCTCGAACTGGGCAACGCCAGCGCCGCCGACTATCTGGCCCGGGCCAGTCTGTACCAGCGCCTCGATTGCCCGAACGCCGAGCGTTTCGATCTGGAGCACGCGCTATTGCTCAGTGACGACCCGATTCAGCGACTTCGCCTGACGGAACGGCTGGGGCATCTGCCACCGAACTCAGTCGTCCACTGATCCCTTGTGGGAGCGAGCTTGCTCGCGAATCAGGCGACACGGTCGATCAGTCAAACCGCGTTATCGTTCTTCGCGAGCAAGCTCGCTCCCACAGGAATTTGCGCAAGCTGCGAAGGCGAACGCACCTGAATGATCAGCAACGCCGCAATCACCGCCGGAATCGCGCAGAAGAAGAAAATCTGCTCCACCGGAATGTGCATCGCCAACAACAGGCTGCCGAACAGCGGCCCGAGAATCGAGCCGAACCGCCCTACTCCCAATGCCCAGCCGGTGCCGGTGGCGCGCACGTGCGCCGGATAGAAATTGCTGGCGAACGCGTTGAGCGTCAGTTGCCCGCCGATGATGCAAAACCCCGCCGCAAACACACAGGCCACCAGATAACGCGGATTGTCGTGATTCAGCCCCAGCAGGATCGTGCACACCGCCGCGCCAGCCAATACGCCGGACAACAGTCGTACTTTGCTTTTCAAACGGTCGGCGAACCACGCCATGCAAATTGCGCCGAGCGTGCCGGCGAACAGGAACATCGACGTCACCAGGTTCGCTTCATTGAGTTTCAAGCCACTTTCCAGCAGCAGTGACGGCAGCCAGCTGATCATGAAATACAGCAGGATCAGGCTGACGAAAAACGTCGCCCAGATCAGCAAGGTCGGGCGTGCGTAACCGTTGCGGAACAACTCCACCACGGTCAGTTTGCTGCCCTGCTCGCGTTCGTTCTGCTCGACCGATGCGGCCGGTGGCTGCCAGTCCGGCAGCATCCGCGCGGTGACCTTGCGCAGGCGTGCGTAGGGCGGCGCGTCACGCAGCAGTCGTGGCAAGGATTCCGGCAGCATCCACCAGAGAAACGGAAACAGCAGCAACGGCGTGACACCGCCGGCGAGGAACACTGCCTGCCAACCGAAACGGTCGATGAAACCGGCCGCGACAAAACCACCCGCCGCACCGCCGAATGAAAAGCCGCACGCCGCCAGCGTGACCATCAACGTGCGCAGGCGAGGCGGTGAATATTCCGACATCAACGCCATGGCGCTGGGCATCGCGCCGCCCATGCCGATGCCGCAGATGAAGCGCGCGATCATCAGGGTATTCAGGGAATCGGCGAACACCATCAGGACGGTGAGACTGGCGTAGATCAGCACGCAGGCGAGCAGAATCCGTCGAACGCCGAAGCGGTCGGCCAGCGGCGTCACGGCGAGAGAGCCGAGGGTCAGACCCAGCAAGTTGGCGCTGAACACCGGGCCGAACGCGGATTTTTCCAGACCCCAGTCCTGCGCCAGCGCCGGCACCACGTAACCGAGCACCTGGGCGTCATAGCCGTCGGTGACCAGCAGCAAGGCAAGAAGAATCAGGAGTAACCACTGAAAGCGGGACACAGGACGGGCGTCGAGTGCCGCCCGGAAGCTGGCAATCTGGTTGTGCATCGCAAGGTACCTGTTTTGTTTTTATGATTTTTTGCGGGTAACCGGAATGGCTCCCGTGCGCTGCACGGGAGCCATCAAACGCTACTTCGGGGTGTCCGGCTGATTCGCCGGATGCGCCGCAATGAACGCCGGATGCTCAGCGGCCAACGCGGCCACCCGACGAATCCGTGGAAACGCCTCCAGCGAAACGTTGAACCGCTCGGCCGCGTACAGCTGTGGAATCAGGTACACGTCCGCCACGCACGGCCACTCGCCGAAACAGAAGCCGCTGTCGCCGATCAACTGCTCCACCGTCGCCAGCCCCTGACTGATCCAGTGGCCGATCCACTCGTTCACCTGCGGCTCGTCATGCCCCAGACCGCGCAGGCGATTGAGCACGCTGACGTTGTGCAACGGATGCACATCGCAGCCGATCACCGCCGCGACGCCGCGCACCTGGGCGCGGGCAACAAGGTCTTCGGGCAGCAACGGCACCTGTGGATAACGTTCTTCCAGATACTCGATGATCGCCGGTGACTGAATCAGCAACTTGCCTTCGTCAGTACGCAGCGCCGGCACCCGGCCCTGGGGATTGATCGCCAGGTACACCGGTTGCCGATGCTCGCCACCGGGCGGTGCGATCAGGTTGACCGGCAACGCCTGGTAGTCGAGGCCCTTGAGTGCCAACGCGATCCGCACCCGGTACGACGAGGTGGAACGGTAATAGGTGTAGAGGTCCATGAGCCGCTCCTGTCAGCGCGCCGCCAGCACGGTGCCACGGCATTCGCCGAAGCCGATCGAGGCAAAACCTTCGCGGGCGCAGCGGGCGCGCAGGATGATTTCGTCGCCGTCTTCAAGGAACTTGCGCACTTCACCGGACGCCAGTTCGATCGGCTTTTTACCGCCCTCGGTGATTTCCAGCAGGCTGCCGAACTGACCGCTTTCCGGCCCGGACAAGGTGCCCGAACCGAACAAGTCACCGGCCTGCAGCTGGCAGCCGTTGACGCTGTGGTGCGCAACCATTTGCGCGACAGTCCAGTACATGTAGCGGGTGTTGCTCAGGGTCAGGCGATGGGCCGGCAGGTTCTGTTCGCGCATTTTCTCGGTGAGCAGCAGCACTTCCAGCTCGATGTCGAAACCACCACCCTCCTGATCACCTTTGTCGAGCAGGTACGGCAGCGGCTGCGGATCACCTTGCGGACGCGCCGGTTGCGCAGTGCGGAATGGCGCCAGCGCTTCGGCAGTCACCACCCATGGCGAAACACTGGTGATGAAGCTCTTGGACAGAAACGGACCGAGCGGCTGGTATTCCCAGGCCTGGATGTCACGGGCCGACCAGTCGTTGAGCAGGCAGAAACCGGCGATGTGTTCAGCGGCGTCACCGATGGCGATCGGCTCGCCCATCTCGTTGCCCTGACCGATCCAGATCCCCAGTTCCAGCTCATAGTCCAGCCGTGCGCACGGGCCGAAGGTCGGCTCGGTCGCGCCGGCCGGCAGGGTCTGGCCTTTCGGGCGGCGCACGTCGGCACCGGAGGCGCGCACGGTAGACGCACGACCGTGGTAGCCGATCGGCACGTGTTTGTAGTTCGGCAGCAGCGGGTTGTCCGGACGGAACAGTTTGCCGACGTTCTGCGCGTGTTCGATGCCGACGTAGAAGTCGGTGTAGTCGCTGATGCGCGCCGGCAGGTGCAGCTGGCAATCGGCAGCCAGCGGCAGCAGTTTCACGCCCTGGGCTTCAATGTTGCCGCGATGAGTGCTGCCCTCGCTGAGCAGTTCCAGCAGACGTTCGCGCAAGGCAACGCGGGCGTCGCGGCCGAGTTCGAAGAACGCGTTCAACTGACCGCCGTGCATGGCTTCGACGGCACTGCGCGCGACGCCGTCGAACAGACCGGCCTCCAGCGCCACTTGCAGATCGAAGATGTGTTCGCCAATCGCCACGCCCGCGCGCGGTGCCGAGCCGTCGATGCTGAACACGCCCAGCGGCAGGTTCTGCAGCGGGAATTCGGTGTGATCGTTGGCCGAAGCGACCCAACTGCGGGTGATGGAATTCTGAGTCATGGGTTATCTCCGGGTCGGGTCGAACGTGGCGGGCAGCGTGGCCCAGCAGGCGTCGTAAGTGGATTGCAGTTGCGGGCAGTCGAGGGCGAAGCGGCTTGGGCGCAGCACCTGGCTGGTCTCGAACATGAAGGCCATGGTGTTGTCGATCTTGGCCGGCTTGAGGTCCGCGTTGATGGCTTTGGTGCAGGTCTCGCCGTCCGGGCCGTGGGCGCTCATGCAGCTGTGCAGGGACGCGCCGCCGGGCAGGAAGCCTTCGGCTTTGGCGTCGTACTCGCCCTGGATCAGGCCCATGAATTCGTTCATCAGGTTGCGGTGGAACCACGGCGGACGGAAGGTGTTCTCGGCCACCATCCAGCGCGGCGGGAAGATCACGAAGTCGAGGTTGGCCAGGCCGTGGACGCTGGTCGGCGAGGTCAGCACGGTGAAGATCGACGGATCCGGGTGATCGAAACTGACGGTGCCGATGGTGTTGAAGCGGCGCAGGTCATATTTGTACGGCACGTTGTTGCCGTGCCAGGCGACCACGTTCAGCGGCGAGTGATTGAGTTCGGTGCCCCACAACTGGCCGAGGAACTTCTGCACCAGGGTGGTCGGTTGTTGCAGGTTTTCGTAGGCGGCCACCGGGGTCAGGAAGTCCCGCGGATTAGCCAGGCCGTTACTGCCGATCGGCCCCAGATCCGGCAGACGCAATGGCGCGCCATGGTTCTCGGCGACGTAGCCGCGCGCTTGCGGATCTAGCAGTTCGACGCGGAATTTCAGGCCCCGTGGCAACACGGCGATTTCCAGCGGCGCCACTTCCAGTACACCCAGTTCGGTGGCGATGCGCAGGCGCCCGAGTTGCGGCACCAGCAGCAGCTCGCCGTCGGCGTTGAAGAAAACGCGCTCCATCGAACGGTTGGCGCAGTAGTGATAGATGCTGATGCCGGCCGGTTTTTCGGCGGCGGAGTTGGCCGCCATGCTCACCAGACCGTCGATGAAATCTGTCGGTTCGGCCGGGATCTCCAGCGGGTTCCAGCGCAGGCGATTGGGGGTCACTTCACCCAATGGTCCGCCCGCCAGTTGCCGCTCCAGTTTGACGAATGCCGGGTGATTGGCCGACGGCTGGATCCGGTACATCCAGGTGCGCCGCGCTTCACTACGGGTCATGGTGAACGCGGTGCCGGAGAACAGTTCGGTGTACAGACCGTAAGGGGCTTTCTGCGGGGAGTTCTGGCCGACGGGCAGTGCGCCGGGCAACGCTTCGGAGCTGAATTCATTGCCGAAACCGGACTGGTAAGCCAGGGCTGAATCGAGGTTCATGGAGCCTCCTGAACAGGGAGTCGGCATGGCCGGACGCTCTGGATCGGAGGTCTTGGCACGCCGGGGTTATTTTTATCGCAATTCAATTACGCATAACGTAATTTGCTCGCTATCCAGCGTCAAGCTATAAAGACGCCCATTCGTTCCGGGACACGGCAGCACCATGGAAAAAACCAGCGACAGCAACGGCAAACAGAAAGTCCGCTCCGCCGAAGTCGGCACCGACATCCTCAAGGCCCTGGCCGAGTTGTCGCCGTCCACTTCGCTGTCGCGTCTGGCCGAACATGTGCAGATGCCCGCGAGCAAGGTTCACCGTTATCTGCAGGCCTTGATTGCCAGCGGTTTCGCAGAACAGAACACTGCCACCAACCACTACGGTCTCGGCCGTGAAGCGCTGCGCGTGGGCCTCGCTGCTCTGAACAGTATGGACGTGCTGAAAGTCGCCGCTCTGCCGCTGGCCGAGTTGCGCGACGAACTCAACGAAACCTGTTTCCTGGCGGTGTGGGGCAATCAGGGCGCGACCGTGGTGCACATCGAACCGGCGGTGCGCGCGGTGACGGTGGTGACGCAATTGGGCTCGGTATTACCGCTGCTCAGTTCCTCCACCGGTCTGGTGTTCGGCGCTTATCTGCCGCACCGGGAAACCGACGAATTGCGCGAACAGGAAATCGCCAGCGGCGGCCATCCGCTGGCAGACGAAAAAGCCTATGCGGCGTTGTGCGAGCAGATCCGCGAACGCGGTCTGCATCATGTCCACGGCTTGCTGATGCCCGGCGTCGATGCCCTGTCGGCACCGGTGTTCAACGCCCTCGGGCAGGTCGCGGCGGTGTTGACCATCGTCGGCCCGACCTCGCTTTTCCACGCCGACGAAAACGGCCCGGCGGCGCAGCGGTTATTGGCTGCGACGCGGGCCGTGAGCTGGCGGATGGGTTATCAGCCAGATTGATGAGGCAAGGGGTCAGCCGATGATTCGGGTTTTACTGTCCGCGATCACATAGGGAGAAGCCACGGCGGTGACATAACCAATGCCCACTGGCACCCCGGTCGCGGTCGATACGATCTCGGAAATATCCTTGACTCGCGACAGCAGCCCCACCGCCGAAACAGATCCGCCAACGCCAGCCACAATCCCCACATACAGGAGAATGGAGCTTCTCCAGGCCGAGGCGAGATGGTTCTTGCCGGCTTCGTCATCCCCCAGGCTGTAGGCAACGATGCCCTGGACGATCGACCGTGTGATGCGCACGATGCTGTTCACCAATCCCACCGGCGGGACAAACAGCGAGACGATATCCACCGCAAGCTCGGTGATCACCATGACCGTGTTCCAGAAACGCTCGGCAGGTGTGGTGGTTTGATAGTCAACGTCGCTGAGCACACGGGAAATCATGCTGTCGAATTCGAACTTGAAATGGGTCACGACAGAACTGTTGTTCAACGCCGGGGTTGGGAGAGCGCCTGACGCGTTCTGGCAGCGAATGACAAAGTTCTGTACGACACTCCTGTGTTCGAGCCTGGTCAGTGCAATAACGTGATTTCCCAGGTCGGCGTCCTTGAGCCCCAGTGTCAAGGACTCCAGCGGACGGAAACTCATGCCATCCGGAGCCTTCGGAATATAGACCAGCAGCTGCAGTTTCCCTGCCACCCGGCGTCCAAACGTATAAGCGCCCTCGATGCGTCGCCCTTCAAGAACCAGCGTGTAGATACCGTCCTGCGGGGTAGTACCCGGCTTGAACGGATCCAGTTCATGAGGACGGTCATGATCGAGCCCGTCGACCAGTCCCGCCAGCCAGTTGAACTGTTCGGCGGACAAAGAGCCCTGCATCTTCTGGGTCAATGCCGCCCTGAGCATTTCGTTCTGCTTGAGCTTGCAGAACAGTTTCGCCTTGAGATCCAGCGACGCGCCGTTGGCGAAACGGTCGACCAGATGCCACTCATACATCATGCCCGGCCGCAAACCGATCAACGATTTGACGACCGTCGCATTCAGACCGCCCAGTGAAGAACCCTCCCTGGAGACGAATGCCACCTGATCATCGTCTGGCCAAAGCTGCCATTGAATGAAGAGATGGGTGAGCGTCATCCAGTCCTGCCCTTTCACCTTGACATCAACGCGATCAGGATCGATCAACGGATGGTTCGGGTCAGAACGACGCAGATGGCTGTTCAACCGTTCCATCACCTGGTCTCGTGAAAAAGAAACCAACGTGGGGATATTAAGCTCCTCTTTCGAGAGTTCGTAGAGCGCCCTGAAATCCGTGTTCAATCGGGTAAGCATCTCGCGATCGCGCGCCGCCGCACTCCTGTACCAGGCAGGAGTAGCCACCTGTTCCTCGGCAATTTCCCAATCGATGATTTCATGAATGGCCCCCATCAGCGGCCCGTCTTCGTGCCCCCGGTTCCACTCCACCAGGGTGACACCGCCCCACCACCATGGCTGAAACACAGGGCCCGGTTCGTCATAAGAGAGCTCGTCTTTCACGAAAGCTGCGCGGTCCTTGCTGAAAGCCTGACCGGTCAGGAATTCACGATCACGTGGCTCGAATCCCCAAGAGATGAACTGGCGCTTCAACCCCGTCAGATCGGAGAATTCGTACCACTGCTGCCCGGTCGGGGCACCCGGCGCATACAGCACATGTAATTGACGGTCTGGCGCAGCTCCCCTTGCACGAAACGCAATCATGTCCCTGAACGGCCTGTAGCGCTGACGAAACGCGACGCCAAACGCTTCGACTCCCGGGTCGCCATACAGATACCGCTGCACCATGTTCTGTGCTTGCGGGCCGATGTGTTTTTGCAGGACGGCGGCGAAGTGGCTGAGCGCAATTTCCTGCCCCAGGACTTCGCGCATGGCTTCGCGGATCCGCGCCTGTGCGAATCGCTGATTGCGCTCACTGGCATATTGCACACGCAGATCAAACTGGCGGATGGCGAGTTCGATACTGGAAGCCGTCAGTCGCGGATTGTTGTGAAAGGCTTCGAGCTTGATCGTGTAGGGAGCCGCCGTGTCATGCACGCCGTACATGAACAACTGCGTCAGGGTTTTACGCTCGACATGTTCGATACGCCGAGTGCCCATGCGCAACGAATGTTGCACTGTCACCCAGACAGTATCAGGGTCCACTCGCCGGGTATCGCCCGCGCTGATGTGGGTTTCGACAGCACCGCGCACGTAGTCCTGAAAAGAAGATACCCCTTCCATGGCCTCATGCAGGCACACCTGCCCCCTGAGCAGTTCCTTTTCCAGAGAGGCGAACATTTCCTGATGGTTGGCGGTGGCATCCTTCAACCATTGCGGCCGGGCGTTTCGGTTCATCAGGGCCAGTAGTCTGGCGACCCGCCCCCGGGCAGCGTCGATGACCGCCTGCTGCTGAAGGGCGCTCTCGACCGAACGCACGAGAGCAGGCCGATCCCCGCCCGGCGCCTGTAACCGGCGAAGATGGTAAGCAACGTCGCGTTGTTGTTTTTCAAGAAGCTGGGCGGTGAGGGTCTGGAAGATTTCGCCTTGAATGTTCAGGTAACGGATATCCGGAACGCTGCCGACCTGCTCGGCATCTTCCTGTGAAATGCTCCTGAGCAGTTGTGCCCGGGTTTCTGCATTGCCCAGGCGTTGCTGCAACGCTTGATGCATCAAGGCGGCGGTGCGGAACGTTTCCAGGCCGTTCACG
Source organism: Pseudomonas sp. B707 (assembly GCF_022496685.1). Classification (NCBI taxonomy): domain Bacteria; kingdom Pseudomonadati; phylum Pseudomonadota; class Gammaproteobacteria; order Pseudomonadales; family Pseudomonadaceae; genus Pseudomonas; species Pseudomonas sp. B707. Next base: position 239,920 of record NZ_WTVE01000026.1, on the reverse strand, counting down.
GAGGTGTAGAGCACTACCCATTCGTCATCGTCCAGAACCAGTTCGGGGATAGAGCGCCCCGTGAGGTAGGTGACAAAGCAGCCGGCCAGCGTTGCGAATCGACCATTTTCCAGTTGCAGTGAAAGACTGTAGGCCGGAGTCAAAGATGTGCCCTTGATAAAAACGGCATAGCTTTCCTCTACCTCCGGCCGAACGCCTTGCATCTGCACCGTCGCACCCAATTCCTGCCAGAACAGCGCTGCATGGACATCCTGCAGCTGACGCCGGCGCGAAGCCAGCTCGCGCCCCTTGTCGTCCTTCCCCGAAGAAGCAGCCCAGTATTGCGCCAGCAAAGGTGTGTATTTCTGCGCCAGCGCCCCCAGCACATTACCGATCAACGAACCGACGGCGACCACATCCAGCCCGTGAATCCGGTCCTCTTCATCCGTGGAGTCAGGCCAATCGAAGACGCCGTACAGACTGGCGTCATAGACGGGCGCATTACCGGACATCAGGCACTGCATGAACACGTCCATCAACAACCCGGTCGGTTGCGGATTCACAATCCCTGGACGCTGGGCGGTAATGTACGTTTTGCTGATATAGATATCCGGCGATAACTGTTGAAGTTCCTTTAACACCAGATCCTGTAAAAGCGATTTGAACGACGGTAGTGCACCCAGTAAACCTTCCAGGTCGTCCCTGTGCTGATTGATTTTATTCAGATGCTTTTCCGCCGAGAAACTTTCCACTGCGCTCATGATAAAACTCCGTTATTACACGTATTAACAGGACGACAAAACATCGCCCAAGCTGTACAAACAACTTAACCGGAGTAAAACCAACAAAAACACCCACTATCCTTTGCAAGACATTTAAAGGATCAAACTTAAAAAAAACCAACACACTGATTAAATGACGATTAACAACATAAACCCAGCATTCTAGCGCGCGCCACGGCATGCGTACGGCGTTCGACGCCCAACTTTGCATGAATCCGCCGGACATGAGTTTTAACGGTATGCAACGAGATGAACAACTTGTCCGCTATTTGTTTATTGGAACTTCCCGCCGCAATCAACCCCAACACTTGCGACTCTCTCAAACTTAATGAATTTTCACTCTCGCCACTTTCAGAAAACTGATGTCCGGATAATGATTCAGATCGAATAACCGTCGCGGCATCATCGAACTTCATGACCAGGCACTGCAAGTTGAACTGGCAGGCCAGCATGCGGCCCTTGTCGAAATACTGCCGGGCAGATTCCCGATCATTGAGAATTGATGCCACCTCGCTCATTGCCAGCAGCAACTCGGTTTCCAGAACAATCATCCGGCAAGACCGAGCCTGCTCGAGCAGAGACTGCAATCGCAGCACGGGCTGCTGCGTCTGCCCCAAACGGGTCTCGGCCAGAATCAGCAAACACTCGATACGCGGAATCAGTTCCAGCGTTGCCGGCGGCGCCTGCCGTGCCCGCGGGCCACGATAATGCCTGAGCACTCGACTCAACGCTTCGCGAGCCAGTTCTGGCCGCCCTTGTTGCAGCCAGAATTCACTGCTGAGCTGCAGCAGAACGCCGCGATAGACCGTGTCCGGAATCTGCCGCTGCTGCATGAGCCGCTCGGCATCACGCAGACGCATGAACGCCTGCGGGTAATCGCCCTGATCGGCGGCCAGTTGCGCCTGCCCCAAAAAGCCATAAAGCACCCGCTTGTCAAAGCTGCACAGGCAATCGTCGAGCCCTTGTTGAAAGAATCCGGCGGCCCGATCCTGCTGTCCCATGCTCAGCGCCAACCGCCCGCGACGCAGGGCAATACGGCCCAGCAACGGCGTCGGCCGCTCGACAGACAAGCCGAGCATGTCGCAAAGATTGGCCAGCAATTCTTCGGCACGAGCCGACGCGCCCCGTTGCTCCAGCAGTTGGGCGTGATCCAGTTCCAGCAACGCTTCGAACAGCAATGAACCCTCAGCCCGGGCCAGGCACAGCGCTTCACGATTGATCGAATGAGCCAGCTCCAGATCACCGCACAGCAACGCCTGCTGAGTGCGGCCCGACAGGCACAAAAGACGCGCCGCCCAGGCCTGCGGCGAAAGATCGTTCAAGGCCTGCTCGAAATGCTCGCGCGCCTCGTCCATGTGCCCCTGCAAATGCAACAGCCAGCCTTGCTGAGCCTGCCAGCGGGCGATCAATTGCCGTTGCTGACCCGCCGACGGCGGCGGTAGAAAACGCGACAGTTGCCCGATGCAATCCGCCGCCTGGGCAAAACGTCCGGCGAACAGCAGCGCTGCCGTGATCAGCCCGACCAGTTGCGCCGAACCCAGCAGCAACTCCTCGCCGCGCTGCTCGTAGAGACGCAGTAGCAACACAACAGTCTGCTCCTCGAACAGGTGCTCGAAGCTGAAGTGTTGGAGCAGGCTCACCGCGACCTCGTACTCTTCGGCCAGCAACGCCTGTTCGAAGGCGCATTTCCAATGCTGCCCGGCAGCAAACCATTGGCAGGCCCTGCGATGCCAGGAACGTCCGGCCGACCAGGGTTCGTCGCGCATCAGACGCGACAGCGGAGCGCACACCTGCAACCAGTCCGGCGATCCTTGCCAGGGTTCGATAAAACACCCGAGCGTTTGCAGCGTGCGCATCCACTGCGCCCCTTCGCCGGCACCGAACAGGTGATCGCACAGACTGGCGTTGAACCGCGGCAAATGCGCCAACACCCGCCAGGCCTCTGCCAGTTCCGGGCTCAAACCACTGAACAGTTCGTGTTGCAGATAGTCCAGCAAGGTGTCCATGCGTTGCTGCGGCAAGGTCTTTTGCGACCAGTCGCATTTTTGCATCAACAGGATCCGCACCCCGGCGCACCACCCACCGCTGCGCTGGAGGATTCGCCCGGCTACGTCGTCGGCCTGGGCTGGCGGAAGGTGCCGCAACAGTTGCGCGATCTCGCCACGACTCAACGCCAGCGCCGCGCGTTCGCATTCGTACAAGGCATCATCGAGCAGCAGGCGAGGCCAGTTGCATTGCGGGCGCCGACGGGTGCCGATCCACCAGGTGACGGCAGGGCTGGCAAGCGCCAGCAGGCGGTCGAGGAGCGCATCCAGCGCCGGATTTTCAACACGGCAGTAATCGTCGAGAAACACCCAGACCGGCGAGGACCGGCGCGCCAGTTCATTTAGCAACGACGACTCATCCGCCGCTGCCAGCCCCAATGCCTGCGCCAGTCGCTCGCAAAATGCCGCGACACTTATCGACATGCCCGCCAGCGGCAGCCAGCACACCGTGCATTCAACGGGCGCCTGCAACAGGCATTCGGTGAACAGCGTGCTCTTGCCACTGCCGGCCGGTGCGCAGATCAGCCGGACCCGTGCCGAAGACTCCAGCAATGATGCAGTCAGACGTGGACGTGGAAGATGATGAGCAGAGAGTCTGGGCAAGAATCCCGGACGATCCGGAGCGTAAGTCATGGCGGTCATCGGGTACGCCTTTTTATCGTTGTACGCTCACCCTAGCCCTCTCCCCGGCGCTTGTTGACGAGTATTCAGTACGCTGATTGGCGCCCATAAAAAAGGCGACCGTATGGTCGCCTTTTGCCTTGCCAATGTATCGAAACCCTTACCTCACGCCCTCGGCGCGCAGGGCCGATGGGGTGTAGTCGGCGGCCTTGGCTTCGAAGCCGAATTCGAAGCTGTGCTTCTCTTCGTTCTTCATCCCCAGGGCAATGTAGCGGCCGGCGATGATGTCGTAGAGCGCTTCGAGGGTGTAGGCCTGGGCCTGGTGATCGTAGTAGTACTGCGCGTGTCCCTCGGCCACTCGCCACAGCTGCCCGCGACCGTCGTAGTGATCGGCCAGCGCCACCTGCCAGCTGTCCTCGTCGATGTACATGTGGCGCTTGGCGTAGATGTGCCGTTCGTTCGGTTTCACCGTGCCGACCACTTCCCAGACCCGGTGCAGTTCATAGCGGGTCAGGTCCTGATTGATGTGCCCCGCCTTGACGATGTCGTCGTATTTGAGACTCGGCGAGTCGAGCTTGTAGCTGTTGTACGGAATGTACATTTCTTTCTTGCCGATCAGTTTCCAGTCGTAGCGGTCCGGCGCGCCGGAAAACATGTCGAAGTTGTCCGAGGTGCGCAGGCCGTCGGCAGCGGTGCCCGGCCCGTCATAGGCGACCTGCGGCGCACGCCGCACCCGGCGCTGCCCGGCGTTGTAGATCCATGCCAGGCGAGGTTCCTTCACCTGATCGAGGGTCTCGTGCACCAGCAGCACGTTACCGGCCAGACGCGCCGGCGCTGTCACCGACTGTTTGAAGAAAGTCAGAACGTTGGCGGCTTTTTCCGGATCGAGATCCTTCATCAGTTGCGGCACGGCGATCTCTTCTTCAAAGCGGATCGGCGTGTAGCTGCCATTGGTTTGCGGGGTCACCTGCGTGATGATCCGCCGCAGGTTGCCGCCGTGATAACGGGTGATGTGGTTCCACAACACCTCGACGCCATTTTTGGGAATGGGGAACGCGTAGTAGCGGTTACCGGTGAAATTGGCCAGTCCGTTGCCGTCGTTGATGCTGGTGACGTTCAGCGCGCTGCGTTTGGCCGATTCGTAGATTTCCGGCGGCACGGCCACGGTGCGATGGGTCGGGTAGACCGGGATCTTGTACGTCTCGGGGTAGCGCTTGAACATCGCCACCTGGCCGTCGGACAGTTTGTCCTTGTACTTGTCGACGTTGGCGGCGGTGATGGTGAACAGCGGTTTTTCACTGGCGAACGGGTCAGCCAGAAAGCCCTTGCCGTCGACCGCACCGGCGTTTTTCGGGATACCGCCGGTCCAGGCCGGAATCGAGCCGTCGGCGTTGCCGGCCTTCTCGGCGCCCAGCGGCGTCAGGCTGGTGCCAAGCTTGTTGGCTTCGTCCGGCGACACCGCCGCGATCACGTTGGCGGCCAGCAGGCTCAGGGCCAGGACACCGCATTGCAGAATCATCTTGCGCATTGCATTCATCCTTCTCGGGCAGATCAGAAGTTCACACCGAAGCTCAGGGCCACGAAGTCACGGTCTTCGAGGGTGTTGTAGTCACCGCCGAAAAAATCGGTGTAACTCAGGCTCGCGGTATAGGTGTTGCGGTAGTCGGCATCGACCCCGACGCTGACGGCCTTGGCGCCTTCGTTGAACAGACCGTTGGGGCCATAACCGGCGACGTCGTGGGACCAGGACAGGTTGGGCTTGAGGTTGATCCCGCCGATCACGTTGGCGTAATCGAGGATCGCCCGGGCGCGATACCCCCAGGAGGTGGAGGTGACGAAACCGTCGGTGTCACCGCCGAAACCGTACTGGCCGTAGACCGAGTCACGGCCGTAACGCAGTTTGCTGCGCGACTCCAGGCCACCGACCCGCACCACCGCCGCTTCGCCGACCAGGGTCAGACGCTGAGCGCCCCAGACCTGATCGAAAAAGTGCGTCAGCGTGCTCTGGATCTGGGTCACTTCCTTGCGTCGGTAGCCCTTGTTGTCAGCACCCGGCGAGGTAACCAGCGGCGACGCGGCACCGCCGGCAATCGGATTGAGCAGCGCAAGGGTCAGGTCATTGGTGTTGACCTGCACCGGCGCGTTGGGGCGGTAGCTGATCTCGCCGGTCCAGGCGGTGCCGGTCGGCAGCGTGGTAGAGAAACTCGCGCCATACAAGCGGATGTCTTCCGGGTATTCGAGGTAGTACTGACCACGCCCGAGCATCACGCTTTGCGCCAGTCCCGATCCACTGCCGGGCGCCAGCCGGTTGGCGATCCCGACCATGCCCGGCAAGGCCGCGAGGGTCGACAGGCCGGCGGTGCTGGTGCCAACCGTCGGCGTGCGGCTGTGATAGTTCATGAAGTAGAGGCCGTACTCGGTGTCATCGCCGAGCCAGCGCAACGCCGTGCCCCATTGCCCGGAATCCCGCGCATCGCGGTCGCCGCCACGGGGCACGATCACGCCTTCGCGGGTCACCTGGATCGGCTGGCCAAAGGCTGCCGCCAGCGGCGCCAACGGGGCGATCGCCGGGCTGCCGACGGTGTAACCGTTGTTGCAACCGTCCGCCGCCACGTCGACACCGAAGAAGGTGCCGCAGTTGTCGAGGACGGTCTGATCCCATTCCAGTTGATAGAAGCCTTCGACCGTCAGTTGGTCGGTGAGCCCCTGAGAGGCGAACAGCATGTTCACCGGAATCAGCCCTTCCTTGATCTCCGCACCTGGCCGGCGAAACGCCGAGACGTCGATCGGGTTGATGCTGTTGATCGAGTTGCCGATGAAGGTACTTTCGCCCCAGCTCACTACTTGCTTACCGGCACGCACGGTGCCCGGCAGGTCGGCGATGGAGTAGTTGTGATAGACGAACGCATCGAGAATCTGCGCGCCGGAAGACTTCGCGCCTTCTTTGCGACCCTTGTCACTGATCTGTTTGAACTCGCGGTCTTCGTCCTTGAGTTCGAAGTCGTACCAGTACTTGCCGCGCACGAACACACCGGTGTCGCCGTACTTCAGTTCGAGGTCGTGGATGCCTTTGAAGATCTTGGAAAAGGTCTCGCCCTTCTTGAAGTTCAAACGCCCGTCATCACCGGTGGAAGACTGGCCGGTCCCGCCGTTGACAGTCCCCACCAGCGACTTGTCGGCATCGCGCATGCCCCAGCTCGCACCGACCGACAGCGACGAATCGAAGGTGCCTTCGATTTCCCCGATATTGAAAGCGACCGCGTGCGCCTGGGCACAGCAACCCAAGGCCACCGCAGCGGCAAGCGCGTGCGGTGTGAAGATGGCGCGCATTGTTGTTTTTGTCATGCGTCTTCCCCGGTGAGTGACAGAAGGCCCCACCCTACTGCCGCCACGCGGGGACGATAAGCGCACCAAGGAGGTATTCACACTGTCGCTCAAAAGGATGAATCCCCGCCTGCGACAAGGGTTTGCGCCCGCCATGAACAGGCTGGATGGATCACTATCAACGCAACGGATAATGACGACCCTGGTGCGCGCCACTGTTACATGCCCCGTAACAGTGCATGTCCGGAATCGCTATTTTTCCCTGAGGCGCCAGCCCTTATTCTGAGCCGGCTTTCACGGCAGACCGCCAGTAAGCACGAAGTCCACGACCGAGTCGTTGGCAATGATTTCTGATCGATCGAAGCGTTTTTCGATCCATCGCCCCGGTGTTCACTGACGTTGATTTGTAGCTCCTTGATCCAACGTCTTACCTTGGCCGCTGCGTTTGCAGCGGCCTTTTTTATGCCTGCTGAAAAGCCGAACGCCCTATCTTTCGAACAACTTCGAAAACAATGTCGGACATTTCCTCTTGCACCAAAGAAATATGACCTGAACGTTGAAAACCCAGGAACCCTCTTTCAAAACGAAACACCATTACTTACGGAGCTCTCGGATTTTGTAACCAGAGTTTTGTTGTAACTTGAAGCACCTCAAACATTCGCTGGCGACACAGGCGCCGCTTTCAACGGCACCATTTTGCCAGTGAGCCAACACGCACATTCAAAAGGATATGAATATGCAGAAACCTCCACCCTTTGTATTAACAGAGGCTGTCCATACGACAGCAATTGCACCGCCAAACATTCCCATCATTCGCGGGACATCCCCTGTTCTGCCCCATAGCGGCACGTTTGGCATCCCACATAACGTTGTAGCCAGTTCGCGGGAGTTCACTGCTGCCAAACTAAAGATTGAACAGGACTTTCAATCTCAGAACCAACAACTGGTGCAATCGATTGAGCAGGAACTCGCCGCAACACGTCTGGAAGGCAATACCCATCCGCTTCCTCCCGCGCAAGCAATCACTCGAGAGCTAGGAGTACGCCACACACTTATTGCTAGAAAGACCGCTCAACTTCATCAAAAAAATATTCTTGTTAACCACTTTTTTGGGGAGACGCCACTCAATAAGGACTTCCATGTTTTTTATCGACAAGCGCAGAACATGGATAGCAACGTCAGGCCTCGTGGTCTTGCCATGCAGGCTTGGGCGACCTCGTACAGAGCCGCCCACGAAGCGATGTTGCTGACGCAATCCATCGCCATACTTAACCAGCAACAGGTCGGAGTACAAAAATGGCTGGCCGCCGTGCAGGCCAATGATCAAGAGCGAATAGCGGCTGAACAGCAAGCGCAAAGAGCGGCGGCCGAACTGGCGCGCATCAATGAACAGGCACGACTCGCAGCACTGGCAGAAACTGCGCGTCGGCAAAAAGAACAGCAGGAAATTCAGGCGCGTGAACAGGCGCGCGTTGCAGCGCTGCTCGAGGCGCAAAGGCTGGCGGATGAGCTGGCACAAATCGCCGCCGCAGCCGCTGCGCGACAAGTCGCCGCCGAGCAGGCACGCCTGCAAGCGCAAGCCGAAGTTCAGCGCCGCGAAGAGGAACGCCGGCAACTGGCTGAAAAAACACGTCGGGAAAAGCAGCAGAAAGCGCTGAGAAAAGCACAAAAGAAACAGCGAAAAAAAGCACGCAAGATCGCCAGGGAGCAGGCGCAACGGCAAGCCGAAAACGCCAAAACCGGACAACCTCCGCTCTTTGCCAATGCGGGTTCGATGGCCGCTTTGGGTCCCACCTTTACCGGCCCGCTCGGCGTTTTTGGCAACAACCTGGCCACGACTCTGGCGCTCAGAACTTCGCTGCAAACGGCGGTTTCTTTGGCGCTGGCTGCCATCTCCACTGCTGCCGCACCGGTGATCGTCGGGTTCGCGGCGTTGCTCGCCCCTTCAAAACTAGGGAACAGCGACCTGTATTCGGCCAGCGTTCCCTTGTCAGACCTCGCACCGGATCTGAATGAAGATCTTCATCACGTGGCGGCCGTCGGGGGAACAGTCGATCTGCCGGTCAGGCTGGGCTCGTCGACGATCGGCGACAAAGTCGAATTCGTCGTAGTCACGACGGACGGAGTGACAGTCCCCGCCCCTGTTCCCGTGAGAGCCGCTCGCTTCGACGCCAGTAAAAACGTCTACGTTTCCACCGCCAGCGACACCAACGGCCCCACGCTGACCTGGACGCCGTTGGTACAGCCACAAGATACCTCGACCCACCTGCCGCTGGCCGATAACGATCCTCCGGTCTACGACGGTGCTGAAGTTGTTCCAGACGAGGGACGGATCGATCCGTTTCCCGAGCTGGATCGGTATGGGTTTGGCGGGTTTATCACGGTCTTTCCAACTGAGTCCGGATTGTCGCCGTTGTATGTGGTTTTCAGCAGTCCCTATGAGGGAGGCGTTGAAGGTGGCGAGCACAGTGGCCGCGCGTTTAACCCCGAGGAAACAGGTGGACCAATTCTTGACTTGGAATGGTCCCCTGTAACTGCAACATCAGAAGGAGCAAGCACTGTGCGACTACACATCTCAAGATTTCCTGAATCGGCCGCCAATAAGGTAATGATTGATCGCCTGGAAAAAATCATCAGCGGAGAGCTTGAGATAACGGATACAGACAAGCGCTTCTACACTCATGAGTTGAGAGAGCTAGAAAGATTCAGAGCCTTGGGATATGGGGATAACGAACGACCTGATCCGAACTCTCCTGTGTGGAACAATGTTCACACAGCAACGCTGGAAGACTTCAAACTCAAAGACGATGCTTCGCTGCTGTACACACCTGAAGCGCTGGCCGCCGACGCAGAACAAGTGGAACTCGAATACCAAAGGTTGTTGAAGGAGATGTGGAAATGAATACTGTCGAACAAATCGTAAAAAACGAGTCCCTTGATGACATCGTTGCAGTGTTCGCGTTGATCAAAGCAAATCCACATCTGGACAGGATGATCAGACTCTATAACCGTGACATCCTCAAAGAGTATGGCGCACTCGAAAACGCCTACTCCCGCCTCTTCGCCGCCGGGGTACTTGCTCTCGGAGAGCACGGCCTGGCGATCAAAGGCCCGAACTGGTCCCCACCAAAATTCATGATCGAAAACAGATACACCTGATCGGCAAATCGGCCACCAGGCTCTCACCTAGTGGCCACTTCAGGTTACAACGAATACTTCTGCAGATTCCCCATCATTTCCTTCAGCGCTTCGATGTTGTCCTTCGGATGCGCCGCGCCTTCGAAATCACAGATCTGCTGCCAGTGCGCCGCGACGTCTTCCGGGGAAAACCCGACGCGAGGATCGAACCCGGCACCCAGGCTGCGCTCCCAGCGCACCTTGCCCATCCAGCCGCCGCCGACTTCGAACAGGCCGGAAGTTTCCTGGCATTGTTCGCTGGCCAGGTACACCACCAGCGGGCTGACCAGCTCCGGTTTGAGTTGTTCGAACACTTGCGGCGGGATCAGGCCTTCGGTCATGCGCGTGCCGCCGGTGGGGGCGATGGCGTTGACCAGGATGTTGTTCTTGCGACCTTCGATGGCCAGGGTACGGGTCAGGCCGTAGAGACCGAGTTTGGCCATGCCGTAATTGGACTGGCCGAAGTTTCCGTAGATGCCCGAGGTCGATGCGGTGAAGATCACTCGCCCATAATTTTGCTCACGCAGGTGCGGCCATGCGGCACGTGTCACTTTGTAGGCGCCTTCGACGTGGACGCGGTAGACCAGATCCCAGTCGGCGTCTTCCATTTTGTGGAAGGTCTTGTCACGCAGGATCCCGGCGTTGTTGACCACCACATCGACACGGCCGAACACATCGAGCGCGTTCTGCACCAGTTTGTCGCCGTCGGTGACCGAGTCATGGTTGGCTTCGGCGATGCCGCCGGCCTCGCGGATTTCCGCTACCACGCGATCAGCGGCCGAAGCGTTGGCACCTTCGCCCTGGGTTGAACCGCCGAGGTCGTTGACCAGCACTTTGGCGCCCTGTTTGGCGAACAGCAAAGCGTGAGCGCGTCCCAGGCCACCACCGGCTCCGGTGACGATCACGACTTTATCTTCGAAACGCACAGACTCATTCATCGGGGCAACTCCAGCAGACCTGAGGGACAGTGTCCCCGAGTGTCAGGCACGACGCGTTCGGTCACAACGAACACGGCTGGGGCTGAATGGTGCGCGATAAGGCTGGGGGATGATGAAAACGTGCCGAGGCGCCCGGCGCCTGCGGCACGAACTCAGGAACACGCCACCTTGCGCGGCGGCAACACGAAGTGATCGCGAAATTCGAGGTAGTGCTTGAGCACCTGCACCGGCGCTTCGGTTTGCGGGTAGTGGCCGATGCCCGGCAACAGCACGGTGTCCGCGTCGGGAATCAGCTCGCGATAACGCTCGACCATGTGCGCGCCGGAAATCGGATCGACCTCGCCATCGATCACCCGCAACGGCACCTCGCCGCGCTGCATCGCTGCGACCCAGCGATCACGCTGGACCCTGCGCTCGGGAATGTAGTGGATCAGCTTGTGCATGACTCGCGGCCCGCGATTGCATTCGATCAGGCTCCAGAAATCATCCATCTCGCTTTCGCTGGGCCGGGTGTCCGGGCCGAAGATCTGCCGGAAACTTTTTACCAGCGCATCGCGGGTAAACGCCCGGCCGATCATCCAGCCCAACGGGCTAAGCAACAGTTTTTGCGTCAGCAGCGGCCGATGGGTTTCCGGGAACAGACCGCCGTTGAGGAACACGCAACTGGCGACCTCGATCAGGTCTTCGTAATGCCGGGCCAGCAGTTCCTGGGCAACGCTGTCGCCGTAGTCGTGGGCCAGAATGTGCACCGATTGTTCGACCTGCAGATGCGCCAGCAAAGCCTGTTGCAGATCGGCCTGCTCCAGCAGGCTGTAAGTGTGATTCAGGGGTTTGGCCGAGTCGCCGAAGCCGAGCATGTCGCAGGCAATCACCCGGTAGCGCTGGGACAGCGGTTGCCACAGGTAATGCCAATCCCAACTGGCCGTCGGAAAGCCATGGATCAGCAGCAGCGGTTCGCCCTGCCCGGCCGTCCAGTAGCGGATCGGCTGACCATGGAAGACAAAAGTCTGGCTGCGTTTGCGCCAGGCACTCAGAGGGATCTCGGCGAGAGGCATTAGAGTTTATACCCCGGGTCTTGTTTATCGAGTTTGCGCAGCAGCGCCGGCCAGGCCAGCGCGCCACCCATGCCTTGAGCACTTTTGGTGACGCCGGCGATCATCGCCTTGGCGCCTGCCAGAATCTGCGGTTCGATGGCGATCAGTTCGGCACCGCCGGTCTGCGCCATGACCTGAATGTCGCAGGCGCGCTGGAAGGTGAACATCATCAGGAACGTGTCGGCGATGGTGCCGCCACAGGTCAGCAGACCATGGTTGTGCAGCATCAGGAAATTGCAGTCACCGAGATCCGCCTGCAACCGCGCTTTCTCTTCATGGTTCAGGGCCACACCTTCATAGGCATGAAAGGCCAGGCTCGACAGCACGAACAGCGATTGCTGACTGATCGGCAACACGCCCTGCTTCTGCGCCGACACCGCGACACCGGAAGCGGTGTGGGTGTGCAGCACGCAGGCCACGTCGTGCCGCACTTCGTGCACGGCGCTGTGGATCGTGTAACCGGCGGGATTGATCTCGTAAGGGCTGTCCATGAGTTTGTTGCCGGCCTGGTCGACCTTCACCAGACTCGAGGCGGTGATCTCATGGAACATCAGGCCGAACGGGTTGATCAGGAAATCTTCGGTGCCGGGCACCTTGGCGGAAATGTGGGTGAAGATCAGATCGTCCCAGCCATGCAGCGCAACCAGACGATAACAGGCGGCCAGATCGACCCGGGTCTGCCATTCCGCGGCACTGACCTGGTCTTTGACGTTCACGGACGAAGGGACGGGGGCTACGCTCACTGTATGCACCTCTGCGTTCTTATTGTTTTTGCGTGTGTCAGCAGTCTAGTCAGCCATGGACGGCCGCGTAGTTGCATTGGCAGCCAGCTTGATGACTGAACGAGTCAGCCACGCAAACAGCTTGGATCCATGTCAAAGCAACGACGCCAACAAAGGCGCGGCGAACAGATTGAGCAACCCCGTCAGCACCATCACCAACCCCGCCACCGAACCTTCCTCGCCGCCCACTTCATGGGCCCGGCTGACCCCGGCACCGTGCGCACCGACGCCGAACAATGCCCCGCGCGCCAGGGCGCTGCGCAGCGGCAGCCACTTGAGCAGCACACCGCCGAGCATGGCACCGAACACTCCGGTGAACATCACGAACACCGCTGTCAGCTCCGGCACGCCACCCAGGTCCTGCGCCAGCGGCATGGCGAACGGTGTGGTGATCGAACGCGGCACCAGCGACAGCGTCACCGAACTGTCCAGCGCCAGCGCTTTCGCGAGGCCGAACGAAGTGCCGATCGACGCGGCGCTGCCGGCCAGCATGCCCAACAGCAACGCCGACCAATGCCGCACCAGCAGGCGTCGCTGTTGCCAGATCGGCACCGCAAACGCCACGGTGACCGGCCCGAGCACCAGCATCAGCCAATGGGTGTTACTCGAATATTCGGCGTAAGCGGTGTGCAGCGGCACGGCAAGCGCCAGCAGCAACGCAGGGACCAAAATCAGGGGCGACAGCAAGTAGCGCCCGGTCCGGCGATACAGCCAGCGACTGAACAGATAAGCCAGCAACGTGAATGCCAGCCAGAACATCGGCATCAGCTCAAGCTTCATGGGACCGCCTCAGGCGCACGGCCAGCTCCACGGTGAACGCGGTCACCAGCATCACCATCAGCGTACTGGCGGCGATCACCAGCAGAATCCGCCAGCCGTCATCGCGCAGCAATGCGCCGTAATCCAGCAGGCTCATCAGCGCCGGAATGAAGAACAGCAGCATCTCCGCCATCAACAAGCCTGCGCCCATTTGCAGCGCCGCCGGTTTGACCCAGCCAAGCGCAAAGCCCAGCAGCAACAGGGCCATGCCGATCACGCCGCCGGGAATCGGCCAGGCCAGCCACGCTGCGATCTGGCAGCCGAGCAGGTAGAGAGCGAGCAGCACGGCCAGTTCGGACAGCAGGCGGGAGAAGTATTTAACGGTCGAGGCTTTCATCGGTGGGCTCCTTTCAGGTGCCTATTTTACGAACCCGACTGCCATCTCCGAAGCGAATTGTTAGACTCAAAGCCATTCCAATATGGAATCAGGCCATGGAATTCAAACAGCTCAAAAGCTTCGTCGAAGTGATGCACCAAGGCGGCTTCACCCAAGCCGCGAAGACCCTGCACATCAGTCAGTCCGCCGTGAGCAAGCAGATCGCCCAGCTCGAACAGAGTCTCGGCACCCCATTGCTCGAACGGCTGGGTTCGCAAATACGCCTGACCGCCGCCGGCAGCGTGGTGCTGCAACGGGCAGAAGGCATGCTGCGGTTGCGCAATGAATTGCTCAGCGAACTGGATGATCTCAGCCATCTGGCACGCGGCGAGCTACGTCTCGGGCTGCCATTGCTCGGTAGCGATGCATTGTTTGCCGGGCTGTTCGCCGAATACCGACGGCGTTACCCGAACATCAGCGTGCAGTTGCTTGAAGGCGGCAGTCGCAATATCGAACAGGCGGTGCTCAGCGGGGAGCTGGAGTTGGGCGGCAGCCTGCTGCCGAAAGATCCGCAGTTCGACTTTCAGCCGTTCTGCGATGAACCGCTCGATGCGCTGCTACCGGTGGATCACCCACTGGCTACAAAAGGTGAAATCGGTCTGGAGGAACTGGCCGATACGCCGTTCCTGCTGTATCAGCGCAGTTTCGTGCTCAACGATCGTTTGCTTCAGGCGTGCCAGCAGATGGGCTTCACGCCGAAGGAAGGCGGGCGCAGCGGGCAGGCAGATTTTCTCGCGGCGCTGGTCGCCGCCGGGCAAGGCGTGGTGTTGCTGCCCAGCGTGGTGGCGCGCGGACTGGTGCGGCCAGGCGTGGTTCGCCTGACCTTGAACGCGCCGGATTACTTGCGCTGGGACATCGCTTTCATCTGGCGCCGGGGCGCCTATCTGTCGAAGGCTGCACAGGCCTGGCTGGCGCTGTTGCGTGAACGCGGGATCAGCCCTTGAGCGTGGCGATCAACTGTTCCAGCCAAGGCTCGGCGTCGGTTTCCGGGGTAACGCTTTCGCTGGCGTCGATGCGCAGCATGTCCTGTACTTCGCGCACACCCAGTTCGCCGAACAACTCGCGCAATTGCTCGCCGCCGCCGCAGAACGTGTCGCCGTAACTGGCGTCACCCAAGGCGATCACCGCGCCAGGCAAACCACGCCAGGCCGCCGGCAATTGGTCGCGAATCGCCGAATACAACGGTTGCAGGTTGTCCGGCAGCTCACCCATGCCGGTGGTCGAAGTCACGCCGAGCAAGGCTTCAGGGCCAAACGCCTGGAGATCGGCGAGGCTGGCGCGGGCGTTGTAGAAGGTTTCAAAACCGGCGGCGTTCAACAGGTTCTGAGCGTGGCGAGCGACTTCTTCGGCCGTGCCGTACACGGAGCCGGAGAGGATGGCGACTTTCATCAATCTGATCCTGAAACTGAAAAAAAGAGCGGCGATAGTAACAGCCAGCGGCGCTCTGTTGCGATTGGCTCTCGATAAGCGCTGATGGCCAGTAGACAGCGCCGGTCGATCTTCTAGAATGCCTGCCACCGAAATCCTTGTAAGGCTTCATAGATGATCAATGCCAGTCTGCTGCAAATGGTGATCAACGCGTCGAACGAAGGGATCGTGGTGGCAGAAAAGGAAGGCGATCAGGACAACATCCTGATCTACGTGAACCCGGCTTTCGAAAAAATGACCGGCTACACCCGCGAGGAAATTCTCTATCAGGACTGTCGCTTCCTGCAGGCTGGGGATCGCGACCAGGCCAGTCTCGGGGTAATTCGCGAGGTTTTGAGAGAAGGCGGCTCATGCCGGGAAATCCTGCGTAATTATCGCAAGGATGGCACGCCGTTCTGGAACGAGCTGTCCCTGTCCACGATTAAAAATGCCGATGACGGAATGACCTATTTCGTGGGCGTGCAAAAAGACGTCACCGTTCAGGTCAAGGCCCAGCAGCGGGTTGTGCAACTGGAAGCCCGGGTTGCGGCGCTGGAAGCCGAACTCGCAGAACTGAAAGCGACGAACGGCGCAAACAAAACAGCGAACTAATTGTCATTAACTACAATCACCAATGACTTTGTAATTATTCATTTCGAGTTAGCCATGCAGCGTGACGCCCTCCTGACCCAGGATGAGCTGGATTTCATCCAGACCATGCAACACAACCCGCAACTCAATGTGCGGGATGCGACGTCGAGCCTGCTGGTCAATGGTGGTTCGCAGATCCGTGATCTGCTCACGCGTCTGGCGGCCCATGAGCAAGTCACCATCCAGGCCAACTTCGAAAATCAGCAGATGACTTTCCCGCTGCATCTGGTGGAAGACGAGTTCCACGCCCTGCACCTGCGCCTGGGTGTACCGAGCATTTATGAAGACGGGCCGATGGTGCGTCCATGGCGCCTGACCCTGGAAGAGCCGGTGGCACTGGAAAATGCCAAGGGCCAGCCGGGAACGTTGTGGGTTCACGAGGTTTCGCACAAGGGTGTGTTGCTGGAAGTGCGCAACAAAACCAAACCGCCGAAGCACTTTGCGTTGTGGTTCAGCCCGTCAGGCTACGAGCGGATTTCCCTGCGCGGGACGTTCGAGCGGGAAACCGAAAACGGCTTTTATGCTTACGAGCTAAGCCAGAGCGATGCCGACGAAACCGAGCGTCTGCGCCAGTTCATCCTGCAACAGCATCGCCTGACCCACCCTGCCCTGCACACCTGATTCTCAGGTATCCAGCGTCCCTGCCAGGAACTGATTCATGCGCTGGCGCATGGTCGCCCCTTCGTTGCCCAGACAGCCAACCGATGATCCGGCCAGGCTGTCCTGCGCCAGATCGGCAGCATCGCCTGCCAGCATCAACTGACAATCCAGACTCAAGGCCAGACGATTCAGACGTCGCGGCAACTCTGCGGTCGGCGCGTGATTGGAAAACAGCACCAGCGCCTGGGGCCTGGTCTTTTCGCACACCAGCGTCAGCTCATCGAACGGCTGACCGGTGGTGAGCACACGAACGCCCGCGTCATTGCCGCTGAGAAACAGCGCCGCCACCAGCAACTCAAGCTCACGACATTGACCGGCCAGCGCGCTGACGATCACCTTGCGCGGTTGCGAGCCGCGCAGCACGACGATGCGCTGCAGCACCTTCGCTCGCAGAAAACCATCGAAGAACAGCCACTCGCTGGTCTGCCCGAACGCGTCCTGACGCTGGAGCATTTGCAGCCACAGCGGCATCAGGATGTCCTGAAACGCTACGGGCAAGGCATAGGAGGAGAAAATCTGTCCGTAGACCCGGTCGAGCAACTGATCGTCGAACGAGCTGACTGCCTGCCGGACCTGTTCCTGCCACTGGAGGTAGTCAGCCTGCACCAGGTCATCGGGAATTAAGTGGGCCAGCACCTTCATCGGCTCGGTCTTGGCGAGGATCTTGCCGATCTTGCTCACGGCGACACCCCGATCGATCCAGTCGACGATGCTGCGAACGCGCTCGATATCGGTCATGGAATACAAACGATGCCCACTTTCGGTGCGTGTCGGCTCGATCAAACCATACCGACGCTCCCAGGCGCGCAACGTGACCGGGTTCACGCCGGTCACGCGCGACACTTCGCGAATCGGGAAAAGCTCCTCGCGCTCCAGCGCAACAGATGCCTGCGAAGCAGGGCGAACGTCTGTAATGACAGGCATTTGGGCGGACACGTCCTTGTTGGCGAAGTTGGATCCCATTCTACTCCGGATGCCCCTCCCCGGTTCAACCGACGAAATGAGACGAAAGTCTCTGGTTTTGTCACGATAATCAGGAATAATCCTTGCTTGTCGAAAAACGCAGCCCTCTACCCCGGCGCTGCGTCAGGCGAAGCTCCTACCCGGAGCGACGCAAATGCAATACGGAGATACACAATGTCTACTTCCCCCGTCACGCTGATGGTCGCGCGTCGTGTCGCCAATGGTCGTTATCAGGATCTGATTGCCTGGTTGCGAGAAGGCGAACAACTGGCCACCGACTTCCCCGGTTACCTCGGCTCCGGCGTACTGGCCCCGCCTCCCGGCGACGATGAATTCCAGATCATCTTCCGCTTCGTCGACGAACAGACCCTGCACGCCTGGGAACACTCGGCATCGCGCACCGCCTGGCTGGCTCGTGGCAGCGATCTGTTTGCTCACCCGACGGAACATCGGGTCAGCGGAATCGAAGGCTGGTTCGGTGCAGCTGGCGCACGTCCTCCTCGCTGGAAGCAAGCGGTGGCGATCTGGCTGGCGTTCTTCCCGGTGTCGCTGCTGTTCAATTTCGTGCTGGGCCCGCTGCTCGCGGAAATGAGCCTGTTGACGAGGGTCTTCATCAGCACGCTCTGCCTGACCCCGTTGATGGTCTACTTCTTCATTCCGCTGTCGACCCGCCTGCTGGCCGGCTGGCTCAACCCGGCGCCTGCACGCCCGCTGCCTGCCGCACCCTCCACGCAAAATCGCTGAAGCCGTCGCTCGCGTCGCTGTTATAGTTTTTGCTCTGACTTCGACGCGAGCCGTACATGACTTCTCACACAGCTCCCATCCTCATCACCGGCGCCGGCCAGCGGGTCGGCCTGCATTGCGCGCAGCGTCTGCTGGAAGACGGTCATCGGGTGATCTTCACCTACCGCAGCGAACGGCCGGGTGTGAAGGCATTGCGGGATCTGGGCGCCCTCGGGCTGCACGCGGACTTTTCCAGTGAAGCCTCGATCCTCGCGTTCATCACCGAACTGAAGACCCACACCGACAGCCTGCGCGCCATCGTGCACAACGCCTCGGAATGGCTGGCGGAAACCGGTGACGGCGAAGCCGAAGCCTTTAGCCGGATGTTCAACATCCACATGCTGGCGCCGTACCTGATCAACCTGCATTGCGCCGAACTGCTGCAACGTTCGAGTCCTGCCGACATCATCCACATCAGCGATGACGTCACCCGCAAGGGCAGCAGCAAACACATCGGCTATTGCGCCAGCAAGGCCGGGCTCGACAGTCTCACGCTGTCCTTCGCCGCGCGCTACGCGCCGTCAATCAAGGTCAACGGCATCGCGCCAGCCCTGCTATTGTTCAATCCCGACGACGACGCGGCGTACCGCGCCAAGGCGCTGGCCAAGTCCGCGTTGGGCATCGAACCCGGCAGCGAAGTGATTTATCAGAGCCTGCGCTATCTGCTCGACAACCCGTATGTCACCGGCACGACCCTGACCGTCAACGGCGGGCGGCACGTCAAGTAATACGCCCCCGCGAGGATGCTCCATGACCCGTTCCCTGCCCGAGAATTACCGCGAGATCCTGATCGGTCTCGGTGAAAACCCTGACCGCGAAGGACTGCTCGACACGCCGGTGCGGGCGGCCAAAGCCATGCAGTATCTGTGTCACGGCTATGAACAGAGCGTCGACGAGATCGTCAATGGCGCGCTGTTTGCCTCCGACACCGACGAGATGATCATCGTCGCCGACATCGAGCTTTACTCGTTGTGCGAACATCACCTGCTGCCCTTCATCGGCAAGGCCCATGTGGCTTATATTCCGACGGGCAAGGTGCTGGGGTTGTCGAAGATCGCGCGACTGGTGGACATGTTCGCCCGCCGCCTGCAGATCCAGGAAAACCTCACCCGCCAGATCGCCGAGGCGGTCCGGCAAGTCACCGATGCCGCCGGTGTCGCGGTAGTCATCGAAGCCCGGCACATGTGCATGATGATGCGCGGTGTCGAGAAACAGAATTCGACCATGAACACCTCGGTCATGCTCGGCGCCTTCCGCGAGTCGAGCAACACCCGCCAGGAGTTCCTGCAATTGATTGGACGGAGCAAGTAAATGCCACAACTTCAACCGGGAATGGCGCGCATCCGGGTCAAGGATCTGCGCCTGCGCACCTTCATCGGGATCAACGAGGACGAAATCCTCAACAAGCAGGATGTGCTGATCAACCTGACCATCCTGTACGCCGCGCAGGAAGCGGTGCGAGACAACGACATCGACCACGCGCTGAACTACCGCACCATCACCAAGGCGATCATCGCGCATGTGGAAGGCAACCGTTTCGCGCTGCTCGAACGCCTGACCCAGGAGCTGCTGGATCTGGTGATGGCCAACGAATCGGTGCTGTACGCCGAAGTCGAAGTCGACAAGCCGCATGCCTTGCGTTTTGCCGAGTCGGTGTCGATCACCCTTGCCGCCAGCCGCTGAACGTGTCTGGCGCTACGGGCGTCAGACTTTTATCATCCGCGCCACGATTTGACTGCACAGAGCCCATCATGACCGAGCAACAACGCCTCGAACTCGAAGCCGCCGCCTTCCGCCGGCTGGTCGCCCACCTGGACAGCCGCAAGGACGTGCAGAACATCGACCTGATGAACCTCGCCGGGTTCTGCCGCAACTGCCTGTCCAAGTGGTACAAGGCCGAGGCCGACGAGCGCCGGATCGAGGTCAGCCTCGACGATGCCCGTGAAGTGGTTTACGGCATGCCGTACGCCGACTGGAAAGCCCAATATCAGCAAGAAGCCAGCGCCGAACAGCAAGCGGCGTTCGCCAAAGGAAAACCCAATGAGTGATCTGAACACCCTGCGCGCCAGCCTCAAGAGCGGCGAACACGTTTTTGCCGACACCCTGTCGTTCATCGCCGCTGGTTACGACTACCAGCCTCAGGCGTTCAACAACGGCGGCGTGGAAAACGCGGCCGGGCAGAACGAAGGTTCGTGCAAGACTTTGGGTCTGGCGCTACTGGAAGGCTTGAGCGACGAAGAAGCGCTGCTGGCGTTCGGCGAACACTACCGCTCGGTCGTGGCAACGCCTGAAGGCAGCGATCACGGCAATATCCGTGCGCTGATCCAGCACGGTCTGGCGGGCGTGAAGTTCGAAGCGCAACCGCTGACCCGCCGCTGAATCCCGACACAACACTATCCCTGTCAGATCGTTCCCACGCTCCGCGTGGGAATGCAGCCGGGGACGCTCCGCGTCCCAAGGACGCAGAGCGTCCAGATGAGGCATTCCGACACAGAGCGTGGGAACGATCATTGTCGTGGTGCCTGTGAATAATGGGCATGAAAAAACCGGCCAATTGGCCGGTTTTTTGTGTCTGCGTTCTTAGAACGAAACGTTCTGCAGATCGTCCAGGTAACGCTCCGTGTCCAGTGCCGCCATGCAACCGGCGCCGGCCGAGGTGATGGCCTGACGGTAAACGTGGTCGGCCACGTCGCCGGCAGCGAAGATGCCTTCGACGCTGGTCGCGGTGGCGTTGCCTTCACGGCCGCCCTGAACCACGAGGTAGCCGTCCTTCAGCTCCAGCTGACCTTCGAACAGCGAGGTGTTCGGGGTGTGGCCGATCGCGATGAACACGCCGTCGACCTTGATTTCGTCGAAGCTGCCGTCGTTGTTCTTCAGACGCGCGCCGGTCACGCCCATGTTGTCGCCCAGCACTTCGTCCAGGGTCGCGTTCAGTTTCAGCTCGATCTTGCCTTCGGCCACACGGGCGTTGAGCTTGTCGATCAGGATCTTCTCGGCGCGAAAGGTTTCGCGACGGTGGATCAGGGTGACCTTGCTGGCGATGTTGGCCAGGTACAGGGCTTCTTCGACAGCGGTGTTGCCGCCACCGACCACGGCCACCGGCTTGTTGCGATAGAAGAAACCGTCGCAGGTCGCGCAAGCCGAAACGCCTTTGCCCATGAACGCTTCTTCCGACGGCAGGCCCAGGTAACGAGCGCTGGCGCCGGTGGCGATGATCAGCGCGTCGCAGGTGTAGGTGCCGCTGTCGCCGGTCAGGCTGTATGGCTTGGAAGCGAAGTCCACGGCGTTGATGTGATCGAAGACGATCTCGGTTTCAAAACGCTCGGCGTGCTCGCGCATGCGCTCCATCAGCACCGGGCCGGTCAGACCGTGGACGTCGCCCGGCCAGTTGTCGACTTCGGTGGTGGTGGTCAGTTGACCGCCGGCCTGCATGCCGGTGATCAGCAGCGGCTTGAGGTTGGCACGGGCAGCGTAGACGGCAGCGCTGTAACCGGCAGGGCCGGAACCGAGGATGATCACTCGCGAATGACGGACTTCAGACATGAACCTGCTCCTGTTGACCGGCCAAGATACCTGGCCGGACGCCGGACTGCCGGCGGGAATAAAAAAGGACTGTGGATAACCTTGGGGAAGGCATGAGCTCGACAGTCCTGTAAAAAGTTGGGTGCAGCGTATCGAGGGGGGCAAGATTAAGGAAATACGGTTTAACAATCCAGCTCATAGGTGGTCTCTATGCCCACGTACTGACGAGATGGACGTCTTTGTTACAGTGAATGTCCATCCCGCCACCGCGCTTTCACAGGTTCTGCAAAGTCGGTAAGGTCGGCGCGTTTTCCCTTGTTCGGAGCACCTTATGCCCGCCCCTGTTCTGTCCGGCCCGCAATACCTGCGCGAAGGCCTCAAACTGGTCTTGAGCCCTGGCCTGCGCTTGTTCGTACTGCTGCCGCTGGCCATCAACCTGGTGCTGTTCGTCGGATTGATCTATCTGGCCGGCCACCAGTTCAGCCTGTGGGTCGACACGCTGATGCCGTCGCTGCCCGAGTGGCTGAGTTTCCTCAGCTACATCCTGTGGCCGCTGTTTGTGGTGCTGGTGGCGTTGATGGTGTTTTTCACCTTCACCATGCTGGCCAACGTGATCGCCGCACCGTTCAACGGTTTCCTCGCGGAAAAAGTCGAAGTGGTAGTGCGCGGCACCGACGACTTCCCGGCCTTCAGCTGGGGCGAACTGATCGCCATGATCCCGCGCACCCTGGCCCGGGAAATGCGCAAGCTCGGTTACTTCCTGCCCCGGGCGATCGGCCTGTTCATCCTCTCGTTCATCCCGGTGGTGAACATCGTCGCCGCACCGCTGTGGCTGTTGTTCGGGGTGTGGATGATGGCGATCCAGTACATCGACTACCCGGCGGACAACCACAAGCTGGGCTGGAACGAAATGCTCGCCTGGCTGCGCCAGAAGCGCTGGCAGAGCATGAGCTTTGGCGGGATCGTTTATCTGGTGTTGCTGATTCCGGTGGTCAACATCCTGATGATGCCGGCCGCCGTGGCTGGCGCGACACTGTTCTGGGTCCGCGAACGGGGTGCCGAGAATCTTGTGACGCAACGCTGAGGCCGCGTCACAAATCCATCATCCGAACGTCACAACCACGACATGGCCTCAGCCGACACTGAGGTCATGACGACAGCTCTACATATCACCCTCATCAGCGAAACTTTCCCACCGGAAATCAACGGCGTGGCCAATACCCTTGGCCGCTTGTGCGACGGTTTGCGCGCACGCGGGCATCGGGTGGAACTGGTGCGACCGCGTCAGGCGGACGATCCGCAGCGCAGTGAAGATGAATCGCTGCTGCTCTGCCGGGGCTGGCCGTTGCCGGGTTATCCGGGGTTGCAATGGGGCCAGTCGTCGATGCACAAGTTGCTGCGGCGCTGGACGCGCCAGCGCCCGGACGTGCTCTACATCGCCACCGAAGGTCCGCTCGGGCTGTCGGCCTTGCGCGCGGCGCGCCGTCTGGGGATTGCCGTGGTCAGCGGCTTTCATACCAACTTTCAGCAATACACCCAACAGTACGGGCTCGGTTTGCTGACGCGCTTGCTCACCCACTATCTGCGCTGGTTTCACAATCGTTCGGCCATGACCCTGGTGCCTAGCGTAAGCCAGCGTCTGGAGCTGGAGCGTCGGCACTTCGAACGCCTGGCGCTGCTGTCGCGGGGTGTCGACAGTCAGTTGTTTCACCCGGCCAAACGCCTGAATGCCTTGCGTGAGCAATGGGGTCTTGGCGAGCAGGACATTGCTGTCATTCACGTAGGACGCCTGGCACCGGAGAAAAACCTCGGCCTGCTCAAGCGCAGTTTCGAAAAGCTCGCCGGCACGTATCCACAACGCAACCTGAAGCTGATCGTGGTCGGCGACGGACCGCAACGAATGGCACTGGAGAAGGAACTGCCCGAGGCGATTTTCTGCGGCTCGCAACGGGGCGAAGCACTGGCAGCGCACTATGCGTCGGGGGATGTGTTTCTGTTTCCGAGCCTGACCGAAACCTTCGGCAACGTCGTGCTGGAAGCGCTGGCCTCAGGCCTTGGGGTGGTGGCTTACGATCAGGCCGCGGCGGCCCAGCATATTCGCCATGGCTACAACGGCGTGCTGGCGATGCCCGGGGATGAAGAGGCGTTCTGCGAGGCAGCGGCGTGGCTGCTGGAAGAAGACGAAAGGTTGCGCTGCGTACGCCTGAACGCACGCCAACACGCCAGCCGCCAGGGTTGGGCGGCTATCGTCGAACAGTTTGAAAACCATTTGCTGGGGGCTTGCCGCGACCTGCGCGACAAGCCGCCCACGGCGATCAAACCAGCGTCATCAACGCCTCACGGCTGAACGGCAGAATGTCCTGCTCGCGGCCTTCGCGCACTTTCTGCGCCCAGTCCGGATCGACCAGCAGCGCACGCCCCACCGCCACCAGATCGAACTCGTCGTTGTTCAGACGCTCCAGCAGTTTTTCCAGACTGGCCGGTTGCGCGACCTTGTCAGTGTTGACCATGAACTGCAGGAACTCGCCATCGAGGCCGACGCTGCCGACGGTGATGGTCGGTTTGCCGGTCAGCTTGCGTGTCCAGCCGGCCAGGTTCAGGTCGGAACCGTCGAATTCCGGCTCCCAGAAACGGCGCGTCGAGCAATGGAAAATGTCCACGCCAGCGTCGGACAACGGCTTGAGGAATTCACCCAGCGCTTCGGCGGTTTGCACCAGACGCGCGGTGTAGTCCTGCTGTTTCCACTGCGAGAAGCGGAAGATGATCGGGAAACCTTCGCCCACCGCCGCACGCACAGCCTGAATCAGCTCGATGGCGAAACGCGAACGGTTGGCCAGGCTGCCACCGTATTCGTCGGTGCGCTGGTTGCTGCCTTCCCAGAAGAACTGGTCGATCAGGTAACCGTGGGCGCCGTGGATTTCCACGCCGTCCATGCCGATGCTTTGGGCATCTTTGGCGGCTTGAGCGAACGCGGCGATTACATCCTGGATGTCCTGTTTGGTCATGCCGTGCACCACGACCTGACCGTCCTTGAGTTTTTCCGACGGGCCGTAACCCGGCACGCTCGCATCCGGCTCGGTGCCCAGACGGCGCACATTGCCGACGTGCCACAGTTGCGGAACAATCTTGCCGCCTTCGGCGTGCACCGCATCCACGACTTTCTTCCAGCCGGCCAGCGCGGCTTCACCGTAGAAGTGCGGCACGTTCGGGTAACCGTTGGAAGCCTGGTGGCCGACGGTGGTGCCTTCGGTGATGATCAGGCCGACACCGGCCGCCGCGCGACGACGGTAGTACTCGATCACTTTGGAATTGGGCACACCGCCTGGAGAAAACGAACGGGTCATCGGCGCCATGACCACGCGGGTCGGCAGTTCGAGGGCACCGAGCTGGAACGGTTTGAACAGGGCTTGCACGGGCATGGGAGGCTCCACGAAAAATTGATCGACGGGCATGCGATTCATATGACGGCGATAATATGCGGAGTTCCAACCGTGCGATAGCACTATTGATCTGAATGATTAAGGGTCAAAAGGCAGGCGAAAAAAATCGCAGCGCGAGGGCTGCGATTTTTGTGTTTCAGCTCAGGGCTTTTTCAATCGCCGTAATCACCGAAGGATCATCCGGCGCCGTGCGCGGCGAGAATCGGGCCAGTACCCGACCGTCCTTGCCGAGCAGGAATTTCTCGAAATTCCAGGTGATGTCACCGGGAAACTCCGCGCCCTCGCCCGCCAGCAGGCGGTAGAGCTGATGACGATCGTGACCGTTGACTTCGAGCTTTTTCGACAACGGAAAACTCACGCCATAGTTGAGGCTGCAGAATTCCTGGATCTCCTGCTCACTGCCCGGTTCCTGACCGGCAAACTGGTTGCACGGCAGGCCCAGCACACTGAAGCCTTTGCCTTTGTATTGCTGATAAAGGTTTTCCAGCGCCGCGTACTGTGGGGTCAAGCCGCATTTGGAGGCGACGTTGACCACCAGCACGACTTGGCCCTTGAAGGGTGCCAGCGGTAGCTCCTGACCATCCAGGGCTGTCAACTTAAGGTCGTGAAAAGCACTCATGACGAACTCCAGATTCCCGTTTTCTACTCGAAACAGCCACTTGGCGAGGCCACCAAGGACAGCCGCGGACTAAAAAGGCGCCCTCGGGCGCCTCTCCAGTACTCGAAGCTTAGCGCAGAAAATCAGTGGTGATGGCCACCTTCGCCATGGACGTGACCATGAGCGATTTCTTCCTGGCTGGCGTCACGGATGGCAACGACCTTCACTTTGAAGTTCAGGCGCTGACCGGCCAGCGGATGGTTGCCGTCGACAGTGACGTCGTCGCCGTCCAGGTCACGGATGGTGACGATCTGCATCTGGCCGTCCGGCGCCGAAGCGTGGAACTGCATGCCGACTTCCAGCTCGTCAACGCCTTCGAACATGCTGCGGCTCAGGGTGCTGACCAGTTCAGCGGCGTATTCGCCGTAGGCATCTTCCG
Source organism: Pseudomonas sp. B707 (assembly GCF_022496685.1). NCBI lineage: Bacteria > Pseudomonadati > Pseudomonadota > Gammaproteobacteria > Pseudomonadales > Pseudomonadaceae > Pseudomonas > Pseudomonas sp. B707. The sequence continues at coordinate 213,520 of NZ_WTVE01000026.1, read as the reverse complement.
GCTCGACGGACACTTCCAGATCGTTACCGACTTCTTTACCTTCCAGGGCTTTTTCCAGGCCCGGGATGATGTTGCCTGCGCCATGCAGGTAGACCAGCGGAGCGCCGCCGGCGGAGCTGTCGATGACCTCACCAGCGTCGTTGGTCAGGGTATAGTCGATGGAGACAGCCTTATTGGCGGCGATCAGCATGGGGCGAGACCTTTTGCATAAGAATGAAGAACGGACAAGTCTAAACAAGGATTTGCCCGAAAGCGAACAGAACCCGGACAGACGGGATCGATTGGCGCCCGTGACCGTCACCGGATTCCATCAGGACGAGGACGGCCACTGGGTCGCCGAACTGTCCTGCGGCCACACCCAGCACCTGCGCCACCAGCCGCCGTGGCAGTCGAGAGCATGGGTGCTGGACGCAATGCAACGTATTGAAAAAATAGGCCAACCCTTTGCTTGCGGTTGGTGCGCTCAAGGCTCGGTTAGCGATAACCTTGGCGACTGAAATTCGGCAGATCGGCACACAGAGGCGATCGCCATTGCCATGCACCCTTAGAGAATCCGCATGCAAACTTTTTTTATCGCGCCCACCGATTTTGGTGTGGGTCTGACCTCCATCAGCCTCGGGCTGGTGCGCACGCTGGAGCGGGCCGGGCTGAAAGTCGGCTTCTTCAAACCGATCGCCCAGCCGCATCCGGGCGACACCGGCCCTGAGCGCTCCACCGAACTGGTGGCCCGCACCCACGGCCTGAAACCGCCGCAGCCACTGGGCCTGGCCCACGTCGAGCGGATGCTCGGCGACGGCCAGCTCGACGAGTTGCTCGAAGAAATCATCACCCTCTACCAGCAGGCCGCCATCGGCAAAGACGTGCTGGTCGTCGAAGGCATGGTGCCGACCCGCAGCGCCAGCTACGCCGCGCGGGTCAACCTGCACCTGGCCAAGAGCCTGGATGCCGAGGTGATTCTGGTCTCGGCCCCGGAAAACGAAGTGCTGACCGAACTGTCCGGCCGCGTCGAGTTGCAGGCGCAACTGTTCGGTGGACCGAAAGACCCGAAAGTCCTCGGCGTGATCCTCAACAAGGTCAAGACCGACGAAAGCATGGACGCCTTCGCCGCGCGTCTGAAAGAGCATTCTCCGTTGCTGCGCACCGGTGATTTCCGTCTGCTCGGCTGCATTCCGTTCCAGCCCGAACTCAACGCCCCGCGCACCCGCGACGTCGCCGACCTGATGGGCGCCCAGGTGCTCAACGCCGGCGACTACGAAACCCGGCGCATGACCAAGACCATCATTTGCGCACGCACGATGCGCAACACCGTGGACCTGCTCAAGCCCGGCGTGCTGGTGGTGACCCCCGGCGATCGCGACGACATCATCCTCGCCGTCAGTCTCGCCGCTATCAACGGCGTGCCGCTGGCCGGCCTGTTGCTGACCAGCGACACCCTGCCCGACCCACGCATCATGGACTTGTGCCGTGGTGCTTTGCAGGCCGGTTTGCCAGTGCTGTCGGTGAGCACCGGCTCCTACGACACGGCCAACCTGCTCAACGGCCTGAACAAGGAAATCCCCGTCGATGACCGCGAACGTGCGGAGATCATCACCGATTTCGTCGCCAGCCATCTGGACGCCAACTGGCTGCACCAGCGCTGCGGTACGCCACGGGAAATGCGCCTGTCGCCGGCGGTGTTCCGTTATCAATTGATTCAACGCGCCCAGGCCGCCAACAAACGCATCGTCCTGCCCGAAGGCAGCGAGCCGTTCACCGTGCAAGCGGCGGCGATCTGTCAGGAACGCGGGATTGCCCGTTGCGTGCTGCTGGCCAAACCGGCAGACGTTGAAGCCGTGGCCAGAGCCCAGGGCATCACGCTGCCGCCGGGGCTGGAAATCCTCGACCCGGACCTGATCCGCGAACGCTACGTCGAACCGATGGTCGCCCTGCGCAAGAGCAAAAGCCTCAACGCGCCGATGGCCGAGCAGCAACTGGAAGACACCGTGGTGATCGGCACCATGATGCTCGCGCTGGATGAAGTCGACGGCTTGGTCTCCGGCATCATCAACACCACCGCCAACACCATCCGCCCGGCGCTTCAACTGATCAAGACCGCGCCGGGCTGCACGCTGGTGTCGTCGGTGTTCTTCATGCTGTTCCCCGAGGAAGTGCTGGTCTACGGCGACTGCGTGATGAACCCGCACCCGAGCGCCAGCGAACTGGCCGAAATCGCCCTGCAAAGCGCCGACTCGGCTGCCGCCTTTGGCATCACCCCGCGCGTGGCGATGATCAGCTACTCCAGCGGCGAATCCGCCACTGGCGAGGAAGTCGAGAAGGTCCGTGAAGCCACCCTGCTCGCCCACGAACAACAGCACTCGCTGCTGATTGACGGGCCGTTGCAGTACGACGCCGCCGCCAACGAAACCGTGGCCCGGCAACTGGCGCCGAACAGCCAGGTGGCCGGTCGCGCCACGGTGTTCGTGTTCCCCGACCTCAACACCGGCAACACCACCCACAAAGCCGTGCAGCGCAGTGCCGATTGCGTCAGCCTCGGCCCGATGCTGCAAGGCCTGCGCAAACCGGTGAACGATCTGCCGCGCGGCGCGCAGGTCGACGACATCGTCTACACCATCGCCCTGACCGCGATTCAGGCTGCCAACCGACCTCTGGATATCTGACCCGATGCTGGCTTTCCTCCCTGCCACCCTGCGCGGCGTGATCGCCGCGCTGCTGCTGGCGCTGAACACGATCCTGCTGTGCTCGTTCCTGTTTCTCGTGGCGCTGATCAAAGTGCTGCCGTTCGACCTCGCACGCCGCGCCTCGCGCTGGCTGATGAGCCACACCCACGAAGCCTGGATCAGCAACAACAAAGGCTGGATGAACCTGGTGCGCCGCACCCGCTGGCACCTCAGCGGCCTGCAAGGCCTGGACTACCAGCACTCGTACCTGATCACCAGCAACCACCAGAGCTGGGTCGACATCCTGGTGCTGCAATACGTGCTCAACCGACGCATCCAGCCGCTGAAGTTCTTCCTCAAACAGGAACTGATCTGGGTCCCGGTCATCGGCCTGGCGTGGTGGACACTGGGCTTCCCGTTCATGAAGCGCTATTCGAAGGCGTACCTGGAAAAACACCCGGAAAAGAAAGGCAAAGACCTGGAAACCACTCGCAAGACCTGCGCGAAATTCCGCGACAACCCGGTAGGCATCTTCAACTTCGTTGAAGGCACACGCTTCACCGAGGGCAAACACGCGCAGCAGCAATCACCGTTCAAATACTTGCTCAAACCAAAGGCCGGCGGCATTGCCTTCGTACTGGATGCGATGGGCGAACAACTGGAATCGATCGTCAACGTCACCATCCACTACCCCGGCGGACGCCCTGGCTTCTGGGACCTGCTGTGCGGCAACGTCCGAGACGTAGTAGTGCACTTCGAAGAACTGAAAATCCCACCGCAGTACATCGGCAAAAACTACGACCAGGACGGCGAATACCGCCTGCAATTCCAGGGCTGGATCAACCAATTGTGGCAAGACAAGGATGCGCTGCTCGAGCAGATGCACCGCGAATATCCCAACCGACGCTGATCCCCCCTGTGGGAACACCTGACAGAAATTGGTCGTCTGTCAGGCCGCCATCGCCAGCAGGCTGGCTCCCACAGGAAAACAGTTCGCTTTCAGTTTTTGGCTTTTCGCCTCCCACCACTCAACACAATGAGCGTTAGCTCGAGTACCGCTCTTGACGTGCCGGCCCCTTCGGCCGGCTGAGTGGAGGGATTCATCCGGGGGTGGGAGCGCAGCGACCGTGCGGCGCAGCCGCATGCATCGAGAGGAGGTGCAGCGAAGCAAACCGTAGGCGATGCCCCCGGATGAATCCCGGAACGAAGGAACACCGAGCCACAGCGAGGTGCCGAACGCCGGGGCCCAGCCTTTTGGTTACTTTTTGGCGTTTGAAAAAGTGACCCGCTGTAAGAGCGGAACCGCCAGCCGCAGCACCAGAAAAAACGGATATTCACCCCAAACAACCCAAAAAAAAGCCCGCCAATGATCACTCATCGGCGGGCTTTTTCATTCGCAGCTAACGCTTAAATCGCACCACGCTTACGCAACAGATCCAACACCTGCTTCACGCTTTCATCCAGCGACAACGACTGGGTATCAATCACCAGATCAGCATCCAGCGGCACATCATACGGGAACGACTCACCCGGAATGTTATCGCCACCCGCAGCATACAACCCTTGCGGATCACGCTCGGCGCACACAGTCGGCGAAGCCTGAACATAAACCGTCAGCAAACGCTCCTTGCCAATCAGATCCTTCGCCTGCTCACGACCTTCAGCACTCGGCGCCACAAACGCCGCAAGCGTCAGCAGACCCGCCTCGTTGAACTGACGCGCCACATGCGCGGCACGACGCCAGTTCTCGGTGCGACCCGCGCGATCCTGCGGCAGCCCCTTATTGAGGTCATGACGCAGATTCTGACCATCCAGCACAAACACCGCACGACCGAGGTCGAACAGCTTGCGCTCGACCGCATACGCCAAGGTGCTCTTGCCCGCACCGGACAGGCCGCTGAACAGCACGGTGGCCGGTTGCTGACCGAAACGCTGAGCGCGCTCTTCGGTCGCTACATGGGCCAGTTTGCCGTGGTGCGTAGCCGTGCCATGGGTCACCGGCTGAGCGACGATCATGCCGGCGCCGACGGTGCCGTTGGTCAAACGGTCGATCACGATGAACGCGCCGGTGGTGCGGTTGCTGTCGTAACCGTCGAGGGCGATCGGCGCGTCGAGCGCGATCTTCACCTTGCCGATTTCGTTGAGCTGCAACGCGCTCGCCGGGCCTTCTTCGAGGGTGTTGACGTCGACCTTGTTGACGATGCTGGCGATGGAGCCCGGCACGTAACTGGTAGCACGCTTGATGTCGTATTTCTTGCCCGGCAGCATCGGCTCTTCAGCCATCCACACCAGCATCGCTTCAAAGCTGTCGGTCACTGGCGGAACATTGTCGGCGTGGACCAGCAGGTCGCCACGGGAGATGTCGATCTCATCTTCCATGGTCAGCGTTACCGCCTGGCCAGGACCTGCGTGTTCCAGTTCACCCTCGAAGGTGACGATGGATTTCACGCGGCTGCTCTTGCCCGACGGCAGGACCACGACTTCGTCGCCCTTCTTGACGATGCCGCTGGCCAGGGTGCCGGCGAAACCGCGGAAGTTCAGGTTCGGACGGTTGACGTACTGCACCGGGAAACGCAGATCGGTGAAGTTGCGGTCGCCCGCCACTTCTACGGTCTCGAGGATTTCCATCAGCGACTGGCCGGTGTACCACGGCGAACGCTCGGACTTGTTCACCACGTTGTCGCCCTTGAGAGCGGACATCGGCACGAAGTGCATGCTCGTCGGCTTCATCTTCAAGCCTTCGGCGAACTTCAGGTAGTCGGCCTTGATCGACTCGAACACGCCCTGATCGAAGCCCTTGAGGTCCATCTTGTTGATGGCGACGACGATGTGCTTGATGCCCAGCAACGAGGCAATGAAGCTGTGGCGACGGGTCTGGGTCTGCACGCCGTAACGGGCGTCGACCAGGATGATCGCCAGGTCACAGGTGGACGCACCGGTGGCCATGTTGCGGGTGTACTGCTCATGGCCGGGGGTGTCGGCGATGATGAATTTGCGCTTGGCGGTGGAGAAATAGCGGTAGGCGACATCGATGGTGATGCCCTGCTCACGCTCGGCCTGCAGGCCGTCGACCAGCAATGCCAGGTCGATGTCGTCACCGGTGGTGCCGACTTTCTTCGAATCGCGGGTGATGGCTTCGAGGTGATCTTCGTAGATCATCTTCGAGTCGTGCAGCAGGCGCCCGATCAGGGTGCTCTTGCCGTCATCGACGTTACCGCAGGTCAAAAAGCGCAGCAGCTCTTTACGTTCGTGCTGGCCCAGGTAGGCGAGGATGTCCTCGCTGATCAAATCAGATGCGTGGCTCATTGCATTCAAGCTCCGAGCTGTAAGCTTCAAGCGGCAAGCTTGTCGGCGTACAGCTAGTCAGAAATTTTGTTAATCAACCCGCCCAGCATTCGAGAAAGCTCGCGAGTTTCCATAATCCAGTTTTCAGCCAGCGGATCTGCGATGTATGCAATGTCTCGAGCAATAAGGACCTGGGTTCGCAACTCCCCACAAGAGCCTTTCGCAACCCAAAGAAAATGAATTTTTTCTCTGGTACTACGACGCTCCATGCCTTCGGCGATATTGGAAGGCACTGAAAGTGCTGAGCGGGTGATTTGGTCCTTGAATCCAAAATCCCCACATCGTGCGAACTCTCTGTAGATCCCCACTGCCAGACACTTGCTTCGCTGCCAAACAACCAGCTTCTCGAAATCCATTACGAGCCATCCGATTCCGGCTCACAGCAACCGTCTGCAAGCACCAAACTGCAAAGTTACGCATACCGCCTTTAACTTGCAGCTTGCGGCTTGTAACTCGAAGCTTAAAAGTACCCCTGACGTTTCTTGTCTTCCATCGAGCCTGCGCCATCGTGGTCGATGACCCGGCCCTGGCGCTCGGAAGTTCGCGTCAGGAGCATTTCCTGAATGATGTCCGTCAGGCTTTCGGCCTCGGACTCCACCGCGCCCGTCAACGGGTAGCAGCCAAGGGTACGGAAACGCACTTTCTTTTTGACGATGCGCGCCTTGTCCTCGTCGGACAGGTGCTCGAGGATGCGCTCGTCGTCGATCATGATCAGCGTGCCGTTCTTCTCGATCACTTCGCGTTCGGCCGCAAAGTACAGCGGTACGATCGGGATGCCTTCGAGGTAGATGTACTGCCAGATGTCCAGTTCGGTCCAGTTCGACAGCGGGAACACACGAATGGATTCGCCCTTGTTGACCTTGCCGTTGTAGACGTTCCACAGCTCGGGACGCTGGTTCTTCGGGTCCCAGCGGTGTTTGCTGTCACGGAACGAGTAGACGCGCTCCTTGGCGCGGGACTTCTCTTCATCGCGACGGGCACCGCCGAAAGCGGCGTCGAAACCATGCTTGTCGAGTGCCTGCTTCAGGCCCTCGGTTTTCATGATGTCGGTGTGCTTGGCGCTGCCGTGGGTGAACGGGTTGATGTTCTGCGCCACGCCATCGGGGTTGATGTGAGTGATGAGGTCCAGGCCAAGCTCTTCGACCATCTTGTCGCGGAACTTGTACATTTCCTGGAATTTCCAGCGGGTGTCGACGTGCATCACCGGAAACGGCAGTTTGCCCGGGAAGAACGCCTTGCGTGCCAGATGCAGCATCACGGCGGAGTCTTTACCGATGGAGTACAGCATCACCGGGTTGTCGAACTCGGCGGCCACCTCGCGGATGATGTGGATGCTTTCCGCCTCCAGCTGTTTCAGATGCGTCAGTTTGTCGACCATGGCTACTCACGAAAGCTTTCTTATGAACGGCCAGCGGGCCGTGTTCGAGCGAGGAATCCTAGCACAGCGACCTCTTCTAATCAGGACGCCAACTAGATCGAAAGGGTATATGAATATGCCCGCCCGTTCGGGTGCTTTCAGGCAAAAGTCAGATCGGATTCGGGCAGTCGATGAAGATGTGCTCGAGGGCGAAACGCTTCGCCAGATAGTCGCCCAGCGCCTGCACGCCGTAGCGTTCGGTGGCGTGGTGGCCGGCGGCGATGAAGCTGATGTCGTTTTCCCGGGCGCTGTGGAATGTCTGCTCGGAGGCTTCACCGCTGATGAACAGATCGACGCCGGCGGCGATGGCGTTGTCGATGTAACCCTGGCCGCCGCCAGTGCACCAGCCGACCCGACGGATCATCGCGCTGCCTTCGACCAGCAGCGGCTCGCGGCCCATGACTTCCTGCACTTTGCGGGCGAAGTCACGCGGGGTCATCGGCTCGCTCAGCGAACCGACCAGACCGACGATCTTCAGGTTGTCCGGATCCAGTGGCCCCTCGACGGTGATGTCCAGCTGACGGGCCAATTGCACGTTGTTGCCGACGTCCGGGTGCAGATCCAGCGGCAGGTGATAACCGAGCAGACTGATGTCGTGCTTGAGCAGCGTCTTCAGTCGGCGCTGCTTCATGCCGGTGATGCACGGGTTCTCGCCCTTCCAGAAATAACCGTGATGCACCAGCACCAGATCGGCTTCGGCCTCGACGGCGGCATCGAGCAGCGCCTGACTGGCAGTGACGCCGCTGACGATGCGCATCACCTGCGGACGGCCCTCGACCTGCAGGCCGTTGGGGCAATAATCGGCAATTTTCGCACTGCCGAGGTAACGGTCGGCTTCTTCGACCAGGGTGCTCAGGGCGACGGCCATGAAAGACTCCTAAATATCCCGTTCAGAGGCACGCGCGGCCTCGTATAATGCGCGACATTATGGGCGGTCTGACCCCGCCTGCAACTTTTCCAGGACGTGCTTAATGCTCAAGGCGCTGCGTTTTTTCGGCTGGCCGCTGTTGGCCGGCGTGCTTATCGCTCTGTTGATTATTCAGCGTTACCCGCAGTGGGTCGGGCTTCCGAGCCTCGACGTCAACCTGCAACAGGCCCCGCAGACCACCAGCGTGCAGCAGGGGCCGGTGTCCTATGCCGACGCGGTGACCATCGCCGCGCCGTCGGTGGTGAACCTCTACACCACCAAAGTCATCAACAAGCCAAGCCATCCGCTGTTCGAAGACCCGCAGTTCCGCCGTTTCTTCGGTGACAATTCGCCGAAGCAGAAGCGCATGGAATCGAGCCTCGGCTCCGGCGTGATCATGAGCCCGGAAGGCTACATCCTGACCAACAACCACGTCACCAGCGGCGCCGACCAGATCGTCGTGGCGCTCAAGGACGGTCGCGAAACCCTGGCCCGAGTGATCGGCAGCGACCCGGAAACCGACCTCGCGGTCCTGAAGATCGACCTGAAAACCCTGCCATCGATCACCGTCGGCCGTTCCGACAACATCCGCATCGGCGACGTCGCACTGGCCATCGGCAACCCGTTCGGCGTCGGCCAGACCGTGACCATGGGCATCATCAGCGCCACCGGCCGCAACCAGTTGGGCCTGAACAACTACGAAGACTTCATCCAGACCGACGCGGCGATCAACCCGGGCAACTCCGGCGGTGCGCTGGTCGACGCCAACGGCAACCTCACCGGCATCAACACCGCGATCTTCTCCAAGTCCGGCGGCTCGCAAGGCATCGGCTTCGCGATCCCGGTGAAACTGGCGATGGAAGTGATGAAGTCGATCATCGAGCACGGTCAGGTCATTCGCGGCTGGCTGGGCATTGAAGTGCAACCGCTGACTCAGGAACTGGCCGAATCGTTTGGCCTGTCCGGACGTCCGGGAATCGTGGTGGCGGGGATTTTCCGCGACGGTCCGGCCCAGAAGGCCGGTCTGCAACTGGGTGACGTGATCCTGAGCATTGACGGCGAACCGGCCGGTGATGGCCGCAAATCGATGAACCAGGTGGCGCGGATCAAGCCGACCGACAAGGTCACGATTCAGGTGATGCGCAATGGCAAGGAGTTGAAGCTGACCGCCGAGATCGGTCTGCGTCCGCCGCCTGCTCCGGTCAAGGAAAAGGAAGAAAACTGAAGCACAAAAAAAGGGAGCGAATTCGCTCCCTTTTTTACGGCGGCTGATCAGAGTTCGCCAAGACCGTCGATCAACGCCTGATTCTGCTCCGGCGTGCCGATCGAGATCCGCAGGAACTGGGCAATCCGCTCCTGCTTGAAGTGGCGCACGATCACGCCCTGCTCACGCAGTTTGGCCGCCAGCCCCGCCGCATCGTGTTGCGGATGCCGGGCGAAGATGAAGTTCGCCGCTGACGGCAGCACTTCAAAGCCCTTGGCCTGCAACTGCGCAACCACCCACTCGCGACTCTCGATGACCAATGCGCAGGTCTTGTCGAAGTAATCGCGGTCTTCGAACGCCGCCGCCGCGCCGACATTCGCCATGCGATCGATCGGGTAGGAGTTGAAGCTGTTCTTGATCCGCTCCAGCGCCTCGATCAGGTCCGGATGGCCGACCGCCAGACCGACCCGCAGGCCCGCGAGCGAACGGGACTTGGACAGGGTCTGGGTCACCAGCAGGTTCGGATAGCGATCGACCAGGCTGATCGCGGTTTCGCCGCCGAAGTCGATGTAGGCCTCGTCGACCACCACCACCGAATCCGGGCTGGCCTTGAGGATCTGCTCGACCGCTTCCAGCGCCAGCAGGCAACCGGTAGGCGCGTTCGGGTTGGGGAAGATGATCCCGCCGTTCGGCTTGGCGTAGTTCGCCGGGTTGATCTGGAACTGCGCATCCAGCGGCACCGCGTCGAACTTGACGCCGTAAAGGCCGCAATAGACCGGATAGAAGCTGTAGCTGATGTCCGGGAACAGGATCGGCTGATCGTGTTGCAGCAGACCGTGGAAGATGTGCGCCAGCACTTCGTCCGAACCGTTGCCGAGGAACACTTGATTGCTTTGTACGCCGTAGTACTTGGCGACGGCGTTTTTCAGCAGATCGCTGTTCGGGTCCGGGTACAGACGCAGGTTGTCGTTGAGTTCAGTCTGCATCGCCGCCAGGGCTTTTGGCGACGGGCCGTACGGGTTTTCGTTGGTGTTGAGTTTGACCAGACGGGTCAGCTTCGGCTGCTCGCCCGGCACATACGGCACCAGATCCTTGACGAACGGGCTCCAGAATTTACTCATGTTCAGTTCCCCTTCACTTCGTCTTTGATGCGGTATTCGGCGCTGCGCGCGTGGGCGCTCAGCGATTCGCCACGGGCCAGGATCGATGCGGTCTTGCCGAGTTCCGAAGCACCGGCCTCGGAGCAGAAGATGATCGACGAACGCTTCTGGAAGTCATACACGCCCAGCGGCGAGGAGAAACGCGCGGTGCCGGAGGTCGGCAGCACGTGGTTCGGACCTGCGCAGTAGTCGCCCAGCGCTTCGGAGGTGTGGCGGCCCATGAAGATCGCACCGGCGTGGCGGATCTGCGGCAGCCAGGCCTGCGGGTCGGCGACAGACAGTTCAAGGTGTTCCGGCGCGATGCGGTTGGCGACTTCGATGGCCTGGGCCATGTCGCGCACGTGAATCAGGGCACCACGGCCGTTGATCGAGGTTTCGATGATGGTCGCGCGATCCATGGTCGGCAGCAGTTTGTCGATGCTGGCAGCGACCTTGTCGAGGAACTCTGCGTCCGGGCTGACCAGAATCGCCTGGGCGTCTTCGTCGTGCTCGGCCTGGGAGAACAGGTCCATGGCGATCCAGTCCGGATCTGTCTGGCCGTCGCACACCACGAGGATTTCCGACGGGCCGGCGATCATGTCGATGCCGACCTGACCGAATACGTGACGCTTGGCCGTGGCGACGTAGATATTGCCCGGGCCGACGACCTTGTCCACCTGCGGCACGCTTTCGGTGCCATAGGCCAATGCGGCAACGGCTTGCGCGCCACCGATGGTGAACACCCGGTCGACGCCGGCGATGCACGCCGCCGCCAGCACCAGCTCGTTGACCTCACCGCGCGGGGTCGGCACCACCATGACCACTTCGGTCACGCCGGCGACCTTGGCCGGAATCGCGTTCATCAACACCGACGACGGGTACGACGCCTTGCCGCCCGGCACGTACAGACCGGCGCGATCCAGTGGCGTGACTTTCTGGCCCAGCACCGTGCCGTCGGCTTCGGTGTAGCTCCAGGAGTCCTGCTTCTGTTTTTCGTGATAGCTGCGCACGCGGGCGGCGGCTTTTTCCAGCGCTTCGCGTTGCGGGACAGTGATGCGGGTCAGGGCCAGTTCCAGACGCTCGCGCGGCAGGATCAGGTCCGCCATCGAAGCGACTTCGAGGCCGTCGAATTTCTGGGTGAACTCGACCAGTGCCGCGTCACCGCGCTCGCGTACAGCCTTGATGATGTCCAGCACCCGCTGATTGACCGAGTCGTCAGACACACTTTCCCAGCTCAGCAGATGATCCAGATGATGCGCGAAATCCGGGTCAGCAGCGTTGAGTCGGCGAATTGCAGTCGGTGCGGTCATAGCGAGAGCCTCATAGGAATGGCAAAAACTCAGGCGCCCTAACTTAGCAGTCGTTTCCGCTTGGGCACCTGAGATTCTGGCTATGAGGCGGATAGACGGGCGCGACTTAACGTCGCGCAGGTACATCAGCCGCGGTGTCGAGACTCCACTGCCTTGCGCAGGGTGTCGATCAACGCCTGGATTCGGGCGTGTTGCATTTTCATCGAAGCTTTATTGACCACCAGACGCGAGCTGATCGTGGCGATCAGTTCCTGAGGTTCCAGGCCATTGGCACGCAGGGTGTTGCCGGTGTCGACCACGTCGATGATCTTGTCGGCCAGACCGATCAGCGGTGCCAGTTCCATCGAGCCGTACAGCTTGATGATGTCGACCTGACGACCCTGCTCGGCGTAGTAACGCTTGGCGACGTTGACGAATTTGGTGGCGACGCGCAGGCGGCCCTTGGGCTCGACCGCGCCGACCTTGCCGGCGGTCATCAGCTTGCACTGGGCAATTTGCAGATCCAGCGGCTCGTACAGGCCTTGGCCGCTGTATTCCATCAGCACGTCTTTACCGGCAACGCCGAGGTCGGCCGCGCCATGCTCGACATAGGTCGGCACGTCGGTGGCACGCACGATCAACAGGCGAACGTCTTCCTGGGTCGTGGGGATGATCAGCTTGCGGCTCTTGTCCGGATTCTCGGTCGGCACGATGCCCGCTTCGGCGAGAAGCGGCAGGGTGTCGTCAAGGATGCGGCCCTTGGACAGTGCGATGGTCAACATGGGAAACGTCAGTCCTTATCAAGGTACTCATGTCCGGTCGCAATCGGCGCCGGACATACATCGAGGGCGTTACCACCCCCGATCAAAACGAATTCAACGGACACTTCCCTGTGTCCAGATGCAGCGACTAGCCCGGAACGCGACGGATCTTGGCGCCCAGCATCTGCAGTTTTTCCTCGATGCACTCGTAACCACGGTCGATGTGGTAGATGCGGTCGATCAGGGTATCGCCTTCAGCCATCAGGGCCGAAATCACCAGGCTGGCCGAAGCACGCAGGTCGGTAGCCATGACCGGCGCGCCCTTGAGAATTTCAGTGCCGGTGACGATGGCCGTGTTGCCTTCGACCTGGATCTTGGCGCCCATGCGATGCAGTTCGTAGACGTGCATGAAACGGTTTTCGAAGATCGTCTCGATGACCGCACCGGTGCCTTCGGCAATGGCGTTGAGCGAGATGAACTGCGCCTGCATGTCGGTCGGGAACGCCGGGTACGGCGCGGTGCGCACGTTGACCGCTTTCGGACGCTTGCCGTGCATGTTCAGCTCGATCCAGTCTTCGCCGCTGGTGATTTCGGCGCCGGCTTCACGCAGCTTTTCCAGAACCGCTTCGAGAATGGTTGGATCGGTGTCCTTGACCTTCACGCGACCACCGGTGACTGCAGCGGCTACCAGATAGGTGCCGGTCTCGATACGGTCAGGCATGACTTTGTAGAAAGTCGAACCCAGACGCTCGACGCCGTCGATGGTGATGGTGTCGGTGCCGGCACCGGATACCTTGGCGCCCATGGCGTTCAGGAAGTTCGCCAGGTCGACCACTTCAGGTTCGCGAGCGGCGTTCTGCAGTACGCTGCGGCCCTTGGCCAGAGCAGCAGCCATCATGATGTTTTCGGTACCGGTCACGCTGACGGTATCGAAGAAGAAGTGCGCGCCGCGCAGGCCGCCTTCAGGGGCCTTGGCCTTGATGTAGCCGCCTTCGACGTCGATGACCGCGCCCATGGCTTCCAGACCACGGATGTGCAGGTCGACCGGACGTGAGCCGATGGCGCAGCCACCAGGCAGTGCGACTTCGGCTTCACCGAAACGTGCGACCATCGGGCCCAGCACCAGGATCGAGGCACGCATGGTTTTCACCAGTTCGTACGGAGCGATCAGGGTCTTGATGGTGCGCGGGTCGATTTCGACGCTGAGCTTTTCGTCGATCACAGGCTCGATGCCCATGCGACCGAACAGCTCGATCATGGTGGTGATGTCGTGCAGGTGCGGCAGGTTGCCAACGGTAACCGGGCCATCGCACAGCAGGGTGGCGGCCAGGATTGGCAGGGCGGAGTTCTTCGCCCCGGAGATGCGGATCTCGCCATCAAGACGAGCGCCACCGGTAATAATCAATTTATCCATAAGAATCTCGACGCCCTAGGGCTCAGGTGCGCTCGGCCCAGGCCGCGCTGCTGAAAAATTTCATAGTGACCGCGTGGATGCTGCCATCGGCGATCCAAGGGTTCAAATGGGCATAGATGCTTTGCTGACGCTTGACCGGGCTCAACGCCGCCAGTTCATCACTAATCACGTTCAGCTGGAAGTTGCAGCCTTCGCCTTCAACTTCCACCAGCGTTCCTGGCAGCTTTCCTTCAAGGAAGCTCTTCACTTCTACGGCCTGCATGCTCAACCTCAATCGGCGCCCTGTGCGCACGGGTCGGACATCATACAAAAAAGCCCCGCGCCTGCGAACCCCGCTGCGCAGGACTCTGACGGGGGGCTTCTCTATAGATGCGGGTTCAGGGTTGCGCCAACAGCTCGGTCAGTTCGCTGACCTGAGCAATTTCACGCATGTCTTCGGGCATCCCGCGGATGCTGACCGCCTTGCCGGCGGCCTTGGCATCGCGAATGAAGCACAGCAGCAGCGACAGACCGACGCTGCTGGACTTCTCCACCGCCGAGCAATCGATCACCAATGCCGGGGCATTGCACGACTTGATCAGCGCCCTGCCCTGCTCGCGCAGGTCAGGGGCGGTGCGATAATCCAGCACGCCGCTGAGCTGCAGCTCACTGGCTTCGTCCAGACGAATGGCCGACTCGGTCATTGGGCTGGCTTCTCGTTCTGCTCGGCCGACTGCTTGGCTTTGGCGACTTCACCGGCCCAGCCGTTGATGGTCTTGTCCAGGTCGTTGCCATTGCGCTGCATCGCGTCGGCGAACTGGTCACGGAACAGTTTGCCGATGTTGATGCCGTTGATGATCACGTTACGCAGTTTCCACTCGCCGTTGATCTTCTCGAGGGTGTACGACACCGGATAAATCGCGCCGTTGTTGCCCTTGACGGTCATGCCGACGCTGGTGCGGTCGCCCGACTCATCCTTGGGTGCATCGACGGTGATGCCCTGGTTGTTGTACTCGAGCAAGGCGTTGCCGTAGAACTGGAACAGGCCGCGCTTGAAGTTTTCCTCGAAGGTCTTCATCTGCGCCGGGGTTGCCTTGCGCGAATACTTGACCGTCATGATGCTCTTGGAAATGCCCTCGGCATCCACGACCGGCCCGACGATGGTGTTCAACGCGGTGTAGAAGTCCTGCGGATCCCGCTTGTACTTCTCTTTATTGGCCGACAGATCGGCGAGCATCCGGTTCGTGGTGTCCTGAACCAGATCGTGCGCCGATTGTGCCGCCACGGCGTTAGCCACCAGCGGCAGTGCCGCAAGCAACACCAACAGGCCACGTCGCAAGGTAGAGATCATTCAAAAGCTCCTCATTTGGCGTCTTTGCTAACGGTATTGAGCAGGAATTTACCGATCAGGTCTTCCAGTACCAGAGACGACTGTGTGTCGTGGATGGTTCCACCATCCTTGAGCGGAGTGTCTTCCCCGCCCACGCTGATACCGATGTACTTCTCGCCCAGCAGACCCGCAGTCAGGATAGATGCTGTGGAGTCGGTCGGCAGATTGTCGACGCTTTTATCCACTTGCAGGGTCACCCGACCGGTGAAGCTGTCGCGGTCCAGATCGATCGCGGTGACCTTGCCGATGGTCACACCCGCCATGGTCACTTTGGCTCTGACCGTCAGACCGGCGATATTGTCGAAATACGCGTAAAGCTTGTAGGTATCGGTGGTCGAAGTCGGAGACAGGCCACTGACCCGCAGGGCCAGCAGCAACAAGGCCAGGATCCCTGCCAGCAGGAACAGGCCGACACCGATTTCCAGGGTGCGGTTTTGCATCAGAAATCTCCAAACATCAAAGCGGTCAGAATAAAGTCCAGGCCGAGTACTGCCAGCGAGGCGTAAACCACGGTCTTGGTGGTGGCACGACTGATCCCCTCGGAAGTGGGTTCGCAGTCATAGCCTTGAAATACGGCGATCCAGGTGACGACAAAAGCGAATACTGCACTTTTGATGATGCCGTTGAGCACATCGTCACCGAAGCTCACGCTGTTCTGCATGTTCGACCAGTAGGAACCTTCGTAGACGCCCAGCCAGTCGACGGCGACCCACGAACCGCCCCAGATGCCGACCACGCTGAAGATCATCGCCAGCACCGGCAGGGAAATGAAGCCGGCCCACAGACGCGGAGCGATGATGTACTTGAGCGGGTCGACCCCGATCATTTCCAGGCTGGACAACTGCTCGGTGGATTTCATGTTGCCGATTTCCGCCGTCAGCGCCGAACCGGCACGACCGGCGAACAACAGCGCGGTCACCACCGGCCCCAGTTCACGCAGCAGGGTCAGCGCCACCATCTGCCCGACAGCCTGCTCCGAGCCGTAGCTCGACAGGATGTTGAAGCCCTGCAGCGCCAGCACCATGCCGATGAAAATCCCGGACACCACGATGATCACCAGCGACATCACACCGACGGAGTGCAGCTGCTTGACCAGCAGGCCAAAACCGCCACCGATGCCACCACGACCCAGCAAGGCATGAAACAGGAACAGGGTCGAACGCCCGAACACTGCGACGCTGTCGATTCCGGCGAGGCCGAAGCGACGTACACGCTCCATTAATGTAATTCTGCGCATCAGCGGCGCTTCCCCAGAAGATCTGCGCGGTAATCCGGCGCTGGAAAGTGATACGGCACCGGGCCGTCGGGTTCACCGGTCATGAACTGGCGGATACGCGGATCGTCCGAGTTCATCAGTTCGTCCGGCGTGCCCTGCCCCAATACCTGCCCATCACCGACCACATAGATGTAGTCGGCGATGCTCGCGGTTTCGGCGAGATCGTGGGACACCACGATGCTGGTGATCCCCAGGGCATCGTTGAGCAGACGGATCAGGCGAACCAGAACGCCCATGGCGATCGGATCCTGGCCGACGAACGGTTCGTCGTACATGAGAATCTGCGGATCGAGGGCAATGGCACGGGCCAGTGCGACACGGCGCTTCATGCCGCCGGACAGCTCGTCGGGCATCAGTTCGATCGCCCCGCGCAGTCCCACCGCCTGCAATTTGAGCAGCACGATGTCGCGGATCATCTCGTCCGGCAGGTCGGTATGAACACGAAGCGGGAAGGCGACGTTCTCGAACACATCGAGATCGGTGAACAGCGCACCGCTCTGAAACAGCACACCCATGTGCTTGCGCGCATCGAACAGATCGCTGCGCGACAGCTTCGGCAGGTTCTGGCCGTTGACCCAGACCTCGCCTTTGGATGGCCGCAACTGCGCGCCCATCAGGCGCAGCAGCGTGGTCTTGCCACACCCGGAAGGCCCCATGATGCCGGTGACCTTGCCGCGCGGGATGCGGATATCGACGTTATTGAAAATGCTCCGCGCACCGCGCTTGAAGGAGACTCCCTTCAGCTCGACCGCGTAGGCGTTATCGGCACTCATCTAAACTCCTTGCGATGCAGCCTCTCACTCGGACGCCTGGCTTCCTGGAAGAAAGCCCCTACATCCCGGGCAGGCCGAACTGGCGGCGAACTATATCACTGCAAAGGGCAAGCGCCCAAGGCCTGCACCGGCCCGCATTCGGCGAGTTGAAGGGCTTCAGGCCTTATTTACAGAGTTTTGGTAACGAGGAATGACAAAGCACGACGAACTTGCGTGAGGCTTTTCAACATAACCGCTATAATCGCCGCCTTTTCATCGGGCTATACGATTTCTGACATGAGCCAAACCAGCGACCTGATTCAATCGGCACAACGCACCATCCGCCTCGAAGTGGAAGCCGTACAAGGCTTGTTGCCCCATATCGACGCCGATTTCGTACGCGCTTGCGAGATGATTCTGGCCAGCAAGGGCCGTGTTGTCGTGGTCGGTATGGGCAAGTCCGGGCACATCGGCAACAAGATTGCCGCGACCCTGGCCAGCACCGGCACCCCGGCGTTTTTCGTGCACCCGGCCGAGGCCAGCCACGGCGACATGGGCATGATCACTCGCGATGACGTGATTCTGGCCCTGTCGAACTCCGGCTCCACTAACGAAATCGTCACCCTGCTGCCACTGATCAAGCGCCTGGGCATCCAGCTGATCAGCGTCACCGGCAACCCGCAATCGCCGCTTGCCAAGGCTGCCGAGGTCAATCTCAACGTTCACGTCGAACACGAAGCCTGCCCGCTGAACCTCGCACCGACCTCCTCGACCACCGCTGCGCTGGTCATGGGCGACGCCCTGGCCGTGGCGCTGCTGGAAGCGCGCGGCTTCACTGCCGAAGATTTCGCCTTTTCCCACCCGGGCGGCGCACTGGGCCGACGCCTGCTGCTGAAAGTGGAAAATGTCATGCACGCCGGTCAGGAACTGCCGCAGGTACAGCGCGGCACCCTGCTCAAGGACGCGCTGATGGAAATGACCCGCAAGGGTCTGGGCATGACCGTCATTCTTGAAACGGACGGCAAACTGGCCGGGATCTTCACTGACGGCGACCTGCGCCGCACCCTGGATCGCAGCATTGATATCCATAGCGCCACCATCGACCAGGTAATGACCGTGCACGGCAAGACCGCCCGCGCCGAGATGCTCGCGGCCGAAGCCCTGAAAATCATGGAAGACCACCGAATCAACGCGCTGGTTGTCGTAGATGAAGAGGATCGCCCGATCGGCGCCTTCAACCTCTCCGATCTGCTGCGCGCAGGAGTGATGTAAATGAGCACCGATCTGCTGCAACGCGGCAAAGCCATCAAACTGGCGGTTTTCGACGTCGACGGTGTCCTCACCGACGGTCGCCTGTACTTCCTTGAAGACGGCAGCGAGTTCAAGACTTTCAATACACTCGATGGCCAGGGCATCAAGATGCTGATGAATGCTGGTGTACAGACCGCCATCATCAGTGGTCGCAAGACCCCGGTGGTCGAACGCCGGGCAAAAAACCTGGGGATCCCGCACCTGTTTCAGGGCCGCGAAGACAAACTGGTCGTGCTCGACGGTCTTCTTGAGCAACTGGGCCTAAGCTATGAGCAAGTGGCTTACCTCGGTGACGACCTGCCGGACCTGCCGGTGATCCGCCGTGTAGGGCTGGGCATGGCCGTGGCCAACGCCGCCCCCTTTGTGCGCGAGCACGCCCATGGCGTCACCCAGGCCCGTGGCGGCGAAGGTGCCGCCCGCGAATTCTGCGAACTGATCCTGCGCGCACAAGGCAGCCTCGACGCCGCCAACAACGCGTACCTGTGAGTCCAACCATGTTTAGCAAAAAGTTTCGCAACATCCTGCTGTTCGGTTGCATCGCAGCGATATTCGGTGCGGTCGGCTACTGGAACATCAGCCCGGAACGCTTCCTCGACAAACCGCCGGTTTCGGCAGAGGAAAGCCCGATCGACTGGTATGCGACCAATACCCACACGATCCAGTACCTCGAAGACGGCAAAGTGCAGTACGAAATGACGTCCGACAAGGCTGAGCACGTCAAGGCGACCGACATTACACTGGTCACCAAGCCTGATCTGAACATGTTCCGTGGCACCGATTTCCCATGGCACGTGACCAGTGAACGCGGTGAAGTGAACTCCGGTGGCACCGAGGTCGAGCTGATCGACTCGGTACGCGTCAAGCGCACCGACGAAAAGAACCGCGACACCCTGATCACCTCCACTCGCATGACGGTGTTCCCGCAGCAGCAATATGCGCAGACCCAGCAACCCGTTAGAATCGACGGCGCTGGCGGTGTATCGACTGGCGTAGGAATGAAAGCGTATTTGAAGGAAAGCAGGATACACCTGCTATCGAACGTAAGAGGACAGTATGAGGCTCGTTAAAACCCTCCCTATTTTGCTCAGTCTGGGCGCAGCACTGGGAAGCGTGAGCGCCTGGGCTCTGCCGAACGATCAAGAGCAGCCAATCCGTATTCAGGCCGACGATGCCCAGCTGGACGACAAGAACGGCGTTGCTACCTATAAAGGTGACGTGATCATCACTCAGGGTTCGATGATCGTCAAAGGCAATACCGTGACCATCACCCGCACCCAGACCGGCGATATCGACGTCGTGACCTCGGTGGGCAACCTTGCCTACTTCGAGCAGTTGCAGACGGCGGGCGACACCAAGCCTGTACAGGGCTGGGGCGTGACCATTCAGTACCACGCCGCGCAAAACCGCGTTGTGCTGATCGACAAGGCGAAAGTCGTCGACAAGGACAACAACACCACTCAGGGCGAGAAAATCGTCTATGACACGGTGAAAAAGCTGGCCAGCGCTGGTCGTGCCACCGGCAACAAGGTCACCGAAGCGCGTCCGCGCATTGACATGGTGATCCAGCCGAAGAAGAAAACCGACGAGAAAACCCAGTAATGGCAACTCTGAAAGCTCAGCACCTGGCCAAGGCCTATAAAAGCCGCCAGGTCGTGCGCGACGTCAGCCTGTCGATCGACAGCGGTCAGATCGTCGGCCTGCTCGGCCCGAATGGCGCCGGCAAGACCACCTGCTTCTACATGATCGTCGGTCTGGTCCAGGCCGATCAGGGTCGCGTACTGATCGACGATCTGGACGTCAGCCACCAGCCGATGCACGGTCGCGCCAAGGCCGGTATCGGCTATCTGCCGCAAGAAGCGTCGATCTTCCGCAAACTGTCGGTAGCCGACAACATCATGGCCATCCTTGAGACCCGTCAGGAGCTCGACAAGGCCGGTCGTCGCAAGGAGTTGGAAAGCCTGCTGCAGGAATTCCACATCAGCCACATCCGCGACAACCTCGGCATGAGCCTGTCCGGTGGTGAGCGCCGCCGGGTGGAAATCGCCCGTGCACTGGCCACGGCACCGAAATTCATCCTGCTCGACGAACCGTTCGCCGGTGTCGACCCGATCTCTGTCGGCGACATCAAGCAGATCATCCACCACCTCAAGGCCAAGGGCATCGGTGTACTGATCACCGACCACAACGTCCGTGAGACGCTGGATATCTGCGAAACCGCCTACATCGTCAACGATGGCCAGTTGATCGCCGAAGGCGACTCCGCGACCATCCTCGCCAACGATCTGGTGAAGGAAGTCTACCTGGGCCACGAGTTCCGCCTGTAAGCTCGACGGTATTCGACCAGCCGTCCGGGTGCTGTAACGTTGAAGCGCTTTTTTATACGCTTTTATTGTTACAGCGCTCTAGGCAAACACGACAGTTTCAGGCATATAATTTGCTTAAGTTTGGCGCTCCGGCGCCCTGTAGTGGATGGCGCATAGCGCCGGCGAATAAGGTGTTAAGCCCCTGCCATGAAACCATCGCTAGTCTTGAGAATGGGCCAGCAGCTGACGATGACACCGCAGCTGCAACAGGCCATCCGCCTGCTCCAATTGTCTACCCTGGATCTGCAACAGGAAATCCAGGAGGCTCTGGAATCCAATCCGATGCTCGAACGCCAGGAAGACGGCGACGACTTCGACAACTCCGATCCCATGGCCGACAACGCCGAACAGAAGCCCAACACCGAGATCCAGGAACCTTCTTATCAGGAGACCGCGCCGACAGTCGACAACCTCGAAGACGGCGAATGGAACGAGCGAATCCCCAACGAACTGCCCGTTGACACCGCCTGGGAAGACGTCTACCAGACCAGCGCCAGCAGCCTGCCGAGCAGCGACGATGACGAGTGGGACTTCACCACCCGCACCTCCGCCGGCGAGAGCCTGCAAAGCCACCTGCTGTGGCAGTTGAACCTCGCACCGATGTCCGACACCGATCGCCTGATCGCCGTCACCCTGATCGATTGCATCAACAATCAGGGCTACCTGGACGAAACCCTCGAAGAAATTCTCGAAGCCTTCGATCCCGAGCTCGACATCGAGCTGGACGAGATCGAAGCCGTCCTGCACCGCATCCAGCAATTCGAGCCGGCAGGCATCGGCGCACGCAACCTGGGCGAATGCCTGCTGCTGCAATTGCGCCAGCTGTCGGCCAAGACCCCTTGGCTGGCCGAGGCCAAACGTCTGGTCACCGATTACATTGACCTGCTCGGCAGCCGCGACTACAGCCAGCTGATGCGGCGCATGAAGCTCAAGGAAGATGAACTGCGCCAGGTCATCGAACTGGTGCAGAGCCTCAATCCGCGCCCAGGCTCGCAGATCGAATCCACCGAAGCCGAGTACGTGGTGCCTGACGTCATCGTGCGCAAGGACAACGAGCGCTGGCTGGTCGAGCTGAACCAGGAATCGGTACCGCGCCTGCGGGTCAACGCCCAATACGCCGGTTTCGTGCGCCGTGCCGACACCAGCGCCGACAATACCTTCATGCGCAATCAGTTGCAGGAAGCTCGCTGGTTCATCAAGAGCCTGCAGAGCCGCAACGAAACCCTGATGAAAGTAGCCACCCAGATCGTCGAGCATCAGCGCGGCTTTCTGGAGTACGGCGACGAAGCCATGAAGCCGCTGGTCCTGCACGACATTGCAGAGGCGGTTGGCATGCACGAGTCGACGATTTCGCGGGTGACCACGCAGAAATTCATGCATACCCCACGGGGCATATATGAACTGAAATACTTTTTCTCCAGCCATGTGAGCACCTCAGAAGGCGGTGAATGCTCGTCCACGGCGATCCGCGCGATCATCAAGAAACTGGTTGCCGCGGAAAATCAGAAAAAGCCGTTGAGTGACAGCAAGATCGCTGGTTTACTGGAGGCACAAGGCATTCAGGTGGCTCGCCGCACCGTCGCCAAGTACCGCGAATCCCTCGGGATCGCGCCTTCGAGCGAACGCAAGCGGTTGATGTAAGCCACGTTACAGCGTTCCAGTGGCAGGCTTTTCGGCCTGCCGCTTTATGCACTGGCAACGAAGGAGAAGCTGTATGCAAGTCAACATCAGTGGACACCAACTGGAAGTTACCCAGCCTCTGCGCGAGTACATCGAGCTCAAGCTCAAGAAGCTCGAAGGGCATTTCGACAAGATCACCAACGTACAGGTCACGATGTGCGTCGAAAAGCTGAAGCAGAAAATCGAAGCCACGCTGCATATTCCCGGCAACGAGGTCGTCGCAAACGCGGAACATACCGATATGTACGCTGCGATCGACGCGTTGACCGACAAGCTTGATAAACAACTCAAAAAGCATAAGGAAAAGACCCAGAGCCTGCTTCAGGGCGCTACCGGTCGATAACCCCCACCCCCATGATCCGACTTGAAAGTATCCTGACCCCCGGCCGTTCCCTGGTGAACGTGCCGGGCGGCAGTAAAAAGAAAGCCCTCGAACAAATTGCCAACCTGATCGCCCGGGAAGTCCCGGATCTGGAGATGCAAGATGTCTTCGAGGCATTGATTGCCCGTGAAAAACTGGGTTCCACCGGTTTTGGCAACGGCATCGCCATTCCTCACTGCCGCCTCAAGGGCTGCGAAGCGCCGATCAGTGCGCTGATGCACCTTGATGCCCCTATCGATTTCGACGCTATCGACGGCGCGCCTGTGGACCTGCTGTTCGTCCTGCTGGTGCCGGAAGCCGCCACCGATGCGCACCTGGAGCTGTTACGCCAGATCGCCAGCATGCTCGACCGCAAGGACGTGCGCGACAGACTGCGCAGCGCGCCAAGCAACGAAGCCTTGTACCAGGTTGTACTGGAAGAACAGAACAGGCCGTAACCATGCGCTTGATCATTGTCAGTGGCCGTTCCGGCTCGGGTAAAAGTACCGCCCTGGATGTCCTTGAGGACAACGGCTACTACTGCATTGACAACCTGCCAGCCGGCTTGTTGCCAGACCTCGCCGAGCGCGCGCTGGTTCATACCGAAATGCTCCAGCCACAGGTGGCGGTCTCGATCGACGCCCGCAACCTGCCGAGCCATCTGTCACGCTTTCCAGAGTTGCTAGAGGAAGTGCGCAGCCGGCACATCCAGTGTGATGTCCTGTACCTGGACGCCGATGACGAAACGTTGCTCAAACGTTTTTCGGAAACCCGTCGTCGCCACCCGCTCAGCAATGCCAATCGCTCGCTGGCCGAAGCCATCAACGACGAAACCGCGCTACTGGGCCCGATCGCCGATCTGGCCGACCTGAAGGTCAATACCACCAATCTGAACCTCTACCAGCTGCGCGATACCATCAAGCTGCGACTGTTGAACCAACCGGAGCCGGGGACTGCATTTCTGGTGGAGTCGTTCGGTTTCAAACGCGGCATGCCGGTGGATGCGGATCTGGTGTTCGATGTACGCTGCCTGCCCAATCCGTACTGGAAACCGGAATTACGCGCACAATCCGGGCTCGATGAGCCTGTGGCGGAATACCTGGCGGCGCAGCCGGAAGTCGAAGAGATGTTCCAGGACATCTATGCGTACCTGTTCAAATGGCTGCCGCGCTTCGCTGCGAGCAATCGCGCTTATGTGACCATTGCCATTGGCTGCACCGGCGGACACCACCGTTCCGTTTACCTGACCGAACGCCTGGGTCAGGCCCTGCAGAAAACCCTGAAGAACGTCCAGGTTCGCCACCGCGACCTCAGCTAAAGGATTCACACCGCGATGCCTGCTCTGGAAATCGAAATCATCAACAAGCTGGGCCTGCATGCCCGGGCGTCGGCAAAGTTCGTTGGCGTGGCGGGTCAATATCCCGACTGCACGATCAGAGTGGGCCGCACCCCGGAAACCACGGTTGATGGCAAAAGCATCATGGCGATGATGATGCTCGCCGCCGGCAAGGGCACCAAAATCCACCTGAGTACTGAGGGTCATCAAGAACAGGAAGCCATGGATGCGCTGGTCGCGCTGATCAACAACTACTTCGACGAAGGCGGTTGAAAGCCTTTAGTGTCGAGGGAGGGAGCAAGCCTCCCTCTCATCCCAACGCCGTATCCATCACCATCATCAGGCAGAACCCGATCAACAATCCCAGGCTCGCCAGCTTGTCGTGACCATTGCGCCGCGACTCCGGGATCACTTCGTGAGTCACCACCAACAGCATTGCCCCGGCCGCCAGCGCCAGTCCCAGGGGTAATAACAGTTCCGCCAGGCTGACCAGCCACGCACACAGCAGTGCAAACACCGGCTCGACCAAGCCCGATGCCGCCCCGATCAGAAACGCCTTGACCCGCGACATCCCGGCTCCGGCCAACACCAGCGCAATGACCAGTCCTTCCGGCACATCCTGCAAGGCGATGCCCATCGCCAGGCTGTCAGCATCCTGCATGCCACCGCCAGCGGAAACACCGACGGCCATGCCTTCCGGGATGTTATGGGCAATGATGGCAAACACGAACAACCAGATACGTGGCGGAATCACCGGATGCTCGACAGTGCCGATGAGCATTTCCGGCGAAGCGCCGGACACCTTGCGATCAACCAGATACAGGCCGAATGCTCCGAGCATGATGCCGAAGCAGATCAGACCGCTGGCACCCCACGGGCTCAGACCCAGACTTTCGGCGGCAGCGATTCCCGGGACGATCAACGAAAACGCGGTCGCTGCCAGCATCACGCCGGCGCCAAAACCCAGCAGCGTATCGCCCAGGGCCTGGGGCATGTTGCGGATCACCAGCACCGGAACCGCGCCGAGTGCAGTGCCGAGAGCGCAGATCGCGCCGCCCTGCAATGCCCGCGACAACTTCGGTTCCAGATTCAGCCACTCCAGTCCGTGGGCGACCAGCAAGGTCATGCCCGCCAACAGCAACAGCGAACCGATTGCGTAACGAAACATACGCCCACTTCCGATCGCCAGTGTTTCAGTGCCCATAGTCAGCCTTGGATTGTTTTTATAGGAGACTTAAACCAGCGCGGCCTGATAGCGCGCAGCGACTTCTGGCCAGTTGATCACGTTGTAGAAAGCGCTGATGTATTCCGGCCGACGGTTCTGATAACGCAGATAGTAGGCGTGCTCCCACACGTCGAGGCCGAGTATCGGCGTGTTGCCGTTCATCAGCGGGCTGTCCTGGTTACCGCTGCTTTCCACCACCAGTTTCTTTTCCGGGTTGACGCTGAGCCACGCCCAGCCACTGCCGAAGCGGGTCAGCGCGGCTTTGGTGAAGGCTTCCTTGAAGCTGTCGAGGCCGCCCAGTTGCTCATCGATCGCCTTGGCCAGCGCACCGTCAGGTTTGCCACCGCCGTTGGGCACCATCACTTCCCAGAACAGCGAATGGTTGGCATGACCGCCGCCCTGGTTGATCACCGCCGCACGAAGCTTTTCCGGCAGTTGCTGGACGCTGGCGACCAGCTTCTCCACCGGCCAGTCCGCGAATTCGGTGCCCTCGACCGCAGCGTTCAGATTGTTGATATAAGTCTGATGATGCTTGGTGTAGTGGATCTCCATGGTTTGCGCATCGATGTGCGGCTCCAGTGCGTCGTAGGCGTAAGGCAAGGCTGGCAGGGTAAAAGCCATTTCAGTGGACTCCATGGTGATGTTGGGCAGGCACGCGGCGCGCATTGCCGGTATCCGGGTGCAGCAAGCGTTGGGTGCGCGGGTATTCGCCGTGTTCGCTGATGAAATTGAGCAGCTCGACGTAGGT
This sequence comes from Pseudomonas sp. B707, assembly GCF_022496685.1. Lineage (NCBI taxonomy): Bacteria > Pseudomonadati > Pseudomonadota > Gammaproteobacteria > Pseudomonadales > Pseudomonadaceae > Pseudomonas > Pseudomonas sp. B707. The sequence continues at coordinate 186,966 of NZ_WTVE01000026.1, read as the reverse complement.
CTTGCTGCTCTGGCGAAGGGCCGCTTCACGCAGCGCCGGGCGCAGACGCTCGTCCTGCATGGTCTGCAACAGTCGTTGATGGATCGCGCACAGGTACTCGGCGCTCTCCTCCGGCTGGTTCAGGCGCAGATGCAGGTCGGCCAGGTTGTGATGAGAAATGACGCAGGCCGCCACCGCTTCGTCGGCATCGGCCCAGCGCTCGAACAACACCTGTGCCAAAGCCAGGGCTTGCAGGTAAGCCTCGCGGGCATCGATCAACTCGCCCAGCATGAAGCAGCGATTGGCCCGTTCGATCGTGCGTTTCCAGTGCTCCATGGTGAACCTCCAAAGCGATTGCGGTGCTTACACGCCGCCGGCGGTGAGTTTCTCGGGATTGAGCAACTCTTCCAGCTGGCTGCGCGACAGGTCGGTGTGCTCCAGCGCGACATCAATCACCGGACGACCTTGTTTGTAGGCCTGCTTGGCGATCTCGGCAGCCTTCTGGTAACCGATGATCGGGTTGAGTGCGGTCACCAGAATCGGGTTGCGCGACAGCGCTTCCTTGAGGCGCGACTCATTGACCTTGAAGCTGGCAATCGCCTTGTCACCCAGCAGACGGCTGGAGTTGGCCAGCAACTCGATGCTGCTCAGCAGGTTCTGGGCGATGATCGGCAGCATCACGTTCAATTCGAAATTGCCCGACTGACCGGCGATGGTGATCACCGAATCGTTGCCGATCACTTGCGCGGCCACCATGGCGGTGGCTTCCGGAATCACCGGATTGACCTTGCCCGGCATGATCGAGGAACCCGGCTGCAGCCCTTCCAGTTCGATTTCACCGAGACCGGCGAGCGGGCCGGAGTTCATCCAGCGCAGGTCGTTGGCGATTTTCATCAGCGACACGGCGGTGGCCTTGAGCTGGCCCGACACGGCCACGGCAGTGTCTTGCGAGCCGATCAGAGCGAACAGATCCTTGCCCGGCGTGAACTGGACGTTGGTCAACTGGCTCAATTGGCGGCTGAAACGCGCAGCAAATTCCGGATGCGCGTTGATCCCGGTACCGACCGCCGTGCCGCCCTGGGCCAGGGATTGCAGGCTTGGCAGCAAATCCTGCAGGTGACCGATATTGGCCTTGAGTTGCTGCGCCCAACCGTTGAGCACCTGACTCATGCGCACCGGCATGGCGTCCATCAAGTGGGTGCGGCCGGTCTTGACGTGGTGATGCACCTGCTCGGCCTTGCGCTCGATCACTTGCACCAGATGCAACAGCGCCGGCAACAGTTGTTCGTGCAGGGCCAACGCCGCGCTGACGTGGATGGTGGTCGGAATGATGTCGTTGCTGCTCTGCCCGCAGTTGACGTGGTCGTTGGCGTTCACCGGCTCTTCGAGCAGGCGGCTGGCCAGGGTGGCGATCACTTCGTTGGCGTTCATGTTGGAACTGGTGCCGGAGCCGGTCTGGAAGATATCCACCGGGAAATGCTGCATGAAGTCGCCTTCCAGCAGACCTTGGGCGGCATCGCTGATGGCTTTGCCTTGCGCGGCGCTGAGCTGGTTAAGTTCGACGTTGGCGCGTGCGGCAGCCGCTTTCGCCAGAATCAGGGCGCGGATGAACTGGGTCGGCATCGGCTTGCCGCTGATCGGGAAGTTATCCACTGCGCGCTGGGTCTGCGCGCCGTAGAGAGCGTCCACCGGCACCTGCAGTTCGCCCATGCTGTCGCGCTCAATACGTGTCTTGGTCATCTGAAAATCCTTGCACCAGTTCAATAAGAGGAATCGAGGGTTGCAACTCGCAGGTGGCGAGCTGCCAGGTGTAGCTTTGCCAGCGTTTGAGCCGGCATTTGCACAGTGACAGGCGCTCCATTTCACGCAGCGGGCGCCAGGCTTGATCGAGGCAGAGGCTGCGCCAGTGCCACGGCAACGCGATGTCGGTGGCCGTGTCGAGCAGCAGACGAAAAGAGGTTTCGGCGACCGTCCAGGGCGAGGTCGCCGTGCAGCAGGCCAGATACCGGCCTTCGGCCAGGTAGTGTTCGATCAGGCGCGGTTCGTCGGGATCCATCGCGCAACGGATCTGGCGACTCATCCAGCGCCAGCTTTCGAGGTACGGCTGCTCGTGCAAGGCAGAACTCATGATTCTGGGCTCATCCGATAATGAGATTTATTATTAGATGATAATGAGAACCAAAACAAGAGTGGCTTTTTTGCTGCCCTGATCAACCCGAAAAGTTTGCGGACACAAAAAAGGCGCGCCACCCAATCGGATGACACGCCTTTTTTTGTACCTGCCTGGGGCTTAGCTGCCCGCGACAGTCATCTTCTCGATCAACACCGAACCAGTGCGAATGTTGCTGCGCAGTTCCAGATCGTTACCCACCGCGACGATCTGCTTGAACATGTCACGCATGTTGCCGGCGATGGTCACTTCCTGCACCGCGAACTGGATTTCACCGTTCTCGACCCAGAAACCTGCCGCACCGCGCGAGTAATCACCAGTCACCATGTTCAGGCCATGGCCCATCAGTTCGGTGACCAGCAGTCCACGCCCCATGCGCCGCAGCAAGGCAGCCTGGTCTTCATCGCCATGGGTGACGAACAGGTTGTGCACGCCGCCCGCGTTGGCGGTGCTCGGCATGCCCAGTTTGCGACCGGAATAGGTGCCAAGGATGTACGAGACCAGTTCGCCTTTCTCGACGAACGGTTTAGCATAAGTCGCCAGGCCGTCACCATCGTAGGAAGCACTGCCCATGGCACGCATCAGGTGCGGACGCTCGTCGATGGTCAGCCATTCCGGGAACAGCTTCTGCCCCAGGGTGCCTTCGAGGAAAGACGATTTGCGGTACAGACTGCCGCCGGAAATCGCCGACAGGAAGCTGCCGAACAACCCACCCGCCAGTTCCGCCGAAAACAAAACCGGCACTTCGCAGGTCGGCACCGGACGCGCACCCAGACGGCTCGCTGCGCGCTGTGCCGCGCGCTGGCCAATGCTCACCGGATCCGCCAGCAAGCTGCCCTGACGGTTCACGTCATACCAGTAATCGCGCTGCATCTGGCCATCGGCTTCGGCAATCATCACGCAGCTCAGGCTGTGTCGGGTCGAAGCGTAACCACCGATGAAACCGTGGCTGTTGCCGTACACACGGCAGCCCTGATGGGTGCTCAACGTGGTGCCATCGGCATTCTTGATGCGTGCATCGGCGTCGAACGCGGCGGCTTCGCAGAGCAGTGCCTTCTCGATGGCCTGCTCCGGGGTGATGTCCCATTGGTGGAACAGGTCGAAATCCTGGATATCCCGGGCCATCAGCGCGGCATCGGCCAACCCCGAGGCTTCGTCTTCGGAAGTGTGCTTGGCAATCGCCAGCGCCGCAGCGACGGTTTCGCGAATCGCATCCGGCCCGGTGGCGGATGTACTGGCCGAGCCCTTGCGCTGGCCGACGTACAGCGTGATGCCAAAACCCTGATCGCGGTTGAACTCGACCGTTTCGACTTCACGTTGACGAACCGACGTCGACAGGCCCTGCTCCAGCGATACCGCTACTTCACAGGCACTGGCACCCTGACGCTTGGCTTCGGCGATGATCTGCTCGACCTGTTCCTGCAGTGCCGGCAATGCCTGTGGGCCGACGCTTTCAACTGCACTCATGCTCATCTCCACTCAAATTCTGCTTTCGGCTGGGGCCTTCGAGCGACCGGGCCGGACAAGCGGCCCCCGACTGGTTATCATGGCGGCGTTTCTTTGCGGACTGCCACCATGGTTGATTCTTACGACGACTCCCTCGATACGGGAGAAAAAAGCAAATCCCAGGTCAAACGCGAGCTGCATGCTCTGGTTGACCTTGGCGAGCGCCTTACAACGCTCAAGCCCGACTTGCAGGCAAAACTGCCATTGACCGACGCTTTGCGCCGGGCCCTGGCCGATGCGCCCAAGCACACCGCGAACATCGCGCGTAAACGGCACTTGCAGTTCATCGGCAAACTGATGCGCGATCAGGACACTGACGCGATTCTCACCCTGCTCGATCAACTCGATGCCTCGACCCGTCAGTACAACGAGCGCTTCCACAACCTCGAACGCTGGCGTGACCGCCTGATCGCCGGTGACGATGCCGTGCTGGAGAAATTCGTCGTCGATTACCCGGACGCCGATCGCCAGCAACTGCGTTCCCTGATCCGTCAGGCCCAGCACGAGGTTGCGCAAAACAAACCTCCTGCCTCGAGCCGCAAGATCTTCAAGTACATCCGTGAGCTGGACGAGACTCAACGCGGTCTGCGTTGATATTCGCCACCGGGTGGCCGCACCGCGCGCCACCCGAAGCTCCATCCCTTCTTATGCGCCCGTGCCACCCACGGTGATCGCATCGATTTTCAGGGTCGGCTGGCCCACACCCACCGGCACCGACTGCCCGTCCTTGCCGCAAGTCCCCACACCGCTGTCCAGCGCCAGATCGTTACCGACCATCGACACCCGGCTCATCGCTTCCGGACCGTTGCCGATCAACGTTGCGCCTTTGACCGGCGCGGTGATCTTGCCGTCTTCGATCAGATAAGCCTCGCTGGTGGAGAACACGAACTTGCCGCTGGTGATGTCGACCTGACCGCCACCAAGGTTGGCGCAGTAGATGCCCTTCTTCACCGACGCGATGATTTCCGCCGGATCGCTCTGGCCGCCGAGCATGTAAGTGTTGGTCATCCGAGGCATCGGCAAGTGTGCGTAGGATTCGCGACGACCGTTGCCTGTGCGGGCCACGCCCATCAGCCGCGCATTGAGCTTGTCCTGCATGTAGCCTTTGAGCACGCCGTTTTCGATCAGCGTGGTGCACTCGGTCGGGGTGCCTTCGTCGTCGACGCTCAGGGAACCGCGACGACCGCTCAGGGTGCCGTCATCGACGATGGTGCAGAGTTTCGAAGCAACCATTTCGCCCATGCGACCGCTGTAGGCCGAACTGCCCTTGCGGTTGAAATCGCCTTCCAGACCGTGGCCGACCGCTTCGTGCAGCAGCACGCCGGACCAGCCCGAACCCAGAACCACCGGCAAGGTGCCGGCCGGTGCCGGAATCGCTTCCAGATTCACCAGCGCCTGACGCAGCGCTTCACGGGCATAACCCATGGCGCGGTCTTCAGCGAGGAAATAACGGTAGTCGGTACGCCCGCCGCCGCCATGGCCACCACGCTCGCGACGGCCGTTCTGCTCGACGATTACGCTGACGTTGAAGCGCACCAGCGGACGCACATCGGCAGCCAGGCCACCGTCGGTCGAGGCCACCAGAATCCGCTCCCAGACCCCGGCCATGCTTACGCTGACCTGCTGGATACGCGGATCGAGGGCGCGGGTCGCTACGTCGATGCGCTTGAGCAGTTCGACTTTTTCAGCGCGGCTCAGGACTTCCAGCGGATTATCCGGCGCGTACAACTGGGCGACGTCCTGGGTGCTGAACGCCTGTACCGTGCCGTTCTGCCCGGCGCGGGAAATCGAACGGGCCGCACGGGCCGCTGCGCCGAGGGCTTCGAGGGTGATCGCGTTGCTGTAGGCGAAACCGGTTTTCTCACCGGACTGCGCACGCACGCCGACACCCTGGTCGAGGTTGAAACTGCCTTCCTTGACGATGCCGTCTTCCAGCGACCAGGACTCGGATATCTGCCCCTGGAAATACAGGTCGGCCGCATCGATGCCTGGACCCGCCAGATCACCGAGCACGCCTTGCAGGCTCTCGATCGTCACGCCGCCGGGCGCCAACAGGTGATCACTGACTGAGGACAACAACTCGCTCATAGGTTTTACGCCTTAAATTCGTGTTCTGAAGCAGGTCGCTGTGCGCCCTGCGAAAAAAACCGCCGATGACCCGTCACCGGCATTCGCGCCCGGATGGACGCTTGTTCATTGCTGTCGCGTTCGGCCAGCAACACGGCTTCGCCTTGCTCTTGCTGTGCCAGCACGCGGCCCCACGGATCGACAATCGCCCCGTGGCCAAAGGTTTCCCGCGGCCCCGGATGCGTCCCGCCCTGGGCTGCCGCCAGCACGTAACACTGGGTTTCAATGGCTCGCGCGCGGATCAGTACATCCCAGTGGGCCGCCCCCGTCACCGCGGTGAAGGCCGACGGTGCGGTAATCAGTTCGGCCCCGGCTGCGCGCAATTCGCTGTACAGCTCCGGGAAGCGCAGGTCGTAGCACACCGTCAGGCCGATTCGGCCGACCGGCGTGTCCGCAACCACTACGCCACTGCCATAAGCATAGTCATCGGATTCGCGGTAACGGCCGCGATTGTCCGCCACATCGACATCAAACAGATGCAACTTGTCATAGCGAGCAACGATTTCGCCCTGATCGTTCACCAGCAACGAGCAGGCATGGGACTTCGCCTCGGGCTGTCCCACAGGCGGCAACGGCAAGGTGCCGGCCACTATCCATAACTTGAGGTCGCGGGCGGTCTGTTTCAACCACGGCAGGATCGGGCCTTCGCCGAGCGCTTCGGCGCGGCCGATGTCGGCGATGTCGCGACGGCCCATGGCGGCGAAGTTTTCCGGCAGCACGGCCAGCTTCGCACCGGCGTTGGCCGCCTGTTCGAGCAAACGTCGGGCATCGCGCAGATTGGCCAGCACATCGCTCTGGCTGACCATTTGAATCACCGCTAAAGACATGGCGCACTCCGCAAGAGGTATGCGGCCATGCTACTCCATCGGTTCAGGGGCTGGCTGTTCAAAAAGGCTTGTCGAAGGTGATTTTCGGCTCTTTCCATGGGCCTTTGACGGTGTATTTGACGCTGGCGAACCGCGCCACGCGATCGCCGATCAGCTTGTCGATCAGAAACAATGCGCCGCCGACCGCTGGCGCGCCGACAATCAGCGCGGCAATCGGCAGGTTGTTGGTCACCGGCAAAGTCACCAGCAATTTGGCATCCACCTTGTCGCCCACCAGATCCAGCGTGCCGTCCAGTTCCAGGTTGCTCGAAGGACCGGTCAACTTGATCGGTTCTTTCGTCACATAAACGCCATTGGTCGCCTCCAGCAATCCCTTGACCCGGTCATAGCTGAGGCCCTTGCCGAAGAGGTCGGAGAAGTCGAGGCGCAAACGCCGGCCAATCGAGTTGAAGTTGAGCAGTCCGAACACGCGCAAGGCCTGAGCGCCGCCCTCCACTTCAACAAACTGGCCTTTGTTGAGGGACGCATCGAGGGTACCGGAGAAGCGCTTGGTCGCCAGCCACGCCGGCGAGCCCGGCCAGCGGCCATCGACATCCATGTGGAATTCTTCGCTGGTCACACTCGGCGCAAAACCCCATCCCTTGAGCACATCGGCGAGGTTCTTGCCGCCGATCCGCCCCTTGTACCAACTGGTCGTGGCACCGGGCGTGCCTTCCCAGCCGCCGCTGCCCTGCAAAAGAATGCCCTTGAGGCCCAGATCGAGGTTGTTCAGGGCGATGCCCTTGGCGGTCGGCCGAACCTTGAGCGACCAGCCGCCGACCAGATCCTGGCCCTGGAACAATTGATTGATGGTGATATCCAGCGCCGGAATCTTGCTCGGATCGACCGAGGCCAGCGGGTCCGGCGCATTCTCGTCGGCCTGCACCGTAGGGTCCGGTGCCGGCAACCGCACGTATTGCAGGTTCACCGCAATCGGCGCGCCCTTGGCGTCGGGAATGCCGGCCGTGCCTTTGGCCTGCTGACTGTCGAGGGCCAAAGCCCAGGCGCCGGGCTTGCGATTAACCTGCACTGCCGCCTGATCCAGCGTGGTGCCGAAAGCCGTAAGCTTGCCGATCTTGAAGTCCGCGCTGCTGAGCAACTGCTTGGCGTTGCCGCCTGGATCCTGGCCGGCGTACTTGTCCAGCAGATCCTGCCAGGGTTTGACATCCAGCTCGGACAACACGCCGCGTATCCGCAAGCCTTTGTTACCCGGCAACACCGCTTCGCCGGCGCCAAGGAACAACTCGCCACGGCCATCGGCGAAATTGCCTGGTGGCGCGGCGAAGGTGAAGTTGGCCAGTTGATCGTAATTGACCCAGTAACGCCGCTCCTGCCCCTGTAACGTCATGCGGAACACAGTGTCACGCCCGACATCGGCCGCCATGCCGAACGGCGCCGGCAGATCCACTGCCACGCCCTTCAGGCTTGAACTGACCATCAACTGGCTGTCGGCACCGTCCAGATTCAATTGCAGTTGATAAGGGATAGTCCCGGACACCGGCAACGGTTGAGTCACGCCCAGCCAGTCGGTGAGTTTCTTGACCTCGACCTGCCCCGACGCCGCCACCCGGGTCTTGAGTTTGCCGGGGCCGCCGTCGGCGAAGATCTGCGCAGTGACCGGTTTGTCGAAGGCCCGGGCACTGATGTTCTGCCCGCTCAGGCCCTTGGCGCTGTCGAAGCGGAAATCACCCTTGAGCTGGCTCAGTTCGAGCTTCGGCTCCGCCAGGTTCAATCGCGCATTGGCGGTTTTGAAGTCGACGAGGATTTTCGGCTGATCGCCCTTGGCCAACGGCACATCGAGTTTGAGCTTGCCCTGCAGATCACCCGCGCCTTCCCAGCCGGCGAAGGTATCGGCGGTGCCGATCGGTGCTTCCTGAAGAATCTTCAGGCCATCGCCCAACCCACCCGCGAAGGTGCCGTCGAGGAACATATGGCTGTGCTCGCCGCTCGGCACATGGGGAATATTGACGAAGACATCGCTGACCTGGGTGTCGAGCAATTGGCCCTTGCTGGCGAGAATCCGCACACCGCTGTCTTCGATGAACACGTCACCGCTGACCTTGCTCACGTGCGGCCAGCCCGGCTGGAACGCCAGCTCGGCGTCGTGCACCTTGAAGAACAGGCTGATGCTGCGATCCGCTTCCCCGGCGTTCTTGTTCAGCGAACCCTGATACTGGAAGAAGCCCTGATCTACCGCGCCCTTGAGAATCGCCGTGCGCAGCCACTCGTCGAGGGCCGGGCTCAGGACTTCCGGCAGGTACTTGGCGGTGTAGCGACCGTCGCCATCCACCAGGCCGACCCGCAGGTCCATGTAGTCTTCCTGGCTGTGATCGAAATGCAGGCGGATCAGGAAGTCGCCGGCAATCTTGCCTTCCTCGCCGAGCACCTTCAGGTACGGTGCGATCAGAGTGAAACCTTCTTTATCGAGCTTCCAGGTCAACCGGGCGTTGGCCTGAATGTATTGCCACGGCTTGGCGAAAATCGGATCGAGATGCAGGACGAAATCCTTGCTGTCCATGCGCAACTCGCCGCCGCCTAGATTGCCGGTAAGACTGCCGCTGACATTCCGTGCCGCGGGCGCGCCGTGGTAGGCGTCGAAGCCGACTTGATCAAGGTTGGCGGCGAAGCCGAATTTGCTGTCGTCGGTGGCGTTCGGCCGGAAATCCAGCAGCACGTTACGCAGACCGCCGGTCACTTTCAGGCGCTCGACCACAGTGGCGAAGCCTTGGGGCAACGGGCCGAGGGCATTGAGCAAAGGTGTGATCGGCGTCAGGTCGAGCCGGTCAGCCTGCAGATGCCAGAGTTCTTCGGTGTTGTCGGTGGCGACAGTCTGTTTGATCTGGACATGGGATTCCCAACGGGTTTCGCCGAAATTCATCGCCAGCGAATCAAGTGTGACAATGGCTCCCTCGGAACCGCGCTGGAAATAGCCATTGAGCGCCAGATTGTTGATCTGGATCGGCTTGCGTTCAGCGTAGGCGCCGGTCAGTTGCGGCGCGTTGAGACGGATCGCGGCACTCTGCAACGCCCCCTCGCGCCAGTTGACCCACAGCTCGCCGCCGGCCTTGATCTCGGAGAAATTCCATTGCTGGGTCAGGCGCTCGGGCAGCCATTTCGACCAGTCACTCTGCGGCAGGCTGACATAACCTTCCACTTCGCTGCTCTGCCACTGACTCGGACGAATCCGCGTGCGCAGGCTAAGCGCCACGGGCTGGCCGTCAGGCAAGGTCAATCGTGCATCGAGGCGCTGGCGGCTGGTGCCGGTCTTGAGATTGAGGCCGACATACGTGAAGGTCAGCGGTGCCTGCTCCCGCGGCTGCAAGGTCACTTGGCTGTCGAGCACCGACAGTTGCTGAATCATTTGCATGCGGTTGAACAGTTGCTCGGGATCCATGGGCTGATCCTGCTGCACCGGCAAGCCTTCCAGCGCCCACTTTCCGTCCTCGCCTTCCTTGAGGCTGATCTTCAAACCGTTGAGTTCAAGATGGGCGATGCGCACTTCGCGGGCCATCAGGCTGGCCCACAGATCAGGCACTGCACGCACCCGATCCAGGCGCAGGGCATTGGCGCCGCTGCCGACCATCACATCGTGGGCCAGCAGGATCGGTGCAAATCCGCTCCAGTTGCCTTCCAGCTCGCCGATCTGCAGCGGCAGACCCAGGGCGGCGCTGGCCTTGTCTTCGATATCGGTGCGGTATTCGGCCACCAGTGGCGTGAGTTCCCGGCCAAGACTGACGTACAACGCCATCAATACCAGAACCAACGCGCACAGGCCCAGACCCCAGCGGGTCAGTGCGGCCAAAATGCGTGTCAGACGTTCCATGTCAGTTGGCTCCCATGGCAAAAATACTGCAAAAAGCTGAGGCCAGCCGTTTCAGGAAAAGGGTGACGCAGGGGTTCAGAGCAGCACCACGTCATATTGTTCCTGGGAATACATGGTTTCTACCTGGAAGCGTATGGTGCGTCCGATGAAACCTTCAAGTTCGGCCACGTTACCGGACTCTTCATCGAGCAGGCGATCCACGACTTTCTGGTTCGCCAGCACCCGATAACCCTCGGCCTGATAGGCCCGGGCTTCACGCAGGATCTCGCGGAAAATCTCGTAGCAAATGGTTTCCGGGGTTTTCAGCTTGCCCCGGCCCTGACAGCTGCTGCACGGTTCGCACAGCACTTGCTCGAGGCTTTCGCGGGTGCGCTTGCGCGTCATCTGCACCAGGCCCAACTCGGTAATGCCGATGATGTTGGTCTTGGCGTGATCGCGCTCCAGTTGTTTCTCCAGGGTGCGCAGCACCTGACGCTGGTGCTCTTCGTCTTCCATGTCGATGAAGTCGATGATGATGATCCCGCCCAGGTTGCGCAGGCGCATCTGCCGGGCAATCGCGGTCGCGGCTTCGAGGTTTGTCTTGAAGATGGTTTCTTCAAGGTTGCGATGACCGACGAACGCCCCGGTGTTCACATCGATGGTGGTCATGGCTTCCGCCGGATCGATCACCAGGTAGCCGCCAGACTTCAGCGGAACCTTGCGTTCCAGGGCTTTCTGGATTTCGTCTTCGACGCCATACAGATCGAAAATCGGTCGTTCACCTGGGTAGTGTTCCAGACGATCGGCGATTTCCGGCATCAGTTCGGCGACGAACTGCGTAGTCTTCTGGAAGGTTTCCCGGGAGTCGATGCGGATCTTCTCGATCTTCGGGCTGACCAGATCGCGCAGGGTGCGCAGCGCCAGGCCTAAGTCCTCGTAAATCACGCTCGGTGCGCCGATGGTCTTGATCTGTTCGTTGATCTGATCCCACAGGCGGCGCAGGTAGCGGATGTCCATGAGGATCTCATCGGCCCCGGCACCTTCGGCGGCGGTACGCAAAATGAAGCCGCCGGCCTCCTTGATGCCTTCTTTGGCCACGCAATCGCTGACCACCTGCTTGAGGCGTTCGCGCTCGGCTTCGTCTTCGATCTTCAGAGAAATGCCGACGTGGGCGGTGCGCGGCATGTACACCAGATAGCGCGACGGGATCGACAGTTGCGTGGTCAGGCGCGCACCTTTGGAACCGATCGGGTCTTTGGTGACCTGCACCACCAGGCTCTGGCCTTCGTGCACCAGAGCGCTGATGCTTTCCACCGCAGGACCTTCGCGCAGGGAAATTTCCGAAGCATGAATGAAGGCTGCACGATCCAGACCGATGTCGACGAATGCCGCCTGCATGCCCGGCAGGACCCGCACCACCTTGCCTTTATAGATATTGCCGACGATCCCGCGTTTTTGCGTACGCTCGACGTGCACTTCTTGCAGCACACCGTTTTCGACCACCGCCACGCGCGATTCCATCGGCGTGATGTTGATCAGAATCTCTTCACTCATGGCAGGGTCTCGTTCAGGCATGTTCACGATAAAGGCCGCATCTTGTCCGTTCGACGCTCATTGCGCGTTCAGGGTTTGCCAACAGGGTATGCCGAAATGGCCGAGCAGTTCTGCGCTTTCGCACACCGGCAAGCCGACGACCGCCGAGTAACTGCCATTGAGGCTGGCAACGAACACCGCGCCAAGCCCCTGAATGCCGTAGCCACCCGCCTTGTCCCGGGGTTCGCCGCTGGCCCAGTAGGCGACAGCTTCTTCGCGGCTGATCGACCGGAACCGCACCAGACTGCGCACCACCCGCGACTCGCAGCGCTCGCCGTCGAGCACGGCAATCGCCGTCAGCACCTCATGCTCCTTGCCGGACAACATCATCAGCATGGCGCATGCGTCGGCTTCGTCCACCGGTTTGCCAAGAATTTTGCCGTCCAGCACCACGGCGGTGTCGGCACCCAGTACGCAAAACGCTACGTCGGAAGCGACGGTGCGCCGCCCGGCCTCGGCCTTGCCGCGCGCCAGGCGCTCGACGTAGGCCGATGGGGATTCATTGGCGAGAGGGGTTTCATCGATATCCGCGCTGATGGCGGTAAACGGGATGCCGATCTGCGTGAGCAACTCACGCCGACGCGGCGATCCTGAGGCGAGGTAAAGCGGCTTCATCCAAACATCTCCCTGTTGAGTGCCCTGCCTCATGGCACCGGTGGGGGCCCATGCCTGACCGAATCAGTTGATTTTGTAGCGCCGGCGCAATCCACGCAAAGCGAAGCTGACCCAAGGCCAGAGCAAGGCACTGACCAGTGCCGGCAGGACCAGCGCGAGGGTCGGCTGACGGTTGCCGGTCAAGGCACTGAGCCAGAGTTGTACGAGCTGGGCGAGGCCGAAGATCACCAGGATCACCAGGCTCTGCTGCCACATCGGGAACATTCGCAAGCGCTGCTGCAATGACAGCACCAGGAACGTGATCAAAGTCAGGATCAAGGCATTCTGACCGAGCAGATCGCCCTGCAGCACGTCTTCGGCCAATCCCAGGCAGAAAGCTGTGACCATGCCGACGGTGTGCGGCAAATACAAAGCCCAGAAAGTCAGGAGCAAGGCCAGCCAAAGCGGGCGCAGGATTTCCATGAAAATGGGCAGTGGCGATACGCTGAGCAGAATGCCGACAATAAATGTCAGCCAGACAATCCAGCCGTTACGCGATGCGGTAGCCCCGACCATTATTCTTGCCTCCCGGTGGTCGCCGGCGCAGTGACAGGCGGTTTGGCCGCTGGTCGAGCCGCCGGCTGATTCGCCGGTGGTTTGCTGGCCGCTGGTGTGGCTGCAGGCGGTTTGCTTGCAGCGGGTTTGGCCGGTGTAGTGCTGGCAGCAGGCGCGGCCGGCGCTGTCGTCGTGGCAGGAGTTGCGGCTGCGCCTGCGGCAGGCGGGGTGACGATTTTCGGCACCGTGGACGGAATCACCGGACCACCACCAAAGGCATCGAGGTTTTCCTGAGCCTGCGCGGCATCGTTGGCACGCTCTTCCGCGGTGCGGTTGTCACTGAATACCAGCAACAGGTAACGGCTGCGGTTCAGTGCGGCGGTCGGCACGGCGCGAACAATGGCGAATGGCTGGCCGGAATCGTGGATCACTTCCTTGACCGTCGCCACCGGATAACCGGCCGGGAAACGCTGACCCAGGCCGGAGCTGACCAGCAGATCGCCTTCCTTGACGTCAGCAGTGTCCGCCACGTGGCGCAGTTCCAGACGCTCGGGGTTACCGGTGCCGCTGGCAATCGCCCGCAGACCGTTTCGGTTTACCTGCACAGGAATGCTGTGGGTCGAGTCGGTCAGCAGCAGCACACGGGAGGTGTACGGCATCAGTTCGACCACCTGCCCCATCAGACCGCGAGCATCGAGCACCGGCTGACCGAGCACCACGCCATCACGCTCACCTTTGTTGATGATGATGCGATGGGTGAAAGGGTTGGGATCCATGCCGATCAGCTCGGCCACTTCGACCTTCTCGTTGACCAGCGCGGAGGAATTGAGCAACTCGCGCAGACGGACGTTCTGCTCGGTAAGGGCGGCAAGCTTCTGCATGCGACCCTGCAACAGCAGGTTTTCCGACTTGAGTTTTTCATTTTCGGCGACGAGCTCTGTGCGACTGCCGAACTGGCTGGCGATACCTTCCCACAACCGTCCGGGCAGGTCGGTAATCCAGTAGGCGTCCATCAGCACCAGCGAGGCCTGGCTGCGTACGGGTTTAAGCAGGCTGAAGCGCGCGTCAACGACCATCAGCGCGACCGACAGTACGGCCAGCACCAACAAGCGCACGCCCAGTGAGGGGCCCTTGGCGAAAAGCGGTTTAATAAGCCGCTCCTCCCAGGCAAATGTTCTGTTTATTCATACGGCATCAAACCGGCCTGGATGAAGACTGACAGAAGATAAACGCCAACAGGCAGCACTGCAAAGTGCTGCCTGTGCGCTCACCCACGTATTGCATCCGGCGATTATTCGCTGGAGAGCAGGTCCATGGTGTGCTTGTCCATCATTTCCAATGCACGGCCACCGCCGCGAGCGACGCAGGTCAGCGGATCTTCGGCAACGATCACCGGCAGACCGGTTTCCTGGGCCAGCAGCTTGTCGAGGTCACGCAGCAGCGCGCCACCACCGGTCAGCACCAGGCCACGCTCGGCGATGTCGGAAGCCAGTTCCGGCGGTGATTGCTCCAGAGCACTTTTCACGGCCTGAACGATGGTTGCCAGCGACTCTTGCAGAGCTTCCAGCACTTCATTGGAGTTCAGGGTGAATGCGCGTGGAACACCTTCGGCCAGGTTACGACCGCGAACGTCGACTTCGCGAACTTCGCCGCCCGGGTAGGCCGTACCGATTTCCTGCTTGATGCGCTCGGCGGTGGATTCACCGATCAGACTGCCATAGTTGCGGCGCACGTAGGTGATGATCGCTTCGTCGAAGCGGTCGCCGCCAACGCGTACGGATTCGGCATAGACCACACCGTTCAGGGAGATCAGCGCGATTTCGGTAGTACCACCACCGATATCCACGACCATCGAACCGCGTGCTTCTTCAACCGGCAGACCGGCACCGATCGCAGCGGCCATCGGCTCTTCGATCAGGAACACTTCACGGGCACCGGCGCCAAGGGCCGATTCACGGATGGCACGACGCTCAACCTGGGTGGATTTGCATGGAACGCAGATCAGCACACGAGGGCTGGGCTGCAGAAAGCTGTTTTCGTGAACCTTGTTAATAAAGTATTGCAGCATCTTTTCGCAGACGCTGAAGTCGGCGATCACGCCGTCCTTCATCGGACGAATGGCAGCAATGTTGCCCGGCGTACGGCCGAGCATGCGCTTGGCCTCGGTGCCGACAGCGACGACACTTTTCTGGTTACCGTGTGTCCGAATGGCCACAACCGATGGCTCATTCAGGACGATACCGCGCTCGCGCACGTAAATAAGGGTGTTGGCAGTGCCCAGGTCAATGGAAAGATCGCTGGAAAACATGCCACGCAGTTTCTTGAACATGGGAAAGGGACCCTAGGCAACGCGTGGGTAAAAAAGTGCGGCAAACTCTAACAACGACAGGGATTTTGGGCAAGGCGCCAATATGTTAAATTGGCCGCTTTTCTGTGCACCAAGCCCCACAATCGCGGCCTTATGACCGTAGAAGTGCGGTAGTGTTCCGACAATCTAACACACGGACGCCGTCCGTCCTGTTTTCCACTGGAGAAACCCGATGGCGCTAGAACGCTCCGACGTGGAAAAAATCGCTCATCTGGCCAGCCTTGGCCTTAATGACGCCGATCTTCCACACATCACTTCGGCCCTCAACAGCATTCTCGGGCTGGTCGACGAAATGCAGGCGGTCGATACCGACGGTATCGAGCCGCTGGCCCACCCGCTGGAAGCCAGTCAGCGCCTGCGCGCCGACGTCGTGACCGAAAGCAATAACCGCGAGGCTTATCAGTCCATCGCACCAGCGGTCGAAAACGGCCTGTACCTGGTTCCGAAAGTCATCGACTAAAGGGAAAGAGCCTGCAATGCATCAATTGACTCTGGCCGAGATCGCCCGCGGTCTCGCCGATAAAAAGTTTTCTTCCGAAGAGCTGACCAAAGTCCTGCTGGCGCGCATTACCCAGCTCGATCCGCAGCTCAACAGTTTCATCAGCCTCACCGAAGAGCTGGCCCTCGAGCAGGCGAAAGCCGCCGACGCGCGCCGGGCCAATGGTGAGAGTGGCGCCCTGCTCGGTGCGCCGATCGCCCACAAGGATCTGTTCTGCACCCAGGGCATCCGCACCAGCTGCGGCTCGAAGATGCTCGACAACTTCAAGGCTCCATACGACGCCACCGTGGTGTCGAAGCTGGCCGCCGCCGGCACCGTGACTCTGGGCAAGACCAACATGGACGAATTCGCCATGGGTTCGGCCAACGAGTCGAGCTGGTACGGCGCGGTGAAAAACCCGTGGAACCTGGAACACGTACCGGGCGGTTCGTCCGGTGGTTCGGCGGCGGCGGTTGCCGCTCGTCTGTTGCCTGCTGCGACGGCCACCGACACCGGCGGTTCGATTCGTCAGCCAGCTGCATTCACCAACCTCACCGGCCTGAAACCGACCTACGGTCGCGTGTCGCGCTGGGGCATGATCGCTTACGCCTCCAGCCTCGATCAGGGCGGCCCATTGGCTCGCACTGCCGAAGACTGCGCGATTTTGTTGCAAGGTATGGCCGGCTTCGATCCGAACGACTCCACCAGCATCGATGAGCCAGTGCCAGACTACGCCGCTGGTCTGAACGGTTCGCTGCAAGGCCTGCGCATCGGCGTGCCAAAGGAATACTTCGGCGCCGGTCTCGACCCGCGCATCGCCGACCTGATCCAGAACAGCATCAAAGAGCTGCAGAAGCTCGGTGCCGTGATCAAGGAAATCAGCCTGCCGAACATGCAGCACGCGATTCCTGCGTACTACGTGATCGCCCCGGCAGAAGCCTCCTCCAACCTGTCGCGTTTCGACGGCGTGCGCTTCGGCCACCGCTGCGAAGATCCGAAGAACCTGGAAGACCTGTACAAGCGCTCCCGTGGCGAAGGCTTTGGTGCCGAAGTGCAGCGCCGGATCATGGTCGGTGCCTACGCACTGTCCGCCGGTTACTACGACGCCTACTACCTGAAAGCGCAGAAGATCCGTCGCCTGGTGAAGAACGACTTCATGGCTGCCTTTAATGAAGTCGACATCATCCTCGGCCCGACCACGCCAAACCCGGCCTGGAAACTCGGCGCCAAGAACAGCGACCCGGTCGCTGCCTACCTGGAAGACGTCTACACCATCACCGCCAACCTCGCGGGCCTGCCGGGCCTGTCGATGCCGGCCGGTTTTGTCGATGGTCTGCCGGTTGGCGTGCAACTGCTCGCTCCGTATTTCCAGGAAGGCCGTTTGCTCAACGTTGCGCACCAGTATCAGTTGAACACTGACTGGCACACCCGCACCCCAACCGGCTTCTGAGGAGACATACATGCAATGGGAAGTCGTGATCGGGCTGGAGATTCACACCCAGCTCACCACCCGGTCGAAAATCTTTTCCGGTAGTTCCACCACGTTCGGCTCCGAGCCGAACACCCAGGCCAGCCTGATCGACCTGGGCATGCCCGGCGTGCTGCCGGTGCTGAACCAGGAAGCTGTGCGCATGGCGGTGATGTTCGGTCTGGCGATTGACGCCGAGATCGGTCAGCACAACGTGTTCGCCCGTAAAAACTATTTCTACCCGGATCTGCCGAAGGGCTACCAGATCAGCCAGATGGAATTGCCGATCGTCGGCAAGGGTCACCTGGACATTGCGCTGGAAGACGGCACGGTCAAACGCGTCGGCATCACCCGCGCGCACCTGGAAGAAGACGCCGGCAAGAGCCTGCACGAAGAATTCAGCGGTGCCACCGGCATCGACCTGAACCGTGCCGGCACACCGCTGCTGGAAATCGTGTCCGAGCCGGACATGCGCAGCGCCAAGGAAGCCGTGGCCTACGTCAAGGCGATCCACGCGCTGGTACGTTACCTGGGCATCTGCGACGGCAACATGGCCGAAGGCTCGCTGCGTTGCGACTGCAACGTGTCGATCCGTCCGAAAGGCCAGGTTGAATTCGGCACCCGCTGCGAGATCAAGAACGTCAACTCGTTCCGCTTCATCGAGAAGGCGATCAACTCCGAGATCCAGCGTCAGATCGACCTGATCGAAGACGGCGGCAAAGTGATCCAGCAGACCCGTCTGTACGATCCGAACAAGGACGAAACCCGTCCGATGCGCAGCAAAGAGGAAGCCAACGACTACCGTTACTTCCCCGATCCGGACCTGCTGCCGGTGGTCATCGAGGACTCGTTCCTCAACGACGTGCGCGCCACCCTGCCGGAGCTGCCACCGCAGAAACGCGAGCGCTTCCAGAGTGCTTTCGGTCTGTCGGCCTACGACGCCAACGTGCTGGCCACCAGCCGTGAGCAGGCGGACTACTTCGAGAAAGTCGCAGCCATCGGCGGCGACGCCAAACTGGCGGCGAACTGGGTGATGGTCGAGTTGGGCAGCCTGCTCAACAAGCAGAACCTGGACATCGAGGATTCGCCGGTTTCGGCCGAGCAATTGGGCGGCATGCTGCAGCGCATCAAGGACAACACCATCTCCGGCAAGATTGCCAAGGTGGTGTTCGAAGCGATGGCCAACGGCGAAGGCAGCGCAGACGAGATCATCGAAAAACGCGGCCTGAAGCAAGTCACCGACACCGGCGCAATCTCGGCGGTGCTGGACGAAATGCTTGCGGCCAACGCCGAGCAGGTCGAGCAATACCGAGCGGCAGACGAAGCCAAGCGCGGCAAGATGTTCGGCTTCTTCGTCGGTCAGGCCATGAAAGCCTCCAAAGGCAAAGCCAACCCGCAGCAAGTGAACGAACTGCTGAAAAGCAAGCTCGAAGGCTGACGATGGTCCCGCGCCCGAGGATCGTTCCCACGCTCTGCGTGGGAATGCCGCCTCGGACGCTCCGCGTCCATTGCGGTGTGACGCAGAGCGTCACGGGGGGGCATTCCCACGCCGGAGCGTGGGAACGATCACTTGGGAGCTTTTGAATGAAACGTCTGCTCGGCGCCTGCGCCCTGCTCTCTTTGCTGGCCGGCTGCGCCAGCACCGATGTCATCGACCCGCACGGTTACGACCAGACCGGCGTCGCCTCCTATTACGGAGCCAAGCACCACGGTAAACGCACCGCCAGCGGCGAAGCGTTCAACCAGAATTCCCTGACCGCCGCCCACCGCCAGTTGCCCTTCGGCACGCGGGTGAAGGTCACCAACCTGAAAAACGATGAATCCGTCGTGGTCCGCATCAACGACCGCGGCCCGCACACCCGTGGCCGTCTGATCGATGTTTCAC
The DNA here is from genome assembly GCF_022496685.1 of Pseudomonas sp. B707. Lineage (NCBI taxonomy): Bacteria > Pseudomonadati > Pseudomonadota > Gammaproteobacteria > Pseudomonadales > Pseudomonadaceae > Pseudomonas > Pseudomonas sp. B707. Next base: position 167,575 of record NZ_WTVE01000026.1, on the reverse strand, counting down.
GTGCGGCGGCCGAACAGCTCGGTATGCTGCGCAGTGGAACCGCCCGGGTTCGGGTGCAGGCCCTCGACGACTGATGGAGCGTCCACCATTTTCGGACTGACCGACTTACCCCTGATCAGCGTGATCGAATTGCTCAGCGGGCTGTTCCTGCTGATCGCCGGCGCCGAGCTGATGGTGCGCGCCGCCGTGCGCCTGGCCGCGCGCCTGCATGTACGACCGCTGATCATCGGCCTGACGATCGTTGCCCTCGGCAGCAGCGCCCCGCAAATGGCCGTCAGCCTGCAAGCCGTGCAGGCGCACACGCCGGACATCGCCGTCAGCAGCGTGATCGGCAGCAGCATTTTCAACATTCTCGTCACCCTCGGCCTGTCGGCGCTGATCATCCCGCTGCGGGTGTCGCGGCAACTGGTGCGCCTGGACATCCCGTTGATGATCGGCGCGAGCCTGCTGGTGTTCGTGCTGGCATGGAATGAAGAACTCGGGCGCTTCGACGGCATTCTGTTGCTCGGCGCCCTCGCCCTGTATCTCGGATTACTGCTGCGCCAGTCGCGGCACTCTACCCGCCCGCATTCCGATCAACCGCACGATCCGCAGGCGCCGTGGTTCACCAGCCTGCTGATGATTGTCGGCGGTCTGGGCATGCTGGTGTTCGCCGGACACCTATTGCTGGGTGCGGCTGTGGTCGTCGCCACCGACCTGGGGTTCTCCGAGCGAGTGATCGGTCTGACCGTGGTCGCGGTCGGCACCTCGCTGCCGGAGCTCGCCACCTCGCTGATCGCCGCGCTGCGCGGTCAGCGTGACATCGCAGTGGGCAACGTGATCGGCGCCAACCTGTTCAACCTGCTTGGGGTGCTGGGCCTCACCGCGCTGATCGCGCCGACGCCGCTGTCGGTGTCACCCAACGCACTGGATTTCGACCTGCCGGTGATGCTCGGCGTCGCCGCGCTGTGCCTGCCGGTGTTCTATTCCGGTTATCGCGTGACACGGGCCGAAGGTTTGCTGCTGTTGGGTTTGTATCTGGCGTACGGGCTGCACGTGGTGTCGTTCACCACCGGCATGCCACTGGCCGGCAAGCTTGAACGATTGATGCTGTTTTATGTGCTGCCGACGCTGCTGACGTTTCTGTTTTTTACGTCCGTGCGCGCCTGGCGCCGCCAACACCACAAGAGGGATGTGCCATGACCGAATCGAAGAAATCCGGGGTTGAAGTCCGCCGCCAGGTAATGGGTGACGCGTTTGTCGACCGCGCGCTGGGCAACGCCACCGAGTTCACCCAACCGTTGCAGGATTTCGTCAACGAACACGCCTGGGGCGGCGTGTGGAATCGCGAAGGTTTGCCGCTGAAAACCCGCAGCCTGATCACCCTCGCCGCGCTGACCGCGTTGAAGTGCCCGCAGGAATTGAAGGGCCACGTGCGCGGTGCGTTGAACAATGGCTGCACGGTCGATGAGATCCGCGAAGCGCTGCTGCATTGCGCGGTGTACGCCGGCGTGCCGGCGGCGATCGATGCGTTCCGCGCGGCGCAGGAAGTAATCGACAGTTACCAGAAGCCTGAGTAACCGCCGGCCTCAGATCCACCCGCCCCACTGCAGAAAGAAGATCCCGATGTTGGTGGTGATCGCCGCCATCAACGTGGTCAGCACGATGATCGCTGCCGCCAGCTCATGGTTGCCCTGGGCCGCACGGGCCATGACAAAACTGGCGGCGGCGGTCGGGCTGCCGAAGTACAGGAACAGAATCCCCAGCTCCGCCCCGCGAAAGCCCCACAGCCATGCGCCCAGCGTGGCGATGACCGGCAGGCCGATCATCTTCACCAGACTCGAACTGAGCGCCATGTTGCCGCTCTTGCGCAGCGCCGCCAGCGACAGCGTGCCGCCAATACAGATCAGCGCCAGCGGCAATGTGGTTTGAGCCAGGTATTGGCCGGAGGTTTCCAGCCAGCCCGGCAGACCGATCTTGAAATAAGCGAACGGCGCTGCCGCGATCACGCTGATGATCAGCGGATTGCTGACCACGCTTTTGCAGATGCTCCACGGATCGGACTTGATCACCGGGCTGTAGACCGCCAGCACGATGGTCGACAGGGTGTTGTAGAAGAGGATCACCAGCGCTGCGAGAATCGCTCCGAGGGAAATCCCGTAGTCGCCGTACATACTCGCCGCCAGCGCCAGGCCGATCACCCCGTTGTTGCCGCGAAACGCGCCTTGCGTGTAGATGCCGCGATCTTCACGCGGACAACGGAAAATCGCCCAGCCCCAGGCCACGGCAAAACTGACCAGCGTGGCGAGGGCGAAATAGATCAGCAGCGCCGGTTGCAGCGCGGCGTGCAGGTCGGCATGCAGGATGCCGAGAAACAGCAGCGCCGGCATGGTGACGTTGAACACCAGCGACGATGCCGTGTGGATGAAGTTGTCGTTGATCCAGTCGATGCGCTTGAGTAGCACACCGAGAAACAGCATGGCAAACACCGGCGCGGTGATGTTCAGGGTTTCGAGGAAGATTGCCAGCATGCCGGGGAGCCTTGGAGGTGAGCGTCGTTAGGGGGCTAATGATAAGCCACTTTCACCCTGATCGTTCCCACGCTCTGCGTGGTAACGTCTCCTGTGACGCTCCGCGTCACGCTGTTGGGACGCGGAGCGTCCCCGGCTGCATTCCCACGCGGAGCGTGGGAACGATCAACGGGGTGGTCTCAGGTGATAGGCGCCGGATTGAACAACGTAATGTCGTTATGCAGCTTGTGCTTCTCCGCCCACGTCTGCTGCTTGCCGCTCGCCACATCCAGGTAGTAGTGGAACAACTCCCAGCCCAACTCCTCGATGGATGCGCGACCGGTAGCAATCCGCCCGGCATCGATATCGATCAGATCCGGCCAACGCTGAGCCAGCTCCGTACGGGTCGAGACCTTCACCACCGGCGCCATCGCCAACCCATAAGGCGTGCCACGACCGGTAGTGAACACATGCAGATTCATCCCCGCCGCCAGTTGCAACGTACCGCAGACAAAATCACTCGCCGGCGTTGCACAGAAAATCAAACCCTTCTGCTTGAAACGTTCCCCAGGGCCGAGCACGCCGCTGATCGCACTGCTGCCGGACTTCACGATCGAGCCCAAGGACTTCTCGACAATGTTCGACAGCCCGCCCTTCTTGTTGCCCGGCGTGGTGTTGGCGCTGCGATCCGCTTCGCCCTTGGCCAGGTAACGGTCGTACCAGTCCATCTCGCGCACCAGTTCCTCGGCAACGGTTTTGGTCTGGGCCCGTGAGGTCAGCAGGTAGATCGCATCGCGCACTTCGGTGACTTCGGAAAACATCACCGTCGCCCCCGCCCGCAGCAGCAAGTCCGAGGCATAACCCAGCGCCGGGTTGGCAGTGATGCCGGAAAACGCATCGCTGCCGCCGCACTGCATGCCGAGGATCAGCTCGGACGCCGGCACGGTTTCGCGGCGACGCTGGTCGAGTTTCTTCAGGCGGACTTCGGCCAGTTCCATGATCTGCTCGATCATCTCGGTGAAACCGTGACTGGAATCCTGCAAGCGATACAGCCACGGCTCGCTCAGATCCACCGACGCATCGTCCTCGTGCATCACCTGCCCCGCCTGCAATTTCTCGCAGCCCAGGCTGATCACCAGCGCCTCGCCACCGAGGTTCGGGTTGCGCGCCAGATTGCGCACGGTGCGGATCGGGATGTAAGCGTCAGTGGCCGTGATGGCCACGCCGCAACCGTAACTGTGGGTCAGCGCCACCACGTCATCGACGTGCGGGTACTTCGGCAACAGCTCGTCCTTGATCCGCTTCACCGCGTGATCCAGCACCCCGGTGACGCATTGCACGGTGGTGGTGATCCCGAGGATGTTGCGCGTGCCGACGGTGCCGTCGGCGTTGCGATAACCCTCGAACGTGAAGCCTTCCAGCGGTGCCTGCGCGGCCGGCACATCGGTGGACAGCGGCAGGCTGTCCAGCGGCGGCGCGGTCGGCATGCGCAGTTGATCTTCCTTGACCCAACTGCCACGGGGAATCGGCTGCAACGCGTAGCCAATGATCTGGCCGTAGCGAATCACCGTGCCGCCCTCGGGAATGTCCACGAGGCTGACCTTGTGACTCTGCGGTACAAAATCCACCGTCACCAGGCCATCGGCAAATGCGGTGCCGGCCGGCACGCCCTGGTCGTTCACCACTACCACTACGTTGTCCCGCTCGTGCAGGCGGATGTAGCGCGGCGAGTCGGAATGTTCAATCAACTGCATGACGCCGCTCCTCAGGAATGCGCTTGAGACAATTTACCAGCCGCTTCGGAACCACCGTTGGTTGGCGGCTCTTTCAGGACCACACGCTTGATCGGGCCGACGATCACCAGGTAGCTGAACACCGCCACCAGCGCGTTGGCGCCGACGAACACCAGCGCCCATTTGAACGAACCGGTGGAACTGATGATGTAGCCGATGACGATCGGAGTGGTGATCGAGGCGATGTTGCCGAAGGTGTTGAACAGGCCGCCACTCAGACCGGCGATCTGTTTTGGCGAAGTGTCGGACACCACCGCCCAGCCCAGCGCGCCCACGCCTTTGCCGAAGAATGCCAGGGCCATGAAACCGACCACCATCCATTCAACGTCGACATAGTTGCAGGCCACGATGCTGCTCGAAACCAGCAGACCGGCAATGATCGGCGCCTTGCGGGCGAAGGTCAGCGAATGGCCCTTGCGCAGCAGGTAATCGGAAATCACCCCGCCAAGGACGCCGCCGATAAAACCGCAGATCGCTGGCAACGAAGCAATGAAACCGGCCTTGAGGATGGTCATGCCGCGTTCCTGCACCAGGTACACCGGGAACCAGGTCAGGAAGAAATAGGTGATGCCGTTGATGCAGTACTGGCCCAGATACACGCCGAGCATCATGCGGTTGGTCAGCAGCTGGCGGATGTAATCCCATTTCGGGCCGTCTGCCTTTTTGCCTTGTTTCTGGTCCATGTCGACCATGCCGCCGTTGTCGGCGATGAACTTCACTTCCGCTTCGTTGGCCATCGGGTGTTGGCGCGGGCTGTGGATAACCTTCAGCCAGACCAGCGAGAACACGATACCGAGCAGGCCCATGACGATGAACACGTGCTCCCAGCCAAAGGAGAACACGATCCAGCCCATCAGCGGTGCGAACAGCACGGTCGCGAAGTATTGCGCCGAGTTGAAGATCGCCGAAGCGGTACCGCGTTCAGCGGTCGGGAACCAGGCCGCGACGATACGGGCGTTGCCGGGGAACGATGGCGCCTCGGCCAGACCGACCAGGAAGCGCAACATGAACAGCGCGACGATGGCCGTGGACATGCCGAACTCACCGACGAAGCCTTGCAGCACGGTGAACAGCGACCAGGTGAAGATGCTCAGGGCGTAGACTTTTTTCGAGCCGAAGCGATCGAGCAGCCAGCCGCCGGGAATTTGCCCGGCCACGTAGGCCCAACCGAATGCAGAGAAGATGTAGCCGAGGGTGACCGCGTCGATGCCGAGGTCTTTTTGCAAACTGGAACCGGCGATCGCGATGGTGGCGCGGTCGGCGTAGTTGATCGTGGTCACCAAAAACAGCATGAGCAGGATCAAATAGCGGACGTGAGTCGGCTTGGACGATTGCATGTAGATGTACTCCCACTGATTATTTTTATGCGGGTAAAACATTCTTTGGTCTTGTGCCGCGCAGGGCCTCAGGCGAAGGCCCGGCGCGGGTGCAGCGATTTACGAACCGATGTAGCTGGTCTTCACGACCGTGTAGAACTCTTGCGCATAGCGGCCTTGCTCACGTGAGCCATAGGATGAACCCTTACGGCCACCGAACGGAACGTGGTAATCCACACCGGCGGTCGGCAGGTTGACCATCACCATCCCGGCCTGGGAATGACGCTTGAAGTGGTTGGCGTACTTCAGCGACGTAGTAGCGATACCCGCCGACAGACCGAATTCGGTGTCGTTGGCCATGGCCAGTGCAGCCTCGTAATCGGCCACGCGGACGATGTTGGCCACCGGGCCGAAGATCTCTTCGCGGCTGATGCGCATCGACGCTTCGCTGTCGGCAAACAGAGTCGGCGCGAGGAAGTAGCCCTCGGTGTCGCAGGTCACCAGACCACCGCCACTGACTACGCGCGCACCTTCGGACTGACCGATGTCGATGTATTTCAGATCCTGCTCAAGCTGCGCTTGCGAGACCACCGGACCGATGTCGGTACCGGCCTTCAGCGCGTGGCCGACCTTGATCGACTTCATGCGCTCGGCCATGGCTTCGACGAACTTGTCGTGAATCCCGGCGGTAACGATCAGTCGGCTCGAAGCCGTGCAACGCTGGCCGGTCGAGTAGAACGCGCTCTGCACCGACAGCTCGACCGCCTGCTTGAGGTCGGCGTCGTCAAGGATGATCTGCGGGTTCTTGCCGCCCATTTCCAGCTGAACCTTGGCCTGGCGCGACACGCAGTTGACGGCGATCTGACGGCCCACACCGACGGAGCCAGTGAAGCTGATGCCATCGACTTTCGGGCTGTTGACCAGCGCTTCACCGACCACGCGACCGCTGCCCATCACCAGGTTGAACACGCCGGCCGGGAAGCCTGCGCGGGAGATGATTTCAGCCAGCGCCCAGGCGCAACCCGGCACCAGATCCGCCGGTTTCAACACCACGCAGTTGCCGTAGGCCAGGGCCGGTGCGATTTTCCACGAAGGGATGGCAATCGGGAAGTTCCACGGGGTGATCAGGCCGACCACACCGAGCGCTTCGCGAGTGACTTCTACGTTGACGCCCGGGCGCACCGACGGCACGTAGTCGCCGGACAGACGCAGGCATTCACCGGCGAAGAACTTGAAGATGTTGCCGGCGCGGGTCACTTCGCCGATGGCTTCGGGCAAGGTCTTGCCCTCTTCCCGGGCCAGCAGGGTGCCGAGCTCTTCGCGGCGGGCGAGGATTTCGGTGCCGACTTTGTCCAGCGAATCGTGACGGGCCTGAATGCCCGAGGTCGACCACGCCGGGAACGCGGCGCGGGCGGCGTCGATGGCGGCGTTGACCTGAGCCAGGTCAGCCTTGGCGTAATCGCCGATGGTGTCGCTCAGTTCGGACGGGTTGATGTTCGCCGAGTAATCGTTACCGGCGACCCATTCACCGTTGATGTAGTTGTCATAGCGCTTGGTCACGAATCATTCTCCTGACGCAAAAGGCCGCTGATCGCTCAGCGGCCTTGTTTATAGAGTTGTGTTACTGCGCACCTTGCTTGTCGATCAGCGCGGCGAGCATTTCGTACTCTTCGCCGGTCAGGTCGGTCAGCGGCGCACGCACCGGGCCTGCGTCATAGCCGGCGATCTTGGCGCCTGCCTTGACGATGCTCACGGCGTAACCGGCCTTGCGGTTGCGGATGTCCAGGTACGGCAGGAAGAAGTCGTCGATGATCTTGCCGACGGTGGCGTGATCTTCGCGGGCAATCGCGTGGTAGAAGTCCATCGCGGTTTTCGGGATGAAGTTGAACACCGCCGACGAGTAGACCGGCACGCCCAGGGCCTTGTAGGCAGCGGCATAGACTTCGGCGGTCGGCAGACCACCGAGATAGCTGAAGCGATCGCCAAGGCGACGACGGATCGACACCATCAGTTCGATATCGCCCAGACCGTCCTTGTAACCGATCAGGTTCGGGCAGCGTTCGGCCAGACGCTCCAGCAGCGGCGCGGTCAGGCGGCAGACGTTGCGGTTGTAGACGACCACACCGATGTTCACCGATTTGCACACTGCTTCAACGTGGGCGGCAACGCCGTCCTGGCTGGCTTCGGTCAGATAGTGCGGCAGCAGCAACAGGCCCTTGGCGCCCAGACGCTCGGCTTCCTGAGCGTATTCGATGGCCTGGCGGGTCGAACCACCGACACCGGCGAGGATCGGCACGCTGCTGGCGCAGGTGTCGACGGCAGTCTTGATGATTTCCGAGTATTCGCTGGCAGCCAGAGAGAAGAATTCACCGGTGCCACCGGCGGCGAACAGGGCTGAAGCACCGTACGGGGCCAGCCATTCCAGGCGTTTGATGTAGCCAGCGCGGTTGAAATCGCCCTGGGCATTGAAATCGGTCACCGGGAACGACAGCAGGCCGGCGGAGAGGATGGACTTCAGTTCTTGTGGATTCATTATTCGAACACCCTGGTAGCAACGTTTTTTTGTGAGTGGACCGTTCAGCCTTCGCCGAAGTTGTAGGTCATCGTACAACTTAAAAGATAACCGTCAACTGCATTTCATCGCTGGAGGGCATTTTTTGTCGGACAAGATTTCTTTTTGACGTAGGAGATTTCTCGACTAGGCTCGATTTAACTGTATATGCATACAGTTAAATAGGAACCCACCGACGACATATCAAGGAGAAAGAAATGTCCGGTCAACTAACAAAATGCCTTGAAAAACCCACACCGGTCATCGCCCGTTTCGATGACCTTTTCACCCCCGGCGGCATCGCCTTCAGTGCCGAAAATCCGCATCTGTTGCTGCACATCGCCGACTCGCACAGCGATGTCGAACCCGTGACCGCCCTGACCGCTCAAGCCTTGAAAGGCAAACCGCAGTTACGCTTCGAAGGCGCAGAACACACGGCTATCGGCGACAACACCCGGCTGCGCTTTATTGAAAGCGCCGAGCCGGTGCTCGCGCAAAATGTGCCGCTGCATCTGCCGAACGGGTTGGCGCTGACCTACGGCCAGGTGCTGGCGCTGGGTGGTGATTTCTATGGAATCGTCGACCGTCCGATCAATGAAGGGTCGACTTCGGCCGATCGCCTTCAGCGCTTCACGGCGGCCTTCGACAGCCTCGCCGCGCTGACGGCCTCGAAGACCGAGGCGACGCAAATTCTCGCGATCATGCAAAAAGAGATCGACGCGGTTAAACAGGCGATCAAGGACGGCAAGCAACCCCATGAGGCTTATGACGCTTTGGGAGATACGTTGTCGGAAGAGTGGAACAAGATCACCGGCGGCGGCAGTTTCGTTTCGGCGCTGTTCCCGCTCGGTCGCTACCTGAAACTGGCCGCGAACAACGCCGACCACTTCGGCGAATGGGCTCGCCAAGCCTACATCGCCGGCCACACCGCCGCCCTGCAAACCGCTGCAGCCGCCCACGCCAGTCAGGACGAACTGCGACTGGAACGGGCCTACGCGATGAACGCGTTCGCCGACCACTACCTCACCGACCTTTTTTCTTCCGGGCATTTGCGGGTGCCGCGCAAGGCCATGGCCGCCGCCGTGACACCTAGCGACCTGGGTTCACTCATCACTCGCTTCATGCACGACGAAGACAGCAAGTTTGGCCTCAAGGTGCGTAATGGCCATGGCGAGCAATGGCGGGCGTTCGGCGACAAGCGCTACTTCGACGCCACGGACGCCGACAACCGCAATCAGGTGACTCTCGCGGTGCAGGATTCGGCAGACGAGGTGTATGCCGCGTATTCCAGCGGTAATGTGCCAACCACCTTCAACGCGCTGCAACGGCTGCCGGATCTGACGGCCGTGCTGGATCCGGCCAACAACTTCTCGCCACTGTTCCGCCTTCAGGACAACAAAGTGCTGCGGCGCAAGGACGTCAACAACCTCAACGACAATGCCACCGTCGACGACTGGTGGGGCTGGAGCACTTACCTGCTGCTCAAGGACTATCACCCAAGCGGCAACACGAATTAAGGAGCGATTCGATGACGATTAAATTGAAACTGGAACTGGCCTCGGGCCAATCGATGAAAGGTGCGCCGCTGCAACTGCTGCGCGACGGCGTGGCCATCGCCCGCACGTCGGTGGATGCTCAGGGCCAGGCGACCTTCGACGTCAGGCCCGGCCCAGGCAAACTCGCGGTCAGGGTGGATCGTTCGATTCTGCCCCGCAGTTGAAATGCCCGGACAAGATTGCCCCGGCGCGCCTCACCGATTCGCCGGGTAAAGTGCGACGACTGCCGCGAAGGATCGCGGCAGATCTTTCAAGGAGAACAAAGCATGACGTTTGCCGCTGCACACCTTCCGCAATTCCCCGACCATGCCAGCGACTCGATCATCCTGCGGCTGTCGACGCTGGATGACGACCTGATCGTTCAGGTACCCGATGGCCAGAACACACCGCCGAACTGGGATGTGTACCCGATCCTCGGCGATGATCCGGAAGAGCCTGAATGGCAGGGTTTGTCGGAGCCGACCGGCGTCTGGGATGACGCACTGGATGACATGGTCGGCCTGACCGGGATTGAACTGAGCATCCCCAGATTCGAACTGGAAAAGTACCTGAACAGTACCGTTGAGCTGCGCTACAAGTTTGCTGATGAGTCCAGTCTGGAGCCGTGTTCGGAGCCGTTGAAACTCTACATCGAAGCCTGATCGTGACGCGCGGCGGAATCAATTACGACCGCTTGTCGCCACTGTCATTTCTGACAGTGGCGCTCCGCCCCTCAAGAACGCTCAACTTACGGAGTAAAAAACGATTGCACTTACCCCTACCAGGAGAGTTTGTCATGCAAAAACTTGCCGCAGCAGAAGCACCTCAGGCGCCGAATGGAGTGCTGGACACCCAGAAACTGAGTGGTGCTTTTCTCCTCGATTTCTTTTATGAAGAGAAAGCAGCAAACCAACAGATCGACATAACAATTGAAGTTAAGCCTGACCGTTTTAGCATCCCTATAGAAAAGCACGCTAGATTTACGACGTTCATAGCCGAAAAGGAACAGTTCTCTCTGGGTTCAAAAAGCCTGTTCGACTATCAATTCAAAAATGGGTCCGCAGTTATCCACTTCATCGCAACAATAAACGGAACTCCACAACAGTCAGACACGTTAGAGCTGTCTATCGTCGACACCATATGACGTTTTCCCGCCCCTTCGGAGTTCAACCCTGCGCCTGCGCCTCTTCATGGGCCTGACGCAGCCGTTCGCGGCTGTTGGTCAGGTGCAGGCGCATGGCCGCGCGGGCGGCATCGGAATCCTGACGGGCGATGGCGTCGTAGATTTCCTCGTGCTCGCGGCTCAGGCGATTCATGTAGTGCTGCTGATCGTCATGGGCCAGGCGCGCCGAGTTCAGCCGCGTGCGCGGAATGATGCTGGTGCCCAGGTGGGTCATGATGTCGGTGAAGTAGCGGTTGCCGGTGGACAATTACCTGAACCGTACCGTTGAGCTGCGCTACAAGTTTGCAGACGAGGCCAGTCTTGAGCCTTGCTCGGAACCACTGCTTCTGCACATCGAAAGCTGAATCACCATCAACCACTCGTCGAAACTGTTATTTCTTACAGGTGCGGCCACCAACCAATCCAGCCCTAATACTCTTGGCGTCATCACCCGACGCCAACGGCCAAGAGCCGGAACATACACTTTTCGATTGCAATGACAAAAGGACTTACATCATGACCGCACAACAAAGTGTCGTAGCCGCACCTGACTTGGAAGAGGCAGTTAAAGGAGTCGCTTACATTGAGAAGCTGAGTGATCCAACTCCCGCTTCAGTGTCCCAATACTTTGAAGCAGCAATCGGCGACGTGATCGAGATGCTCGTCAGCACCTCGACCGGAAGCAATTGGAGTTCTAAATACACACTGAGCCAGCCATTATTCCCTGTCACCTTTGACATTCCAAAAAGCACGTTTGCCAATAACCTGGTGTCGGGAGCTACGGCTAATTTGCGCTACACGATTGCTAAAACCGGCAGCCCGGATGTAGTCACCTCCCCGACTTTGACAGTACGCCTCGAACCGTAATCAACCCTCAACCCTGAGCCTGCGCCTCTTCATGGGCCTGACGCAGCCGTTCGCGGCTGTTGGTCAGGTGCAGGCGCATGGCCGCGCGGGCGGCATCGGAATCCTGACGGGCGATGGCGTCGTAGATTTCCTCGTGCTCGCGGCTCAGGCGATTCATGTAGTGCTGCTGATCGTCATGGGCCAGTCGCGCCGAATTCAGCCGCGTGCGCGGAATGATGCTGGTGCCCAGGTGGGTCATGATGTCGGTGAAATAGCGGTTGCCGGTGGACAGCGCGATTTGCAGATGGAACTGGAAGTCCGACGCCACTGCATCGCTGGCGTGGGCCACGCTGTCATTCAGCGCATCAAGGGCCGCGCGCATCGCAGCAAGTTGCTCGGTGCTGCGGCGCTGCGCGGCAAGGCCGGCGGATTCGACTTCGAGGCTGATACGCAATTCGAGAATGGCCAACACGTCACGCAGGGTGACCACGGTGGCCGGGTCGATCCGGAAGCCGCTCGGGCTCGGGGTGTCGAGCACGAAGGTGCCGATGCCATGACGGGTTTCCACCTGCCCCGCCGCCTGCAAACGGGAAATCGCCTCGCGCACCACGGTGCGGCTGACGCCATGGGCTTCCATGATCGCCGACTCGGTGGGCAACTTGTCGCCGCGCTTGAGCAGACCGTCGCGGATCTGCTCGGTCAGCACCGTCACCAGTTCCTGAGCCAGGCTGCGACGCTTGCGGGGGAAGCGCGGGGTGTCGATCGGGTTTTCCATGATCTGCGTTTGTCTCGAAAAATCGGCTTGAGGGGCATCATAGCGCAAGCGGGTTGTACGATCACTTAGTGCATCATCCTGTGAGAGCGAGCTTGCTCGCTCCCACAGGATGATGTGTTATCAGGCCGTGACGGTCTGTTCCACCAAGTGCCCGCCATCGATCCGCACATGCCGTGGATGGAAACGCTTGAGGCTGCTGCGATGGCCGACGCTGACGATGCTCAGGCCCGGCAACTGGTCAATCAACGCCTGATACAGCGTGGCTTCGTCTTCTTCATCCATCGCCGACGTCGCTTCGTCCATGTACAGCCATTGCGGTGCATAGAGCAGCGCGCGGGCGAAGGCCAGACGTTGCTGTTCACCCGGCGAGAGCATGCGCTGCCAGTGATTGGCCTCGTCCAGTCGAGCCACCAGATGCGGCAAACGGCAGGTTTCCAGCACTTGTGCATAACGCTCGGGCGCGTAGGTGTCGCCCGGTTGTGGATAACTCAAGGCGTCGCGCAGGGTGCCGATCGGCAGATACGGTTTCTGTGGCAAGAACAGATAACGCGAAGCCGGCAATCGAATACTGCCGTGCCCGGCCGGCCACAAATGGCCCATCGCCCGCAGCAGCGTGGATTTACCGCTGCCGGAGCGGCCACTGAGCATCACCCGCTCGCCCTGCTCCACGGTCATGTCTGCACTGGTCAGCAGGTGACGACCGTCAGCCAGATCGAGGCCCAGGTTATGAACCTTCAGCTCATTGCCCTGATTCTGCACATCAATGGCCGGTGCGCGTTCTTCGTTGTCGGTCATCGCCTGACGGAAGCTCAGCAGACGATCACACGTGGCGCGCCATGCGGCGAGATCCGAATACGCGTTGATGAACCAGCTGAAGTTCTCCTGCACGTTGCCGAATGCCGAGTTGATCTGCATCAGCTCACCGAGCTCGATCTTGCCGGTCAGGTAACGCGGGGCCGCGACGATGAACGGGAAGATGATTGCGATCTGGCCGTAACCGGAGGTGAAGAACGTCAGGCGCTTGGACACGCGCATGATGTCCCAGAAGTTGTGCCAGACCAGACCGAAGCGATTGCTCAAACGCCGATTCTCGTTCGGTTCGCCGTTGTACAGCGCAATGCTCTCGGCATTCTCACGTACTCGCACCATGGAGAAACGCAGGTCGGCCTCGAAGCGTTGTTGTTGGTTGTTCAGGCCGATCAGGCGTCGACCGATCAGGTGCGTCAGCCAGCTGCCGACCGCCGCGTACAGCAGCGCACACCAGAACATGTAGCCGGGAATCTCGATGCCGAACACCTCGATGCTGCCGGACACGCCCCACAGAATGATAGAGAACGACACCAGGCTGACCACCGTGCGGATCAGGCCCAACGCGAGACTCAAGGTGTTGCTGGTGAAGGTGTTGAGGTCTTCGGAAATCCGCTGGTCAGGGTTGTCGGTGTAACCGCCCTGCTCCAGCTGGTAATAGTTTTTGTGCCCGAGCCAGCGCTTGAAATGGTTCTCGGTGAGCCATGCCCGCCAACGGATGGTCAGCATCTGCGTCAGGTACAGGCGATACACGGCGCCGAGGATTGCCACCGCCGCAATGCCGCAGAAATACAGGATCAACTGCCAGAATGCCGCCTCATCCTTCTTTTGCAGGGCGTTATAGAAATCCTTGTACCAACTGTTGATCCACACCGAGATCGCCACGCTGAACAACGTCAGCGCGATCACGGCGATCAGCAACGTCCAGGCCTTGCCCTTCTCTTCGCTGCGCCAGTAAGGCGTGGTCATGGCCCACACCTTGCGAAAAAACTGCCCGCGCACAGTATCGTTGACCGCGGAATATTCAGCGTTCTGATTCATGGAAAAGGCTCGATAAAGAAAAGAACAGACACGCACCGATCATAGATGATCGGTGCGCTTTATCGCGAGGGCTGGCGATGGTCGTTCAGCGCAGGTTCAGCGACGAACCGGGCGCTTCTGCAATTTGCGCTGCAGGGTGCGGCGGTGCATGCCCAGGGCGCGGGCCGTGGCGGAGATGTTGCCTTCGTGCTCGGTCAGCACACGCTGGATGTGCTCCCATTGCAGGCGATCCACCGACATCGGGTTTTCCGGCACCAGGCTGTCGAGGTCAGCGTGTTCGGACAGCAGCGCTGCCAGCACATCGTCGGCGTCGGCCGGTTTGCACAGGTAATTGCAGGCGCCGCGCTTGATCGCTTCAACCGCGGTGGCAATGCTCGAGTAACCGGTGAGGATCACCACGCGCATTTCCGGGTCCAGCTCCAGCAGCTTCGGCAGCAGGACCAGACCGGAGTCGCCGTCCATTTTCAGGTCCAGCGCGGCGTAGTCCGGCAGATCGGCCTGAGCGATGGTCAGGCCTTCCTCGGCGGAACCGGCGGTGCTGACGCGGAAACCACGGCGGGCCATGGCACGGGCCATCACCCGGGTGAAGGTCGCGTCGTCATCGACCAGCAGCAAATGCGGCAGTTCTTCGCCTTCGACTTGGATTTCGTCACTCATGTTGCTCTCCTCGGGCGCCGTGGGGCAGGCGCAGCTCGGTGAGCGTGCCGCCTTCCTCATGACTATAGAGTTTCACTGAGCCGCCGGCGCGTGTCACGCTGGCCTTGCTCAAAAACAGGCCCAGGCCGAAACCTTTGCCCTTGGTGGTAAAAAACGGTTTGCCGATCTGCTCGGCGATGGCCAGCGGCACACCGGCGCCATGGTCGCGGATGCTGATGGTCAGGTCTTCGGCGGTCCAGTCCAGGGTCACCTGAAGGTTTTCCGGGCAGGCGTCGGCGGCGTTGTTCAACAGATTCAACAAGGCCTGGGTCAGATCCGGCGGCGGCGCTACACGCGGCAACGGGCCCTGGCCAAGACGCTGGAAGCGATAACTGGCCTCCGGGCGCATCAGGTGCCAGCGATTGAGCGCCTCGTCGAGCCACTCGGTAACGTCCTGCATCTCCACCGCCATCCGGCGATTGGCCTCGGCGGCGCGCACCAGTTGTTGCAGAGTCTCCTTGCAGAGCTTCACCTGATCCTTCAACACCTTCAGGTCTTCCTGCAGCATTGGATCGGGGTGATCCTGCTGCATTTCGTTGAGCAACACGCTCATGGTCGCCAGCGGCGTGCCCAATTCATGGGCGGCGCCAGCGGCCTGAGTCGCGACGGCCAGCAATTGCTGATCGCGCAGGCCTTCTTCCCGGCGGATCGCGCGCAACTCTTCCTGCCGCCGCAGCTCTTCAGCCATCCGCGCGGCGAAAAACGTAATCACCGCTGCTGCAAGAGCGAAGCTCAGCCACATGCCGTAGATCTGCAGGTTCTCCCGGGCCACCGGCAGGGTTTCCAGCGGATAGAAGTGCGTCAGCATCAATGTGTACAAGGCCAGCGCAATACCGGACAGCACCACCGAATACCGCCATGGCAGCGTCACCGCAGCGATGGTCAGCGGCACCAGATAATACGAAACGAACGGGTTGGTCGAACCACCGGAGAAATATAGCAAGGCACTGTGGATAACCAGGTCGCAGGCCAGTTGCAACGCATATTCGAGCTCGGTGACCGGCCACGAAGTGCGCAGGCGCACGGCGGTGAACACACACAGCAGAATCGAACAGCCGAGGGTCATCACCAGTTGCACCCACGGCAACGGCAACAGATCCAGCCAGTAGGCCAGGCCCACGGAGCCGGCCTGCGCGGCGAGCACCAGGGTGCGGATGAAAGTCAGCCGCCAGAGGTTCTGGCGAGTGGCGGAAGTCAGTTGTACGGGGGCGAGCATGAGCTCTCCTGATGAGCGCTCCAGGCGGATCGCACGGAGTATAACCAAGGCGCGGGCTTGAGAGGCGAAAGTGCGGCAAACAACCACACCCAAAAGCAGTTGCAAGTTGCGAGCTTCAAGCTACGAGCAAAAGCTTGCGGCTTGCAGTTTGAATCTCGTCGCTGGCCTTGTCATCTGTATAGAAGTTGTAACTGGGCGAACCGGATCATAAAAGCTAGAGTCTGATGGTTTCACGCAGGCCCCCGAACCACCACCTGCGCCCTCATCAAGGAGCTTTCATGCACACATTTCGCCGCAGCGCCGCCCTTCTCGCCCTGACCGTCGGCAGCATCGCCAGCCTTCCGGCCCTGGCCGCCGATGAGCTGCACTACAACCAGATTTCCCTGCGCGCCGAAGTCAGCCAGGAAGTGGCCCGCGACCTGATGATCGTGACCCTCTACACCGAAGAACAGAACACCGACCCAGCCAAACTCGCCGCCGACGTCAGCACCACCATGAACAAGGCCCTGGCCCAGGCCAAGCAGGTCAAAGACATCACCCTGCGCCAGGGCAGCCGCAACAGCTACCCGATCTACGACACCAAGGGCCAGAAAATCACCGGCTGGCGCGAACGCGCCGAACTGCGCCTGGAAAGCGCCGACTTCGCCGCCCTGTCCAAACTCACTGGCGAGCTGCTGACCGACCTGAAAATGGGCGGCATGGACTTCGCCATCGCCGACCCGACCCGCAAGGCCAGCGAGGACCAACTGCTGAAAGAAGCCGTCACCGCCTTCAAGGCCCGCGCCCAACTGGCCACCGACGCCCTGGGCGGCAAGGGTTACAAAATCGTCAGCCTGAACCTCAACAGCAACGGCTTCCCACAACCGTACATGCGCGCCCCGATGATGATGAAAGCCGCCGGCATGGACGCAGCACCGGTCACGCCTGAAGTCGAAGCCGGCACCAGCCAGGTCAGCCTGACCGCTGATGGCTCGATTGAAGTGTTGATGCAGTGATTGAATGACGACTGAATGAAAAACCGGCGATCAGTGATGATCGCCGGTTTTTTTATACCTGGGATTTGTGTTGTCAGGTTTGCGGATCAACCCGGTCCAGCGCGCAGTTCACTGCAAGCTCGGCCAGCATGACGATCTGCTGGATACCGAGCGCCGTACTGCGCTGCGGGCCCGAAAGCTCATTGGCGAAATTGCTCGCGATGGTACTGGCCGAGGCCAGGGATTCGCAGGCATTGGCCAGCAGGCTTTCGGTGTCGACGTTGGGCGTGACCATGTACATCGTGCTCGGGCGCGGTTTGGAAGGGTTGGGGCACAGGTAATAGTCGAGGGCGCGTTTGATGGCTTCGCGGTTGCGGGCGAGGTCTTCGGCGCGTATGGCTTCTTCGAGTGGGGTGGGTGATTCGAGGGGTGGGTCGGGGACAACCTTGTTCATTGATTAACTCCTTGCTGACTTGAAGCCACCAAATGCCGTTCTCACGCGGCGAAGAGGTGGCAGCTATGTGCGGGGTGAGAAACCGGGCAAGGAGATTCCGGCCAGACCGAAGTCTGCCCGCACACGGCCGCCATAAATCAATTACAGGCAGCAGAAAAGCTGGCGGCAATTATGGTCGGACTGGCGTTCGAATAACACTCGCTTGCCTGGGTTCTCACACCCAATCACAGAGTTTTCTGCGACAACCAAAGACTAGGGATCGTGGTTCCGACGGACAACCTGAAAAACTTGTGGGAAGGTTCGGTGAATCCCACACATCTTTAAACATCCGAAAATGGAACGCGGAGCGTCCCGGGCTACATTCCCACGCGGAGCGTGGGAACGATCAAAAGCTGCCCTCTCCCGGAGGGAGAGGGAACTGACCGCGTCGTTTAAATGAAATACGCCGACGTGAGATATCGAAGGTGAATTCAAAATCCGAAAAGCACACAAACCGCTCTAGCTGTTGCCCCACCACCACTCAACAGGATGAGCGTTAGCTCGGCTGCAGCTTTTGATCTTGATCCACGGGCGACGTCGGAAGGCTGAGTGGAGGGATTTATCCGGGGGTGGGAGCGCAGCGACCGTGCGGCGAAGCCGCATGCATCGAGAGGAGGTGCAGCGAAGCAAACCGGAGGCGATGCCCCCGGATGAATCCCGTAACGAAGGAACCCCGAGCCCCAGCGAGGGGCCGAACGCAGGAGCAAGCGTTTTTGGTTACTTTTTAGGCGTTTGTAAAAAGTGACCCGCCGTAAGGGCGGAACCATAAGAAGCCGTTACCGCAGCAACGGATATACACCCAATCACCCCAGATATACCGAGATAGACGCATCCCTTCAAAAAACGATATTTCCGATCCCCCTCAAATCCCCGCTAACCTCAAACAACAACCACCTCAAAACCCACGGGCCAGACATGCAAAGATCCACCCTAAAACCACTCCTGATCACCCTGGCCCTGACCGCCATAACCCCAATCGCCAACGCCGCAACAACCCTGGTCTACTGCTCCGAAGCCAGCCCCGCCGGCTTCGACCCCAGCCAATACACCAGCGGCACCGACTTCGACGCCTCCGCCGAAACAGTCTTCAACCGCCTCACCCAATTCAAACGCGGCGGCACCGAAATCGAACCCGGCCTGGCGACCAATTGGGACGTAAGCCCGGATGGCCTCCAATACACCTTCCACCTGCGCCAAAACGTAAAATTCCACACCACCGACTACTTCACCCCCACCCGCACCTTCAACGCCGACGACGTCCTGTTCACCTTCCAGCGCCTGCTCGATCCGGAGAACGCCTTCCGCAAGGCCTACCCCGCCGAATCCCCGTACTTCACCGACATGGGCCTGAACACCACGATTAAATCCGTGGAAAAGCTCGACGAAAACACCGTGCGCTTCAACCTGAACAACGTCGACGCCGCCTTCGTGCAAAACCTCGCCATGAGCTTCGCCTCGGTGCAATCGGCCGAATACGCCGCCCAATTGCTGAAGGAAGGCAAAGCAGCAGACCTCAACCAGAAACCGGTCGGCACCGGCCCGTTCGTGTTCAAGCGCTATCAGAAGGACGCGCAGATCCGCTACGCGGCGAACAAGGACTACTGGAAACCCGAGGACGTGAAGCTCGACAACCTGGTGTTCTCGATCACCCCGGATGCCGCCGTTCGCCTGCAAAAGCTCAAGACCGGCGAATGCCAGGTCAGCGGCTACCCGCGCCCGGCCGACATCGAAGTGATGGAAAAAGACCCGAATCTGCGGGTGCTGAAACAGGCCGGTTTCAACCTCGGCTTCCTCGCCTACAACACCACCCATCCGCCGCTGGATCAGCTCAAAGTGCGCCAGGCACTCGATATGGCCATCGACAAACCGGCGATCATCAAAGCGGTTTATCAGAGTGCCGGGCAGCTCGCGCAGAACGCCTTGCCGCCAGCGCAATGGTCGTTCGACCCGAACATAAAAGACGCGCCGCACGACCCTGCAAAAGCCAAGGCGCTACTCAAGGAAGCCGGGGTTGCACCCGGTACAACCATCAACCTCTGGGCCATGACCGTGCAACGCGCCTCGAACCCGAATGCGCGGATGTCGGCACAGATGATCCAGCAGGATTGGGAGAAGATCGGTATCAAGGCCAACATCGTCAGCTATGAATGGGGCGAGTACATCAAGCGCGCCAAGAACGGCGAACACGACGCGATGATCTACGGCTGGACCGGTGACAACGGCGACCCGGACAACTGGCTGGGCGTGCTTTACAGCTGCGCGGCGGTGAACGGCAGCAACTACGCCAAATGGTGCGATCCGGCCTACGACAAGCTGGTACAGCAGGCCAAGGTATCCAGCGATAAATCGCAACGGGTAAAACTGTATCAACAGGCGCAACTGATCCTTAAACAGCAGGTGCCAATCACGCCGATCGCCAACTCCAAGGTGTTCCAGCCGCTGCGCAAGGAAGTCACTGACTTCAAGATCAGCCCGTTCGGTCTAACCCCCTTCTATGGCGTGGGTATAAATAAGTAACACCCGGCCCCAATCCGGCGCGCACAACGTGACCAACGCACCGTTTTGGGGCTTCGTTTGCACCGTAAAAACCGTCCGCAAACGGTCAAATGCGTCAGAAGTTATACGGATGCGACATTAAGGTACGTTCGTGCCACGCTTTGACGCCGCCGAGCGCTCTGGATCTTGCATTGGGTATGGGCCCTGCATAAGTATCCGCAGGCACGACTCACGAGGTCGTACCTCACAACTAAAAAATGACAACAAATCATGAGGCCAACATGCTTAAACACGCGGTCATTCCGTTTTTAGTCGGCGCAGGCTTGTTAGCCTCCGCACCTTTCGCCACCGCTGCGACTAACCTGGTGTTCTGCTCCGAAGGCAGCCCGGCCGGTTTCGATCCAGGCCAATACACCACCGGAACCGACTTCGACGCCTCAGCCGAAACCATGTTCAACCGTCTGACCCAGTTCGAGCGTGGCGGTACCGCCGTGATTCCTGGTCTGGCGACCAAGTGGGACATTTCTGATGACGGCCTGACTTACACCTTCCACCTGCGTGAAGGCGTCAAGTTCCACACCACCCCGTATTTCAAGCCGACTCGTGAGTTCAACGCCGACGACGTGCTGTTCACCTTCAATCGCATGATTAACAAGGATGACCCGTTCCGTAAGGCGTACCCGACCGAATTCCCGTACTTCACCGACATGGGGATGGACACCAACATCACCAAGATCGATAAAGTCGACGACCACACCGTCAAGTTCACTCTGAAAGAAGTCGACGCCGCGTTCATCCAGAACATGGCCATGAGCTTCGCGTCGATCCAGTCCGCCGAGTACGCAGCCCAGCTGCTGAAAGAAGGCAAGGCTGCCGACATCAACCAGAAGCCGATCGGCACTGGTCCGTTCGTGTTCAAGAGCTACCAGAAAGACTCCAACATCCGCTACACCGGGAACAAGGACTACTGGAAGCCTGAAGACGTGAAGATCGACAACCTGATCTTCGCCATCACCACCGACCCGTCGGTACGTATCCAGAAGCTGAAAAAGAACGAGTGCCAAGTCACCCTGTTCCCTCGTCCGGCCGACCTCGCGGCACTGAAAGCCGATCCTACGCTGAAGATGCCTGACCAGGCTGGTTTCAACCTGGGCTACATCGCCTACAACGTGATGGACAAGGTCAAGGGTAGCAACGAGCCGAACCCGCTGGCTGACCTGCGCGTGCGTCAGGCACTTGACATGTCGGTGAACAAGCCACAGATCATCGACTCGGTTTACCAGGGTGCGGGCCAACTGGCCGTCAACGCCATGCCGCCGACCCAGTGGTCCTACGACACCACCATCAAGGACGCCAAGTACGATCCTGAGAAAGCCAAACAGCTGCTCAAGGAAGCCGGCGTCAAGGAAGGTACCGAGATCGTCCTGTGGGCGATGCCGGTTCAGCGTCCGTACAACCCGAATGCCAAACTGATGGCCGAAATGCTCCAGTCCGACTGGAAGAAAATCGGTCTGAACGTGAAGATTCAGAGCTACGAGTGGGGCGAGTACATCAAGCGTTCCAAAGGTGGCGAGAACCAGGGCATGCTGATTGGCTGGAGCGGTGACAATGGTGATCCGGACAACTGGCTCAACGTGTTGTTTGGTTGCGACTCCCTGAGTGGCAACAACTTCTCCAAATGGTGCGACAAGAAATTCGACGGCCTCGTGAAAGAAGCCAAGCGCACCACTGACCAGGCCAAGCGCACCGAACTCTACAAAGAGGCGCAGCACGTCCTCAAAGATGCAGTCCCTATGACACCTATCGCTCACTCGACGGTGTATCAACCCATGCGCGCCAACGTGCAGGACTTCAAGATCAGCCCATTCGGCTTGAACTCCTTCTACGGCGTCAGCGTCAGCAAATAAAAGAAGCAGCGGCGACGTGTTCAGCGTCGCCGCTGTTTTTTTTGCCGAGAAGTCAGGAATTTGCCTACAACCTTTTCCGCCCCGTCTTACTGGGTTGGTTCAGGACGTGTTGCCTTTTCCTACGAGTCTTTAGGACTCAGCGCATTTACTGCCAGACCCACGGCCCCTACCGTCGGGTTCTGACCAGTGACTGCGTGGGCTATCGGTTTTGCTGCCGTATTGGTTTGAGCTCAATGCCGCCACCACATCCCTGGACGGGATCGCGGCGCATTGAAAAACACTAAAAAAAGAGGGAGCGTCATGCGCCATACCTTGGTTTTTTCCGCATTGCTGGGCGCCGGCCTGTTGGCCGCCACGTCCGCCAGTGACGCCGCCAGCAACAGTCTGGTGTTCTGCTCCGAAGGCAGTCCGGCCGGTTTCGATACCGCGCAGTACACGACAGCGACCGATAACGACGCCGCCGAACCGCTGTACAACCGACTGGCCGAGTTCGAAAAAGGCGCGACCAATGTCGTACCGGGCCTGGCAACCAGCTGGGATATTTCCGAGGATGGTCTCAAGTACACCTTTCACCTGCGTGAAGGTGTGAAGTTTCATACAACGCCATACTTCAAACCTACACGCGATCTAAACGCCGACGACGTGCTGTTCACGTTTAACCGCATGCTCGATCCGCAACAGCCATTCCGTAAGGCTTATCCGACCGAGTTCCCGTATTTCAACGGGATGAGCCTCAACAAGAACATCGCCAAGGTCGAAAAGACCGGGCCGCTGACCGTGCAGTTCACGCTCAACAGCGTCGACGCCGCGTTCATCCAGAACATCGCCATGAGCTTCGCCGCCATCCTGTCTGCCGAATACGCCGACAAGCTGCTGGCCGAGGGCAAGCCGAGCGACATCAACCAGAAGCCGATCGGCACTGGGCCGTTCGTGTTCAAGAGCTACCAGAAAGACTCGAACATCCGCTACACCGGCAACCCGCATTACTGGGATCAGAGCCGGGTGAAGCTGAAGAACCTGATTTTCGCGATCAATACCGACGCTTCGGTACGTGTGCAGAAGCTCAAGGCCGGTGAATGTCAGGTCACCCTGCACCCGCGTCCGGCCGATGTGCCGGCACTGAAGAACGACCCGAAACTGCAATTGATCGAGAAACCAGGCTTCAACCTCGGCTATATCGCCTACAACGTGCGTCACAAGCCGTTCGACCAGCTCGAAGTACGCCAGGCGCTGGACATGGCAGTGAATAAACAGGGGATTCTCAACGCTGTTTATCAAGGCGCCGGCCAACTGGCCGTCAACGCCATGCCGCCGACCCAATGGTCCTACGACGACACCATCAAGGACGCCGCCTACAACCCGGAAAAAGCCAAAGAGCTGCTCAAGGCTGCCGGCGTCAAGGAAGGCACCGAGATCACCCTCTGGGCGATGCCGGTACAACGTCCGTACAACCCGAACGCCAAACTGATGGCCGAGATGCTCCAGGCCGACTGGGCCAAGATCGGTCTGAAAGTGAAAATCGTCAGCTACGAATGGGGCGAGTACATCAAGCGCACCAAGAATGGCGAGCACGACATCAGCCTGATCGGCTGGACCGGTGACAACGGGGATCCGGACAACTGGCTCGGCACGCTCTACAGCTGCGACGCCATCGGCGGCAACAACTACTCCATGTGGTGCGATCCGGCTTACGACAAGCTGATCAAACAGGCGAAGGTCGTCACCGACCGCGACCAGCGCACCGTGCTCTACAAACAGGCCCAGCAACTGCTCAAGCAGCAGGTGCCGATCACGCCTGTCGCTCACTCGACGGTCAACCAGCCACTGAGCACCAAAGTCGAAGGGTTCAAGGTGAGCCCGTTCGGTCGCAACGTTTTTTCGGGTGTCAGCATCGATTAAACAAAAAACCGATTAGCCGCAATGCTGAGGGGGCCGTCTACCCCCTCACGCAAGCGCTTTGCCGAAACTCGCCTATCAGGCCTTTTGCAAACGTTTGCGATGTGTGAATGAGTTCTAAACCAATAACCGGCCAACCCAAAAAAGCCGGCATAAAAAGAAAGTAAAGGAGCTTCACCCATGAAACTGAGCAGCACCGCGATACTGGCCCTGGCCATCAGCAGCATCACCGCCACGGCGTACGCAGAACCTGCAAGTCAGGAGTTCGTCCCTACCACATTGGCCGGCAGCAGCGCCCAAAGCGAGGCCAAAGGCTTTATCGATGGACAAAGCCTGGGCGGCACAACGCGTAACTGGTATGCCAACGAACTGCGTCGTCGTGACGACAGTTTCAGTTACGTGAAAAACAGCGACAAAGACACCTCGCCAGTGGTCAGAACAAAGACCCCGCGTCGTATCAACTGGGTTCAGGGCACCATCGTCAACTACACCTCGGGCTTCACCCAAGGCACCGTTGGCGTGAGCACTGAAGTGGCCGCTTACAACGCCATCGTTCTCGACCGTGACCGCAAGGATATCGCCGGCGGCTCCAACCGCACCCTCGCCCATTCCGACGGTGATGCGGTCGACCAGTGGAGCAAACTGGGTCTGGCTAACGTCAAGTTCCGCGTGTCGAACACCACGTTGACCGCAGGTCGCCAGAACTTCAGCACGCCGATTGTCGATGTTATCGGCAACCGTCCGCTGCCTTCGAGCTTTGAAGGGATCAGTCTGCATAGCGAGGAGTTGAACAACCTGTCGTTCGACCTCGCCGGTTTCGACCGCGTCTCGCCACGTACCGAGCAGAGCCTGTCGAAATTCCGTTCCGAATACGGCGCCAACGGCGAAGAAACCGACAAGGTCTACACCGCGGGCGTGAACTATCAGCCGCTCAAAAGCCTGAAAACCAGCCTGTACGTCGCCAACGTCGAAGACTTCTGGAATCAGTACTACTTCGGCGGTACCCACGAACTGGGTGACAGCCAGGTCCTGAGCCTGACCACCGGTCTGAACTACTACAAGACCGTCGACGAAGGCAAAAAACTGATGGGCAACATCGACAACGATACCTACTCGTTGTCCCTCGGCCTGACTCACCAGGCCCACAGCCTGACCTTCTCGTACCAGCAAGTGAACGGTAACGAGTACTTCGACTACCTGCATGAAACCAACGGCATCTACCTGGCCAACTCCCTGCTGTCGGACTTCAACGGCCCGAACGAGAAATCCTTCCAGATCGCCTACGGCATCAACATGGCCGAATACGGCGTACCAGGCCTGAAGTTCAACATCTATCAGGCTCGCGGCTGGGGCATTGACGGTACTCACTACCGTGGCACGGCTTACACCATTCCAGATGACAAGCGCGGCGACCTGAGCCTGATGGACGGCGAATCGCACTACGAATACGGCATCGGTGCTTCCTACGCCGTGCAGAGCGGCCCGCTCAAGGCCACTGCGATTCGCGCGACGTACACCACTCACCGCGCCAGCGAACACCAGGCTGACGGCAACATCAACGAGTTCCGTCTCGTGACCACCATTCCATTCAACATCCTGTAAAAACCGCCAGCCGACGGCTGACTCAGTGACGAGTCGGCCGTTCGGCTTTTTGTCTTCAACCGATTGCAGAGGGTTCTTGATGAAAATGCTTCCCCTACGTGCGGCCATCGCGGCTGCGTTGCTGAGTGTCGCTGTCGGCGTCTCGGCCAAACCCTTGGTGGTCTGCACCGAAGCCAGCCCGGAAGGCTTCGATATGGTCCAGTACACGACTGCAGTCACTGCCGACGCGGTGGCCGAAACCATCTTCAACCGTCTGGCGGACTTCAAGCCCGGCACCACCGAAGTGATTCCGGCGCTGGCCGAGTCCTGGGACATCAGCGAAGACGGCCTGACCTACACGTTCCACCTGCGCAAAGGCGTCAAGTTTCACACCACCGAATATTTCAAGCCGACCCGCGACATGAACGCCGACGACGTGGTCTGGAGTTTCCAGCGTCAGCTGGATCCGAATCACCCGTGGCACAAGCTGTCGAGCGTGGGCTTCCCGTACTTTGAAAGCATGGGCTTCAAGGAACTGCTGAAAGGCGTCGAGAAAGTCGACGACAACACCGTCAGGTTCACCCTGACCCGCCGCGAAGCGCCGTTCCTGGCCGACATCGCCATGGCATTCTCCTCGATCTATTCGGCCGAATACGCCGACCAGTTGCTCAAGGCCAACAAGACCGGCGACCTGAACAGCAAACCGGTCGGCACCGGCCCGTTCATCTTCCAGCGTTACGCGAAAGACGCCCAGGTACGCTTCAAGGCCAACCCGGACTACTTCCGCGGCAAGGCGCCGGCTGACGCGCTGATCCTGGCGATTGCCACCGACAACAACGTGCGTTTGCAGAAGCTCAAGGCCAATGAGTGCCAGATCGCGCTGTATCCGAAACCGGATGACATCCCGAGCATCAAGAAAGACAGCAACCTGAAAGTCGATGAAATGGACGCGATGACCGTCTCGTACATCGCCATGAACACCCAGCACAAGTACATCAGCGACGTGCGGGTGCGCAAAGCGATCGACATCGCCTTCGACAAGGAAGCCTACGTCAACGCCCTGTTCGGCAAAGGCAACGCCAGCGTGGCGGTCAACCCGTACCCGCCGACCCTGCTGGGCTACAACCACGAGCTGAAAAACCCGCCACGAGACCTCGACAAGGCCCGCGCCCTGCTCAAGGAAGCCGGTGTACCGGAAGGCACCACGTTCACTCTGTTCACCCGCAACGGCGGCGGCCCGACCAACCCGAACCCGATGCTCGGCGCGCAGATGATGCAGGCCGACCTGGCGAAAGTCGGGATCAAGATCGACATCCGCGTGATGGAATGGGGCGAGATGCTCAAACGCGCCAAGGCCGGCGAGCACGACATGGTTTCGGCCGGATGGGCGGGCGACAACGGCGACCCGGATAACTTCCTGACGCCTATGCTCAGTTGCGAAGCGGCCAAGAACGGCGAAAACTACGCTCGCTGGTGCAACGAGAAATTCCAGGCCCTGCTCGACGAAGCACGGGCTAAAGTAGATCCGGCCGAACGCGCCAGGCTGTATGAAGAGGCGCAAGTCATCTTCAATCAGGACCAACCGTGGATCAGCATGGCCCACACCCGCATGTTCACCGCAATGCGCAACAACGTAGAGGGTTATCACATCAGCCCTCTGACAACCAATAACTTCGCCACCACCCAGGTGAAGTAGATAAGAAACTCCCGAAGTCCCTGACCCCAGGGACTTCGGGCACGCCTAACCGGCTGATGAGGTACCACACACGATGTTTAGTTTTATTGCCCGCCGACTGGGGTTGTTGATCCCCACGTTTTTCGGCATCACCTTGCTGACTTTCGCGTTGATTCGCATGATTCCCGGCGACCCCGTGGAAGTGATGATGGGCGAACGTCGGGTCGACCCCGAAATGCACGCTCAGGCAATGGAACGCCTCGGTCTGAACAAACCGCTGTACGCCCAGTACCTGGACTACATCGGCAAACTGGCCCACGGCGATCTCGGCGAATCCCTGCGCACCCGTGAGAGCGTATGGACCGAGTTCACCTCCCTCTTCCCGGCGACCCTGGAACTGTCCATGGCCGCCCTGCTGTTCGCCGGCATCCTGGGCCTCCTGGCCGGGGTGATCGCGGCCCTCAAGCGAGGATCCCTGTTCGACCACGGGGTGATGGGCATCTCCCTCGCGGGCTACTCGATGCCGATTTTCTGGTGGGGTCTGATCCTCATCATGTTCTTCTCGGTGAGCCTGGGCTGGACCCCGGTGTCCGGGCGGATCGACCTGCTTTACGACATCGAGCCGCGCACCGGTTTCATGCTGATCGACACCCTGCTGGCCGATGACATGGGCGCCTTCCTCGATGCCCTGCACCACCTGATCCTGCCGGCCATCGTGCTGGGTACCATTCCGCTGGCGGTGATCGCGCGGATGACCCGTTCGTCGATGCTCGAAGTACTGCGTGAAGACTACATCCGCACCGCCAAGGCCAAAGGCCTGTCGCCGTCGCGCGTGGTGTTCGTGCACGGCCTGCGCAACGCGCTGATCCCTGTACTGACCGTGGTCGGCCTGCAAGTCGGCACCCTGCTGGCCGGTGCGGTCCTGACCGAAACCATCTTCTCCTGGCCCGGCATCGGTAAATGGCTGATCGAAGCCATCGGCGCCCGAGACTACCCGGTTGTGCAAAACGGCATCCTGTTAATCGCCTGCCTGGTGATTCTGGTCAACTTCGTGGTGGACATCCTCTACGGCTTTGCCAACCCACGCATCCGTCATCAGCGCTGAGGTCAATACCCATGAGCACTCCAACTTCCTCAGTAGTCACCGCCGCCACCGCCGTGGATCAAAGTCTGCTGTACCCGTCCCCGTACAAAGAGTTCTGGCAGGCCTTCGCCAAGAACAAGGGCGCCGTCGCCGGCCTGCTGTTCATGCTGCTGGTGATTTTCTGCGCGATCTTCGCGCCGTGGGTCGCCCCGCATAACCCGAGCGAGCAATACCGCGACTTCCTGCTGACGCCGCCGGCGTGGCTCGAAGGCGGGCAGATGCAGTTCCTGCTCGGCACCGATGAACTGGGTCGCGACCTGCTGTCGCGCCTGATCCAGGGTTCGCGCCTGTCGCTGCTGATCGGTCTGTCGTCGGTGGTGATGTCGCTGATCCCGGGGATCCTGCTGGGTCTGTTCGCCGGTTTCTTCCCGAAAGTGGTCGGCCCGACCATCATGCGTCTGATGGACATCATGCTGGCCCTGCCGTCGCTGCTGCTGGCCGTGGCGATCGTCGCCATCCTCGGCCCAGGCCTGATCAACACCGTGATCGCGATTGCCGTGGTGTCCTTGCCGTCCTACGTGCGTCTGACCCGTGCCGCCGTGATGGGTGAGCTGAACCGCGACTACGTGACCGCCGCGCGCCTGGCCGGTGCCGGTCTGCCACGCCTGATGTTTATCACCGTGCTGCCGAACTGCATGGCACCGCTGATCGTTCAGGCGACCCTGAGCTTCTCCTCGGCGATCCTCGATGCCGCCGCCCTGGGCTTCCTCGGCCTCGGCGTCCAGCCGCCAACCCCCGAGTGGGGCACCATGCTGGCTTCGGCCCGCGACTACATCGAACGCGCCTGGTGGGTGGTGAGTCTGCCTGGTTTGACCATTTTGCTCAGCGTGCTGGCAATCAACTTGATGGGCGACGGCCTGCGCGATGCGCTGGACCCGAAACTCAAGAACGCCGCCTGAGGAGATTCCCATGTCACTGTTAGAAATCAAGAATCTCAACGTTCGCTTCGGCGACAAGAACGCCACCCCGGTCGTCGACGGCCTCGACCTGAAAGTCGACAAGGGCGAAGTCCTGGCGATCGTGGGCGAGTCGGGTTCCGGCAAGTCCGTGACCATGATGGCGCTGATGGGCCTGATCGAGCACCCAGGCATCGTCACCGCCGACTCGCTGAGCTTCGACGGCAAGAACATGCTCAAGCTGAACAACCGCCAGCGTCGGCAGATCGTCGGCAAAGACCTGGCGATGGTGTTCCAGGACCCGATGACCGCGCTGAACCCGAGCTACACCGTCGGTTTCCAGATCGAAGAAGTGCTGCGCCTGCACCTGAAAATGTCCGGCAAGCAAGCGCGTAAACGTGCGATCGAACTGCTGGAAAAAGTCGAAATCCCGGGTGCCGCCAGCCGTATGGACGCCTATCCGCACCAACTGTCAGGCGGCATGAGCCAGCGTGTGGCGATTGCCATGGCGATTGCCGGCGAGCCGAAACTGCTGATCGCGGACGAGCCGACCACTGCACTCGACGTGACGATTCAGGCGCAGATCATGGACCTGCTGCTGGCGTTGCAGAAAGAGCAGAACATGGGCCTGGTGCTGATCACCCACGACCTCGCCGTGGTAGCCGAAACCGCCCAGCGCGTGTGCGTGATGTACGCCGGTCAAGCCGTTGAAGTCGGCCAGGTGCCGCAGCTGTTCGACATCCCGGCCCACCCGTACAGCGAAGCGCTGCTCAAGGCGATTCCGGAACACAGCCAAGGGGCCGAGCGTCTGGCCACACTGCCGGGCATCGTTCCCGGCCGTTACGACCGCCCGCAAGGCTGCCTGCTGTCGCCGCGCTGCCCGTACGTCCAGGACAGCTGCCGCGCGCAGCGTCCGACCCTTGACCCGAAAAGCCACAGCCTCGCCCGCTGCTTCTATCCGTTGAACCAGGAGGTGGCGTAATGGCCGTCGTACTTACCGCCCGCGACCTGACCCGTCACTACGAAGTCTCCCGTGGCCTGTTCAAGGGCCACGCCACCGTGCGCGCCCTCAACGGCGTGTCGTTCGAGCTGGAAGCCGGCAAGACCCTCGCCGTCGTCGGTGAATCGGGCTGCGGCAAATCCACCCTCGCCCGCGCCCTGACCCTGATCGAGGAGCCGTCATCCGGCTCGCTGAAAATCGCCGGGCAGGAAGTGGCCGGCGCCGACAAGGCCCAGCGCAAGCAACTGCGCAAAGACGTGCAGATGGTGTTCCAGAGCCCATACGCATCGTTGAACCCACGGCAGAAAATCGGTGATCAACTGGCCGAGCCGCTGTTGATCAACACCAACCTGTCAGCTGCCGAGCGTCGCGAGAAAGTCCAGGCGATGATGAAGCAGGTCGGCTTGCGTCCCGAGCACTACCAGCGTTATCCGCACATGTTCTCCGGCGGTCAGCGTCAGCGTATCGCGCTGGCCCGCGCCATGATGCTGCAACCGAAAGTGCTGGTGGCGGACGAACCGACCTCGGCGCTGGACGTGTCGATCCAGGCGCAGGTGCTGAACCTGTTCATGGACATGCAGCAGGAGTTCAACACCGGCTACGTGTTCATCTCGCACAACCTGGCGGTGGTGCAGCACGTGGCCGATGACGTGATGGTGATGTACCTCGGTCGCCCGGTGGAAATCGGTCCGAAACACGACATCTATGCCCGTCCTCTGCACCCGTACACCCAGGCGCTGTTGTCGGCGACCCCGACCATCCACCCGGATCCGGACAAGCCGAAAATCAAGATCGTCGGCGAGCTGCCCAACCCGCTGAACCCGCCGCCTGGCTGCGCGTTCCACAAGCGCTGCCCGTACGCCACCGCGCGTTGCAGCAGCGAAGAGCCGGTCCTGCGCCAGCTCGACACGCGTCAGGTTGCCTGTCACTACGCCGAGCAATTCCTCGACGGCGCGGCCTGAAAAAACCCGCCCCG
Source organism: Pseudomonas sp. B707 (assembly GCF_022496685.1). Taxonomy (NCBI): domain Bacteria; kingdom Pseudomonadati; phylum Pseudomonadota; class Gammaproteobacteria; order Pseudomonadales; family Pseudomonadaceae; genus Pseudomonas; species Pseudomonas sp. B707. Next base: position 136,310 of record NZ_WTVE01000026.1, on the reverse strand, counting down.
TTTCCCGGGGCGGGTTGTTGATGAGTTGACCAAACCCCTTCTGCCCCGATTGCGCATCGATCGGGAAAGAAGGGGTTTTCTTTTGCGCGGAATCTACGTCTGGCTGTCGCCTTCGTCCGGATCGTCGGTGTCCGGCTCATCGGTGGTCGAGTCGTCATCGTCGGCGCTGCCACCCTGGCCCTGATCGCCCGGCTCGGACTCGGACTTGGCCAGCATCAGCGCGCTGTGCCCCACCTGCCCGCTGGAGGCCTGGGTATCGTGATCCTCGCACTCGGCCCAGGCCGTCGCAGTGCCGAGGGACAGCATCACCATCACTTTCAACAACAGCAGAACGCGTAGCAACCTGTTTTTCATAGTCGATTCCATCCCTTCGCAGGTGAAACACAAATGCCTGGCTGATGCCCTCTGTGAAATCTAGTTCCGAACAGCCGGGTTCACCAGATAGGACGTTGTGGAGCAGCTGGAAATGCCGTGGCTGTAGAGACTGGTTGGAAATAACGCCTATACCCAATCCATCTAATGTGGAAGGTCTCCTGTGGGAGCGAGCCTGCTCGCGATGGCGATTTATGAGCCCGTTCAACTTCGGCTGACCATCCGCTATCGCGAGCAGGCTCGCTCCCACAGGTATTTTCCGGCAATAAAAAACCCCGCAGCTTTCGCGACGGGGTTTTGGGTGCAGCCAATCAGCACTTAGTGGTGCTCGCGCGTCGCACGGAATTTCACGTCCGGCCAGCGCTCTTCCATCAGGGCCAGGTTGACGCGGGTCGGCGCGAGGTAGGTCAGGTGACCGCCGCCGTCCAGTGCCAGGTTTTCCACAGCCTTGTTGGAGAATTCCTCCAGCTTCTTCTTGTCGCTGCATTCGATCCAGCGCGCGGAGTACACGGTGATCGGCTCGTAGGAGCACTCGACCTTGTATTCCTCTTTCAGGCGGCTGGCGACCACATCGAACTGCAGCACACCGACGGCGCCGAGGATGATGTCGTTGCTGCGTTCCGGGAAGAACACCTGGGTCGCGCCTTCTTCGGCGAGCTGTTGCAGGCCCTGGCGCAGTTGCTTGGATTTCAGCGGGTCGCGCAGGCGTACGCGGCGGAACAGTTCCGGGGCGAAGTGCGGGATACCGGTGAAGCCCAGGGTTTCGCCTTCGCTGAAGGTGTCGCCGATCTGGATCGTGCCGTGGTTGTGCAGACCGATGATGTCGCCGGCGTACGCTTCTTCCAGCTGTTCACGCTCGGAGGAGAAGAACGTCAGGGCGTCGCCGATGCGCACGTCCTTGCCGGTTCGCACGTGGCGCATCTTCATGCCTTTCTCGTACTTACCGGAGCAGATACGCATGAAGGCGATGCGGTCGCGGTGCTTCGGGTCCATGTTCGCCTGGATCTTGAAGATGAAGCCCGAGAACTTCTCTTCCACCGGCTCCACGGTGCGCTCGTTGGCCACACGTGGCAGCGGGCGCGGGGCCCAGTCGACCACGGCGTCGAGTACGTGGTCGACACCGAAGTTGCCCAGTGCGGTACCGAAGAACACCGGGGTCAGTTGACCGTCGAGGAACTCCTGCTGGTTGAACTCGTGGCAGGCGCCCTGCACCAGCTCCAGCTGCTCGAGGAAACGATCGTACTCATCGCCCAGGTGTGCGCGGGCTTCGTCGGAATCGAGCTTCTCGATGATCTTGGTTTCGGTGCGTTCGTGACCGTGACCGGCGGTGTAGACAATGATGTAGTCGTCCGCCAGGTGGTACACGCCCTTGAAGTCGCGGTAGCAACCGATCGGCCAGGTGATCGGCGCAGCCTTGATCTTCAGGACGGCTTCGATCTCGTCGAGCAGTTCGATCGGGTCGCGGATGTCACGGTCGAGTTTGTTGATGAAGCTGACGATCGGCGTGTCACGCAGACGGCAGACGTCCATCAGCGCGATGGTACGTGGCTCTACGCCTTTACCGCCGTCGAGGACCATCAATGCCGAGTCCACCGCGGTCAGGGTGCGGTAGGTGTCTTCGGAGAAGTCTTCGTGGCCCGGGGTGTCGAGCAGGTTGATCATGTGTTCGCGATACGGGAACTGCATGACCGACGTAGTAATCGAGATGCCCCGCTGCTTTTCCATCTCCATCCAGTCGGATGTCGCGTGGCGGTCGGATTTACGGGATTTCACCGTACCGGCCACAGCAATCGCCTTGCCCATCAGCAAGAGCTTTTCGGTGATGGTGGTTTTACCGGCATCGGGGTGGGAAATAATGGCGAAAGTGCGGCGTTTCGCGACTTCGGCGGCCTGTCTGGTCATGGGAAATCGCCTGGCGGTGATTCAAAAAAGGGCGGCGATTATAGCCCAACTCGATTCAATAACCGAACCGTTGAGCACATTAAGGGTGGCCAAATGCTGCCTCAGATGGGAACCTTTTAAAGCACGGAGACGTCCATCCCCTGTAACGACATTTCGTCAGGGGCTGAAAAATCAGCAAGTTAGCCTGACGAGGCTGCGCTCATGGCTGGCTTTCAGACCGCTTTTGCCGGGCTGAAAAAAAGCTGCTTCTCGCGAACACTGACTCCGGCAGCCAGGCATGGCATGCCACACGGAGCAGCGGTCGCCGACTAAAAAAAAGGAGTCCGCCTGTGGCTATCCGCTATGGCAAAGGGCTGATGGGAGGTGCGGTGGTGATCGCGCTCCTGGCCCTGCTGGTCCACTGGATCGGCATCAACACGATCGAACACTACCGCGACGATTTGTTGTTTTACCTGCAAGCTCACCTGATTCTCGTCCTCGCTTCAATGCTGGCCGCCCTGGTCGTGGGCATTCCCGCCGGTATATTCCTGAGCCGCCCGACCATGGTCGGCCGCGCCGAACGCTTCATGCAGATCTTCAACATCGGCAACACCGTGCCGCCGCTGGCCGTGCTCGCGATTGCCCTGGGGATTCTCGGCATCGGCAGCGGTCCGGCGATCTTCGCTTTGTTCCTCGCCTCGCTTTTGCCGATTGTGCGCAACACCTATGAAGGCCTGAAAAACGTCCAGGGCTCACTGAAAGAGGCCGCTGTCGGGATCGGCATGACGCCGCGTCAGGTGCTGTGGAAAGTCGAATTGCCCAACGCCGTGCCGATCATCGTCGGCGGTGTGCGGGTCGCGCTGGCGATCAACGTCGGTACCGCGCCGCTGGCCTTCCTGATCGGCGCCAACAGCCTCGGCAGCCTGATCTTCCCCGGCATCGCCCTGAACAATCAGCCGCAACTGCTGCTCGGCGCCGCGTGCACCGCGCTGCTGGCCCTGCTGCTCGATGGCGTGGTCACCCTCGCCAGCCGTCTCTGGCTGGAACGCGGTTTGCGCCCGTCTTGAGGCTTTGCGAAGGAATATTTATGAAAAGACTTAGTTTGATTCTGGGCTGCGTGCTGCTCTTCGCAGGCATCGCCCAAGCCGCTGACAAACCGGTGATTCGCCTTGGCGCCCGGGTATTCACCGAGCAGACCCTGCTCGCGGAAATCACCGCGCAATACCTGCGCAGCAAAGGCTACGACGCGCAGATCACCGGTGGCCTGGGCAGTAACCTGGCCCGCAGCGCCCACGAAACCGGGCAACTGGACATGCTCTGGGAATACACCGGTGTGTCGCTGGTGGCCTACAACCATGTCACTGAAAAACTCGACAGCGCACAGTCCTACGCCCGGGTGAAAGAACTCGATGCAAAGAAAGGCCTGGTCTGGCTCACGCCGTCGAAATTCAGCAACACCTACGCCCTCGCCCTGCCGAAAAAAGTGGCCGAGCAATACCCGCAAATCCACACCATCAGCCAGTTGAACGACGTGTTGAAGGCTGAAGCCAAGACCAACCACCTGGTGGCGCTGGACACCGAGTTCGCCAACCGCTCCGACGGTCTGGACGGCATGGTCAAGCTCTACGACATGAACCTGACCCGCAAGAACATCCGGCAGATGGACGCCGGACTGGTCTACACCGCGCTGCGTAACGGCCAGGTGTTCGCCGGTCTGGTCTACACCACCGACGGTCGCCTCAATGCTTTCGGCCTGAAGCTTTTGGAAGACGACAAGCATTACTTCCCGGACTACACCGCCGCGCCAGTGGTGCGTCAGGCCTACCTCGACGCCCACCCGCAACTGGCCGAGCAACTCAAGCCGCTGGCCGAACTGTTCGACGACGAAACCATGCGCCAGCTCAACGCGCGGGTCGATGTCGATCACGAGAGCCCGTCGAAAGTCGCTGCCGATTTCCTGCGCCAGCATCCACTGAACTAAAGGAGGAAAAGTCATGGAATTTTTGAACGCCTTTTCCCACCTCGACTGGCAGCAGGTGATGCACCTGACCTGGCAGCACATCACCCTGGTCGGCATCGCCGTCAGCCTGGCAATCCTCATCGGCGTGCCGCTGGGCATTTTGATGACGCGCTTCCCGAGCCTCGCCGGCCCCTTGCAGGCCAGCGCCACGGTATTGCTCACCGTGCCGTCGATTGCCCTGTTCGGCCTGCTGCTGCCGTTCTACTCGAAGTTCGGCCAGGGCCTCGGCCCGATGCCGGCGATCACCGCTGTGTTCCTTTATTCACTGCTGCCGATCATGCGTAACACCTACCTTGCCCTGACCGGTGTCGAACCGGGCATCCGCGAAGCCGCGCGCGGCATCGGCATGACCTTCGGCCAGCGCCTGCGCATGGTCGAGTTGCCGATCGCCGTGCCGGTGATCCTCGCCGGCGTACGCACTGCCGTGGTGATGAACATCGGTGTGATGACCATTGCCGCGACCATCGGCGCCGGCGGCCTCGGCGTGCTGATCCTCGCCTCCATCAGCCGCAGCGACATGTCGATGCTCATCGTCGGCGCGCTGCTGGTCAGTCTTCTGGCGATCTTCGCCGACCTCATTTTGCAGTGGCTGCAACGTTCGCTGACTCCAAAAGGACTCCTCAAATGATCGAACTTCAAAACCTCAGCAAGACCTTCCAAAGCAACGGCAAAGATGTGAAAGCCGTGGACTCGGTAAGCCTGACCGTCAATGAAGGCGAAATCTGTGTGTTCCTCGGGCCATCGGGTTGCGGCAAAAGCACCACGCTGAAAATGATCAACCGCCTGATCAAGCCGACCTCGGGCAAGATCCTGATCAACGGCGAAGACACCACCGACCTCGACGAAGTGACCCTGCGCCGCAACATCGGCTACGTGATCCAGCAGATCGGTCTGTTCCCGAACATGACCATCGAAGAGAACATTGTCGTGGTGCCGAAACTGCTCGGCTGGGACAAACAGAAATGCCACGACCGCGCCCGCGAACTGATGAGCATGATCAAGCTTGAACCCAAGCAGTATCTGCATCGCTACCCGCGCGAACTGTCCGGTGGCCAGCAGCAACGGATCGGCGTGATCCGTGCGCTGGCGGCGGATGCACCGCTGCTGCTGATGGACGAACCGTTCGGCGCGGTCGACCCGATCAACCGCGAGATGATCCAGAACGAATTCTTCGAGATGCAGCGGGCGCTGAACAAGACCGTGATCATGGTCAGCCACGACATCGACGAAGCGATCAAGCTCGGCGACAAGATCGCGATCTTCCGCGCCGGCAAGTTGCTGCAGATCGATCATCCGGACACCCTGCTCGCTCATCCGGCGGACGACTTTGTCAGCAACTTCGTCGGTCAGGACAGCACCCTCAAACGTCTGCTGCTGGTCAAAGCCGAAGACGCCGCGGACAACGCGCCGTCGGTGAGCCCGGAAACCCCGGTGGCCGATGCGCTGGAGTTGATGGACGAGCATGACCGTCGTTATGTCGTCGTCACTGACGCGGAGAACAAGGCTCTGGGTTATGTGCGCCGTCGCGACCTGCACCGTCAGACCGGCACCTGTGCGCAATTCCTCCGCGAGTTCAACGCCACCGCTGCCTACGACGAGCATTTGCGCATCCTGTTGTCGCGCATGTACGAGTTCAATCGCTCATGGCTGCCAGTGATGGATGCCGAGCGTGTGTTCCTTGGCGAGGTCACCCAGGAGTCGATTGCGGCTTACCTGAGTTCGGGCCGTTCGCGCGGAATGAAGACCAATATCGTGTCACCGGCCGAAGCGGTGGCCTGATCAAATGCAAAAGGGCTGTTCGACAGCCCTTTTTTTCGACCGCCGGAATCTGAAAGCCGTGATTATTTTGCCGACTATGAGCCGGCAAGAAATATCAACACGTCAGAAGGTTGAACCCGCCCGAAGATCTCTGCCTCAACCAGCAACTTCCCTCGCACCTCCCCTTCTCGCCGCCAACGTCGCCGATGTTGAAGTGAACGCACTTATCTGAGACTTGGCACACATCAGCGTCGAACGTGCAGGTATTTTTAACACCTGAAAATTATTGCGGAACATCTGGCCGTCATCTCGGTCGGGTACAAAGAGTGATATCCGCGACGTACGTCAGAAGCGTGCAAAAACGCGACATTTTTAGTTGATCTCAGGCCCCTCACGCCCTAAAGTTCGCGCCGAACGTCCATGCTGGAAACGATCCATCCGGCTCAAGTACTGACGACGAGACAGCAAGGCCAAGGGAAAGAAAGCTTCATTTCCCATGGCCTTTTTGCTTTCGGCGACATGCCTTGGGAAGTAGGCGAACCAAAGTGGGGATACGGAGGACGTTCAGGAGGGTGTGTCATCAATGAATTCACGAGTGCGCCGGGCATGCTTTTGCGCAGGGCAAGGCGCGAGGCCCGCAGTTTGGTTGTTCCAAATAAGGGACGAGCAACGGAGCCCTGCGCAAAAGCAGGCCCGGCCCTTCGGGTTGTGCCTGAGCGCGCGCCATGCTGCGTTGCAGGCCTTGCGAAGGGAGCAACCATTAGCTGCGGCCTGCGCCTTGCCTGGCACGCGCTCAGGCACAACGCACTCGCGAATTCATTGATGACACACCCTCGCACCCATTGATTAACTTTGTTTGCCAGTAGGAGAGTTCCCAGCATGTCGATCCAGGTCGAAGACTATTTCGCGCGCGAAACCTTTCAGAAAATGAAGGCGTTCGCCGACAAACAGGAAACCCCGTTCGTGGTGATCGACACCGCGATGATCGCCCAGGCCTACGATGACCTGCGCGCCGGTTTCGAATTCGCCAAGGTCTACTACGCGGTCAAGGCCAACCCGGCCGTCGAGATCATCGACCTGCTCAAAGAGAAAGGTTCGAGCTTCGACATCGCCTCGATCTATGAGCTGGACAAAGTGCTGAGCCGCGGCGTGAGCGCGGACCAGATCAGCTACGGCAACACCATCAAGAAATCCAAGGACATTCGCTACTTCTATGAGAAGGGCGTGCGTCTGTTCGCCACCGACTCGGAAGCCGACCTGCGCAACATCGCCAAGGCCGCACCGGGCGCCAAAGTCTATGTGCGCATTTTGACCGAAGGCTCGACCACGGCCGACTGGCCACTGTCGCGCAAGTTCGGCTGCCAGACCGACATGGCCATGGACCTGCTGATCCTCGCCCGCGATCTGGGCCTGGTGCCGTACGGCATCTCGTTCCACGTCGGTTCGCAACAGCGTGACATCAGCGTCTGGGACGCGGCGATCGCCAAGGTCAAAGTGATCTTCGAACGCCTGAAAGAAGAAGACGGCATCCACCTGAAGCTGATCAACATGGGCGGTGGCTTCCCGGCCAACTACATCACCCGCACCAACAGCCTGGAAACCTACGCCGAAGAAATCATCCGCTTCCTGAAGGAAGACTTCGGTGATGACCTGCCGGAAATCATCCTGGAGCCAGGTCGTTCGCTGATTGCCAACGCCGGCATCCTGGTCAGTGAAGTGGTGCTGGTCGCGCGTAAATCCCGCACCGCCGTCGAGCGTTGGGTTTATACCGATGTGGGCAAATTCTCCGGCCTGATCGAAACCATGGACGAAGCAATCAAGTTCCCGATCTGGACCGAGAAGAAAGGCGAGATGGAAGAAGTCGTGATCGCCGGCCCGACCTGCGACAGCGCCGACATCATGTACGAAAACTACAAGTACGGCCTGCCGCTGAACCTGGCGATCGGTGATCGCCTGTACTGGCTGTCGACCGGTGCGTACACCACCAGTTATAGCGCCGTAGAGTTCAATGGTTTCCCACCGCTGAAATCGTTCTACGTGTAAGCGATGCTGGCGTAATGCAAAAAGCCCATGACGTGTCATGGGCTTTTTTACGGCTGCGATTCAGGCACTCTGTAACTCGGTGCAACGGTGAGCGTAGGCCTGCGCAAGCGCCTGGATTCGCGGATCGGTTGCGCTCGCCAGCGTCTGGCTGGCCACGCGCAGGAAATTCAGGTTGCCGCCGGCCAGCGCTTTCTCCAGCCAGGTGAGCGCGTCATCGATCCGCCCCTCATCTGCCAACACCGCTGCATAGCTGAATTGCCCGCGAAAGTCCCCGCCTTCGGCCGAACGTCGATACCAGTCACGAGCCGCTGCGGGATCCGCCGCACACACCTGCCCTTCCTCCAGATAACGCCCAAGCAGGTTCATCGACTTGGCATGCCCGACCTCGGCCGCGCTTTGATACAGCGCGATGGCCTGAAGATGATCGACCGCTACACCGCGCCCGGTCGCCAGAAGATTGGCGAGGTTATACATCGCCCAATCCAACCCGGCATCCGCTGCAACGCGATATTGCTGGGCGGCAACCGCTGCGTCCGCCACGCAACCCCAACCGTGTTCATGACAGCGGCCGAGCATGTTGCGCGCCATCAGATGACCTTGCCCGGCGGCAATCTCAAACCAGCGCAAGGCCAGCGGCTGGTCCTGAGCGATCCCGTGACCATCGAGCAGGATCTGCCCGAGCAGCGCCTGCGCTTCCAGCACGCCCTCACCCGCCGCGATCAGAATCGCCTGAGCCGCGCGAGCCGGGCTTTCTTCGAGCATGGCCGTGAGGCGTTCGCCGTCGAGGACTTCTTCGCGACGTAACCGAAAGTCCGCCACTTACACCTCGACCCAGCGACGCAGCAGGTTGTGGTAAGTGCCGGTGAGGCGGATCAGCGAAGGGTGATCGGGCATGTCCTGGGTCAGTTGCTGGATCGCGCCGTCCATCTCGAACAGCAAGGCACGCTGGCTGTCTTCGCGCACCAGACTTTGAGTCCAGAAGAACGAGGCATAACGCGCGCCGCGAGTGACTGCATTGACCTTGTGCAGGCTGGTGCCGGGATACAAGACCATGTCGCCGGCGGGAAGCTTCACTCGCTGGGTGCCGAAGGTGTCCTGGATCTCCAGCTCGCCGCCGTCGTAATCCTCTGGCTCGCTGAAGAACAGCGTGGCCGACAGATCAGTGCGCACCCGCTCGATGCTGCCCTTGGGCTGGCGCACCGCGTTGTCGATGTGGAAATCGAAACTGCCGCCCGCCGAGTAGCAGTTGAGTAACGGCGGGAATACTTTGTGCGGCAGCGCGGCCGACATGAACAGCGGGTTTTTCCACAGGCGTTCGAGCATCGCCGCGCCGATTTCCTTCGCCAGCGGATGGCCTTCCGGAAGCTGCAGATTGTGCTTGGCCTTGGCCGATTGATAGCCGGCGGTGATCTTGCCATCGGCCCAGTCGGCCTGTTCCAGCGCCTCGCGAATACGCTGCACTTCGTCTTTCGCGAACAGCCCGGGGATGTGCAGCAGCATGGCAATGTCACCTGATGGCAAAGAGGCGGCAATGGTATTGATTCTTATTGACTGTGTAAAACCCGCTAGACGAATGAACTGGTAAAAACCGTAAGGTTAAATTGTAAAGAATGTAAATTTGTCGCGAATAGTAATGTTTCGCAATTGATACGAATACCTGTTTACCCTATATTCCGCCGCCTCAAATCCTTGGGGAGGGGAATAAAAATGGCACGTCAACTCGCACAATTACCGGTCAGTTCACCGCGTCTGCTCGCTTCCGCCATCGGCGTGGCAATTACCGCCGGCTCCGCAGGCCACATGGTGTTCGCCGCCGAAAAAACCGACAGCAAAGCCACCGGCAATGCCATCGCCCTGGACGCCACCGCCATCACCGGCGAAGCCCAGGACTCGACGTCCTACCAGGTCGAGAAAGCCTCCTCGCCCAAGTACACCGCGCCACTGGTTGATACCCCGCGCTCGGTCACCGTTATCCCGCAACAAGTCCTGAAGGACACCGGCGCCCTGAACATGCAGGATGCGCTGCGCACCGTACCGGGCATCACCTTCGGTGCCGGTGAAGGCGGCAACCCGCAGGGAGACCGTCCGTTCATCCGTGGTTTCGACGCCCAAGGCGACACCTACCTAGACGGCGTGCGCGACACCGGTTCCCAGAGCCGCGAAATCTTCGCCGTGGAAAACATCGAAGTCAGCAAGGGCCCGAACTCCGCCATCGGCGGTCGCGGCGCAGCTGGCGGCAGCATCAACCTGGTGAGCAAGAAAGCGCACCTGGGCAACTCGTTCGACGGTGGCTTCACCTGGGGCTCCGACCAGACCCAACGCTACACGATGGATGGCAACTACCAGTTCAGCGACACCGCTGCCGGCCGTCTGAACCTGATGAGCCACGAGAGCAACGTCGCCGGTCGCGACAAAGTCGACTACGACCGTTGGGGCATCGCGCCGTCCCTGGCCTTCGGCCTGGGCACCGACACCCGCGTCAACCTCGACTACTACCATCTCGAAAGCAACGACACGCCGGACTCGGGCATCCCTTACACGATTCCGGCCGGTGGCTCGGCGGCGCGCACCAAGTCCAACCCGGACAAGCCGTACGCCGGCGGCGATCACAGCAACTTCTACGGTCTGGATCGCGACTTCCGCAAGGGCCGCACCGACACCGCGACCTTCGCCATCGAGCATGACCTGAGCGACTCGCTGACGATCAAGAACACCCTGCGTCACGGCACCAGCATGCAGGATTACATCCTGACCCAGCCCGACGACAGCAAAGGCAACGTGAACAACGGCAGCGTCTGGCGTCGTGCGAACACTCGCGTGAGCAACACCGAGACCACCACCAACCAGACCGACCTGTTCGGCAACTTCTACGTTGCCGGCTTCAAGAACAGCTTCTCCACCGGTGTCGAATACACCCGTGAGGAAAGCAGCAAATCCTCGTACAACGTCAACACCGACACCACGCCGCGCACCTCGGCCGTGACCACCAACTGCAACCCGAGCCTGATCGGTGCTGCCAGCGGCTACAATTGCACCTCGCTGTCGAACCCGAACCCGAACGATCCGTGGAACGGCGCAATCTCGCGCAACTACGCCGGCACCGACACCCAGTCCGATACCTACGCGCTGTATGCGTTCGACACCCTGGAGCTGTCCGAGCAATGGCTGGTAAACATGGGTCTGCGTTACGACCACTTCGAAACCGGCTACAAGACCTACACCGCCGCCGGCAACACCACCTCCAAAGGTTCTGACACCAGCGAGTTCGTCACCGGCCAGTTCGGCGTCGTTTACAAACCGGCAGAGAACGGCAGCATCTATGCGTCCTACGCCACCTCCGCCACACCCCCGGGCAACACCCTGGGTGAAGGTCAGGAAGGCAACCCGCTGGGCGGCACGCCGGATCGCAACGGCAACCTGCTCAAGAGCGACATGGAGCCGGAAACCACCAAGAACTACGAAATCGGCACCAAGTGGGATCTGCTGAACGATCGCCTGTCGCTGACCGCCGACATCTTCCGCACCGAGAAAGAAAACGCGCGTGTCCAGGTGGATACCACCTCGTACGAAAACGCCGGCAAGACCCGCGTTCAAGGTATCGAGCTGTCCGCCAGCGGCAAGATCACCGACAAGTGGCAAGTGTTCGCCGGTTACGCCTACATGGACAGCGAACAGATTGACGGTGGCGACCTGCCGGCCAACAAGGCCAACAACGGTAACGAGCTGCCTAACACGCCGAAAAACAGCGCCAGCCTGTGGACCACTTACCAGGTCACGCCGAAGCTGACTATCGGTGGCGGTGCGTTCTACGTGGATGACGTGTTCGGCAGCGTGGCCAACACCACCATGGTCGATTCCTACGTTCGCTACGACGCGATGGCTGCGTACAAGCTGAGCAAGAACGTCGACCTGCAACTGAACGTGCAGAACCTGACCAACGAAACCTACTACGACAAGGCCTTCTCGACTCACTTCGCCAACCAGGCGGCGGGCCGTACGGCATTGCTGAGCACCAACTTCCACTTCTGATCGAAGAGGGAAGTACCGGGCCCCGTTCATTCATTTGAGCGGGGCTTTTGTGCGTAATAAAGAACGTTTCTCGATAGGCCACGGCATAATGCACGCCGTGAACACAATTTCCGAACGGACAAGGCAAGCGACGTGTTGAAGAAAACCCTGTTCCAGTTGCACTGGTTTTTTGGCATCACTGCCGGGCTGGTGCTGGCCCTGATGGGCATCACCGGTGCTGCCTATTCGTTTCAGGACGAAATCCTCAAAGCCCTCAACCCTTCCGTGTTGCAGGTCGAGAAGCAGGTCGCTGGCGTCCTGCCGCCCGCCGACCTGGTGGCGCAGATCGAAGCGGCCTCGGGCAAGAAAGTCTCGATGCTCTCGGTCGAGACCGAAAGCGGCAGCGCCGGCCGCGTCTGGTTCACCCCGCCCAAAGGCGAGCGCCGGGGCGAGATGCGCTACTTCGATCCCTACACCGCCGAGTTCAAGGGCGATGCCACCGGCCAGGACTTCTTCGGCCTGATGCTGCAACTGCACCGGTTTCTCGCCATGGGCGATACCGGTCGCAACATCACCGGCGCCTGCACCCTGATGCTGCTGTTCTTCTGCCTGTCCGGCCTGTACCTGCGCTGGCCGCGCCAGTGGAACAGCTGGCGCGTGTGGCTGACCCTCGACTGGAAGAAAAAGGGCCGCAGCTTCAACTGGGATCTGCACTCGGTGTTCGGCACCTGGTGCATGCTGGTTTACCTGCTGCTGGCACTGACCGGACTGTCCTGGTCCTACGAGTGGTACAACAAGGGCCTGACCAAATTGCTTTCCGATGCGCCGCAAAACGAGCGCGTGCGCGGCGGTCGTGGCCCGGCCCCCGAAGGTCCGGCGCCGACTGCCGATTACGCCGCGATGTGGGTCAGCATCTACAGCGCCGCAGGCCCGGGCCTCGCCTCCTACAACATCCGCATGCCGCCGGTGGCCGGCCAACCGGCGACCGTGTTCTATCTGCTCGACAGCTCGCCCCATGACCGCGCGCTGAACCAGATCACCCTCGACCCGGCCACCGGCGTCGTCAAACGCGTCGACCGCTACGCCGACAAGAGCTTCAAGGCGCAATTGCTGACCAGCATTTACGCGCTGCATGTCGGCAGCTATTTCGGATTGGTCGGACGGATCATCGTCACCGTCGCGGCGGTGTTGATGCCGCTGTTCTTCATCACCGGCTGGTTGCTGTATCTGGATCGCCGCCGCAAGAAAAAGCAGATCAAGGATGCCCGCAAGGGTCTCGACCAACCGGCCGGCGATACACCGGCGTGGCTGATCGGTTTCGCCAGCCAGAGCGGTTTTGCCGAGCAACTGGCGTGGCAGACCGCCGGCCAGTTACAGGCGGCCGGATTGCCGGTGAAGGTGCAGCCGCTGGCGAATGTCAGCGAGCAGGATCTGCGCGAATCGAACAACGCGCTGTTCGTGGTCAGCACCTTCGGCGACGGCGAAGCGCCGGACAGCGCTCGCGGTTTCGAGCGCGAAGTGCTGAAGAACGCCTCGACCCTCGACAGCCTCAATTACGCGGTGCTCGGCCTCGGCGACCGTCAGTATCAGCACTTCTGCGGTTTCGCCCGACGCCTGCATCAATGGCTGGGCGAACACGGCGGCAAGACCCTGTTCGCCCCGGTGGAAGTCGACAGCGGCGATCCTTACGCCCTGCGTCACTGGCAGACCCAGCTTGGCCTGCTCACCGGGCAAGCGCCGGTCGACACCTGGCAGGCGCCGAGCTACGAGAACTGGACGCTGGTGCGCCGCGACCTGATGAACCCGGACAGCAGCGGATCCCCCGTCTTCCTGCTCGGCCTGACCGCGCCGACCTCCCGCAGCTGGCTGGCCGGCGATCTGGTGGAAGTACTGCCACGCAACTGCCCGTGGGCGATCGAGCATTTCCTCGACGGCCTCGGCATCCGTGGTGAAACCAGCGTCAAGGTCAACGGCCTGGAAGAGTCGCTGGAGGTCGCCCTCGCCACCCGCCAGCTGCCCGAGCATCGCGCACATCTGGTGGGCCTGCACGCTCAGGCGCTGGTCGATGCGATGGTGCCGCTGGCGATGCGCGAGTACTCGATCGCCTCGATTGCCGCCGACGGCGTGCTGGAGCTGATCGTGCGTCAGGAACAACACGCCGACGGCAGCCTCGGCATCGGTTCCGGCTGGCTGACCGAGCATGCTCCGGTCGGCGGCAGCATCAGCCTGCGGGTCCGCCGCAACAGCGGTTTCCATCTGCCGAACGCTCCGGTGCCAATGATCCTGCTGGGCAACGGCACTGGCCTCGCCGGGCTGCGCAGCTTGCTCAAGGCGCGGATCGCCGACAATCAGCAGCGTCATTGGCTGCTGTTTGGCGAGCGCAATCGCGAGCACGATTTCCTCTGCCGTGCGGAGCTGGAAGAGTGGTTGATCAATGGCGATCTGGAACGCCTGGATCTGGCGTTCTCGCGGGATCAGTCCGAGAAGATTTACGTGCAGGATCGTCTGCGCGAATCGGCCGGCGAGTTGAAGAAATGGCTGGCGGACGGTGCGGTGATTTACATCTGCGGCAGCCTTCAAGGCATGGCGTCGGGCGTGGATCAGGTGCTCAATGAAGTGCTGGGCGCCGCTGAAGTCGAACGCCTGATCGAACAGGGTCGCTATCGCCGCGACGTTTACTGATTCACCTTGGGTCACTGTGGGAGCAACCTTGCTCCCACAGGTTCAGCGCTGCATTCAGACCGGCTGCAGCTTCTGCTCGAACACCGCAACACCCTCCAGATCCCGCAACACCACGCTCATCTCCCCGCTCTGCCCATCAATATTCACCTCTCCGAAAAACTGAAAACCGGCAAACGGTGAAGCGTTTTGCGTCGGGGGCGCTTTCTGAAACACCACTTGCGGGCCAAAGGTCTTGTCCAGCGGATTGGGTCCGAAACTGCCGGCGTTCAACGGTCCTGCGACAAACTCCCAGAACGGTTCGAAATCCTGGAACGCCGCGCGATCAGGGTGATAGTGATGCGCCGCGCAGTAATGCACGTCCGCCGTCAGGAACACGAAATTGCGCACCTGCTGCGCGCGCAAAAAGCCCAGCAGTTCGGCGATTTCCAGCTCACGTCCCTGCGCCGGGCCAGGGTCGCCGTTGGCGACCGCTTCCCAGCGCGCAACACCGGGACTGACCTCGCCATCCGGCACGCCAAGACCAATCGGCATGTCGGCGGCGATGACTTTCCACTGGGCTTTAGAGGCCTTCAATCCGCGCTTGAGCCAGTTCAGTTGATCACGCCCGAGGAATGGTTTTTCCGCCCCGAGATTGTCATCGTTGGCCCCGCGATAACTGCGCATGTCGAGCACGAACACATCGAGCATCGGCCCGTAACTGAGCTTGCGATAGATCCGCCCGCCGCCATCTGCGGCCTGCAAACGCATCGGCGAATATTCGAGCCAGGCCTGGCGCGCACGACCGACCAGGGTGTGGATATTTTTTTCCTGATAACGCTCGTCGAGCTGTTTGCCCGGCGACCAATTGTTGACCACCTCATGGTCGTCCCACTGCCAGATCTGCGGCACTTCGGCATTGAAGCGGCGGACGTTTTCGTCCATCAGGTTGTAGCGGTAATTGCCGCGATAATCGTCGAGGGTTTGGGCGACCTTGCTCTTGGCTTCGGTGGTGAGGTTGCGCCAGATCCGGCCACCTTCCGTGGTCAGTTGCGCCGGCACCGGGCCGTCGGCGTAGATGGTGTCGCCGCTGTGGATAAAGAAGTCCGGCAGGCGCATGCGCATGGCTTCATAGATGCGCATGCCGCCGATATCGGGGTTGATGCCGAAGCCCTGGCCGACGGTGTCGCCGCTCCACACGAAGCGGATATTGCGCCGCGCGGTCGGTGCACTGCGCAAGTGACCGAGCCACGGTTCGCTGGCGACGCCGGTGCGGGCGTCCTTGAAATACACGCGGTAGAAAATCGCCTGATCGGCGGGCAGCCCGGTGAGTTCGACGCGAGCGGTGAAATCGCTGCGGGCATCAGCCAGCGCGGAAACGACACGACGTGGATGGCGGAACTGGCTGCGGGTGTCCCACTCCACCACCATCTGCGCCGGGCGGTCGGCGCGGCTCCAGATCATCGCGCGGTCGCCCTGCAAGTCGCCGGATTGCACGCCGTCAGTGAGTTGCGGTCGATCCTTGACCGACGCGATCACGGCCGGCGCCAGCCCCGGCATCAGCAGTCCGGCGCCGACGGCTTGCATCACGCGCCGGCGACCGGGATTGAAATCGCTCATGGTGTTCTCCCTGAAAAAAGGAAAACTTAAGCACTGCTAGATGAAAGGGGTGTGACACCTCACGCCTTCGCGGGCTCCAGCGCCAGCTCCACGGCTTCCGGCCGCTTGACCAGCGCATACACCACCGCCGTCAGCAGGCTCCCCGCGACGATTGCCAGCAGGTACAACAGCGCATGGTTGATCGCATTCGGAATCGCCAGCACGAACAGCCCACCGTGCGGCGCCATCAGCTTGCAGCCGAAATACATCGACAACGCACCGGTCAACGCACCGCCGGCAATGCTCGCCGGGATCACCCGCAACGGGTCTTTCGCGGCAAACGGAATCGCCCCTTCGGAGATGAAGCACAACCCGAGCACCAGCGCCGCTTTACCGGCTTCGCGTTCAGTCTGGGCGAACTTGCGCCGGGCGATGAACGTGGCGATGCCGAGACCAATCGGCGGCACCATGCCGGCGGCCATGGTCGCGGCCATCGGTGCGTAACTTTGCGAGGCCAGCAGCCCCACCGAGAATGCATACGCGGCCTTGTTGATCGGCCCGCCGAGGTCGACGCACATCATGCCGCCCAGCAGCACACCCAGCAGGATCGCGTTGGTGGTGCCCATGCTGTCGAGGAAATGCGTCAGCGCCGCGAGCATCCCGGCCACCGGTTTGCCGACCACGTAAATCATCACCAGCCCGGTGAACAGGCTGGCGAACAACGGAATGATCAGAATCGGTTTCAGCGCTTCGAGACTTTGCGGGAGCGCCACATACCGACTGATCGCCTTGGCCGCGTAGCCTGCGATAAAACCGGCAACGATCCCGCCAATGAAGCCGGCGCCCAGGGTGCTCGCCAGCAAACCACCGATCATGCCCGGCGCGAGTCCGGGGCGGTCGGCAATCGACCAGGCGATGTAACCGGCCAGCAGCGGCACCATCAACTTGAACGCGGTCTCGCCGCCGATCTGCATCAGCGCCGCCGCCAGCGTGCCTTCTTCCTTGAATGCAGTGATGCCGAACACGAACGACAAGGCGATCATCAGACCACCCGCCACCACCATTGGCAGCATGAACGACACACCGGTCAGCAGGTGTTTGTAGACGCCGCTTTTCTCTTGTTTGGCCGGGGCCTTGCCTTCGCCGGCAGCGCTTTCCACGACACCTTCGGCCAAGGCTTTTTTCAGCGTGGCTTCGGACTGCTTCAACGCAATCCCGGTGCCGCAGCGATAGATTTTCTTACCGGCGAAACGCTCGGTCGCGACTTCGATATCGGCCGCCAGCAGCACCACGTCAGCCTCGGCGATGGCTGTCGCGCTCAGCGGATTTCGCGCGCCGACCGAGCCTTGGGTTTCGACTTGCAGGTCGTAGCCCAGACGCTTGGCAGCCTGCTGCAAGGCTTCGGCGGCCATGAAGGTGTGGGCGACGCCGGTCGGGCACGCAGTGACCGCGACCAGTCGCGGCGCTTGCGCGCTGGCAACCACCGGCGGCGCTTCGGCAGCGACGTAAACCTCGGCCTCGACGGCGCCACGCCGCAG
The DNA here is from genome assembly GCF_022496685.1 of Pseudomonas sp. B707. NCBI lineage: Bacteria > Pseudomonadati > Pseudomonadota > Gammaproteobacteria > Pseudomonadales > Pseudomonadaceae > Pseudomonas > Pseudomonas sp. B707. The sequence continues at coordinate 118,433 of NZ_WTVE01000026.1, read as the reverse complement.
TACTTCTTCGACATCCTGCAGGGCTTGCGCCGGTGCAATCCGAAAGACTTTCTTGCCGATGAACCGGGTCATGTCCACCGGTCCCGTGGCCACCAGCAACACCCACTCGGCAGCCTCGATGGTGGCCGCCGACAATTCACGTTCCGGGTGCGCCGCGTCCACCACTTCGACGCTGGTGCTCCAGCCCTGACGCTGGGCCGCGGCATCCAGCAGCCGGGCGCACAGCACACTGGTGACCATGCCGTTCGGGCAGGCCGTGACAATGGCTAACTTCATGACAAACCCTCTTATTGTTCTGTCAGGGGGCGCACGCGCACGCCCTGTTCGAGCTGCGCCAGTTGCGCGGCATCGTGAATACCGAAACCGATCTGGGTCACCGCCTGCGCCGCAATCGCGGTGGCCGTGCGCAGGGTTTGCTCCGGCGTGTCGGCGCTGAGCAGACCGTGGAGCATGCCGGCCAGCAACGAATCGCCGGCACCGACCGTGCTGGCGACGCTGACTTTCGGCGGCGTCGCGTGCAGCGCCGAGCCGACGCTGAACCAGTTCACACCGTCGGCGCCGTGGGAAATCACCACATGCTCGATGCCCTGGGCGTGCAACCGATTGGCCGCTTCAGCCTGAGACGCGTGGGACACCACTTCACAACCCAGCGCATCGGCCAGTTCTTCGGTGTTCGGCTTGATCAGCCACGGACCGGCCTTGAGCGCCGCACGCAAGGCATCGCCGCTGGTGTCCAGGGCGACTTTCAGGCCCAACGCCTTCAAACGCTCGACCAACTCGCGCAGCCACTGTGCAGTCACGCCGCGCGGCAAACTGCCGGCCACCACCACCGCGTCATGCCCCGGCGCGATCTGCACCAGACGCTCCAGCAACGCCTGTTGCGCCACCACGCCCACAACCGGGCCCGGGCCATTGATGTCGGTGATGCGTCCATCCTGTTCCGCCACCTTGATGTTGCTGCGGGTCTCGCCGGGCACCCGGATAAACGCATCGGTGAAGCCACGTTTGGCGAACAGGGTTTCGAAGGCTTGCAGATTGTCTTCGCCGAGAAAGCCGCTGACCGTCAGTTCATGACCGAGGTCGGCCAGCACTTGTGCGACGTTGACGCCCTTTCCGGCGGCGTGGGTGTGCATCTCGTCGCTGCGGTTGACCTGACCGGCCTCCAGACGTGGCAACTGCACCGTAAGGTCCAGCGCCGGGTTGAGGGTCAGGGTGAGAATCTTGGCCATTACAGGGCCTCCACTAATGCGCGCACTTCGTTGGCGCTGCCTACGGCCAGGGCTTGTTGAGCAAGGGTTTGCGATTGCGTCAGGCTGAGTTCGCGGATGCGTGCCTTGACCTCGGCGATGCTGCGCCCGGAGACGCTCAGTTCATCCACACCGAGGCCGACCAGCACCGGCACCGCCAGCGGATCCGCCGCCAGCTCGCCGCACACACCGACCCATTTGCCATGGGCATGGGCCGCGCGCACGGTGATGTCGATCAGTTGCAGCACCGCCGGGTGCAGGCCGTCAGCCTGGGCGGACAGGGTCGGATGACCACGGTCGATGGCCAGGGTGTATTGGGTCAGGTCGTTGGTGCCGACGCTGAAGAAATCCACTTCTTTGGCCAGCACCGGTGCCAGCAACGCGGCAGACGGCACCTCGATCATGATCCCCAGTTGCAGGTCAGCAACCGGGATTTCCAGGCGCAGCCGTTCGGTCATGTCGCGGGCCTGACGCCACTCTTCGACGCTGCCGACCATCGGGAACATGATCCGCAATGGTCGGTTGTCCGCCGAACGCAGCAAGGCGCGCAACTGCGCTTCCATGATCTGCGGACGCTGCAAGGTCAGGCGAATCCCGCGTACGCCGAGGAACGGGTTTTCTTCCTTGGCGATCGGCCAGTACGGCAGCGGTTTGTCGCCGCCGACATCGAGGGTGCGCACCACCAGCGGCCGACCGGCGAGGCCGTCGAGGACGCGGCGGTATTCGGCTTCCTGAGTCGCCTCGTCCGGCGCTTGCGGGTGGGCCATGAAAATCAGTTCGGTGCGCAGCAGGCCGATGCCTTCGGCGCCCTGCTCCACCGCGCTGATCACACCGGCGCTCTCACCGATGTTGGCAAACACTTCCACGGCGTGGCCGTCGGTGGTGTGCGCCGGTTGATGACGTTGTTCGGCGGCGGCTTTCAGGCGTTGTTCGCGGGTGTCGCGTTCTTCGCTGGCGCGTTGCAGGGTCGCGGCGTCCGCGTCCACATGCAGGCGACCGCGCTGGCCGTCGAGCAGCAACGGCGTGCCGGGCTTCAGCAGCAACACCGCTGAGCCCGCACCGACCAGCGCCGGAATGCCCAGCGCGCGAGCCACGATGGCGCTGTGCGCGGTGGCGCCACCACGGGCGGTAAGAATCCCCGCGACCCGCGCCGGATCCAGACGCGCCACGTCGGACGGACCGACCTCATCCATCACCAGAATGTACGGTTGCTCAGGCTCGGCGGGCGTCTGCACGCCACACAGTTGCGCCAGCACCCGACGACCGATGTCGCGCAGGTCGGCGGCACGTTCAGCGAGCAACGCGTCCTGCAACGCTTCCTGTTGTTTCGCGGCGGCCTCGATCACGGCCATCCAGGCTGCTTCGGCGCTTTCGCCTTGCTTGAGGCGAGTGTCGACTTCGTCGGTGAGTTCCGGGTCGTCGAGCATTTCCTGGTGGGTGATGAAAATCTCGCGGATTGCCTTGGCCTTGCTGCGTTCGATCAGGCCCTGAATGTCCTGACGCACGTCGGCCAGCGCTTGCTTGAGACGCTCGCGCTCGATGGCAGCGGACTCGCCGCGCAACGGGTAATCGATGGTTTGCTGGACCTGAATGTGCGCCGGGCCGATGGCGATGCCGGGGGCGGCAGGAATCGCTTGCAGCAGACTGCCGGAGGCCGGGGCGGTCAGCACTTCTGCAATATCCGTAATCACTTCGCGCTGCTGACTGACTGCAGGCAACGGTTCGACTTCTTCGCCGAGGCCTTCTTCGATGGCGGCCAGCAACGCAGGCAAGGCATCGGCAGCGATGCTCGGTTCGGCGATAATTTCCAGCACCTGCCCGCGACGAGCGCCAAGGCTCAGCAGTTTGCTCAGGCTTTTCACCGATACGGCGCTGTCCTGACCGTCGACGATGCGCACACGGATTTCGCCGTCAAAACTTTTCGCCAGTTGCGCGAGGATCTTCGCCGGCCGCGCGTGCAGACCATGGGCATTGGCGAGTGCGATACGCGCACTCGGCCAATCAGCCGGCAACTCGCCGCCGAGCACTTCGAGGACTTTGCGGCTGCTGGTGGCGCGGCCCAGTTCATGGCCGCGACCTTCGATCAGCAACGCGCACAACCGCTCAAGCAACGCCTGATGCGCTTCACCCAGACTGGCCAGACAGAACAGACCGCTGAGCGGCTGGCCGAGGTAGCGCATCGGTTTGTCCGGCGTGACGAACGCCAGCCCTGGACGCTTCACGGTCTGTTCGCTGTGCAGCCACCACAGGCCATCGCCCAGCGGCAGCGCTTCAACTTGCTGCAACACCCCTGCGAAACCGTTGCTCACGCAATCGGCCTGGCGCAGCAGACGTGCCCCGCGCCAGACCAATTCTTCGAAATCGTCGGCGGAAACCCCGAGGCCAATCATCTGCGCATCCAGCGCCAGCTCTTGCGGCGCGCCTTGCAGCAGTTTCAGCAGCGCTTCGGGCGAACTCGCGCGGCGCAGGGCCTGACCCAGATCGGTCTCGCCGAGGGCGCGGGTCAGCAGTTGCAGCAGGCGCAGGTGTTCGTCGGATTTGGCGGCGATGCCGATGGCCAGATAAACGATCTGGCCATCGCCCCAGTCCACGCCGTCGGGAAACTGCATCAGGCGCACGCCGGTGGCGAACACCTGATCGCGGGTTTCGGGCGTGCCGTGGGGGATCGCAATGCCTTGGCCGAGGAAGGTCGAACCCTGAGCCTCCCGGGCCTGCAGGCCGGCGAGGTATCCGTCGGCGACCAGACCATCGGCGACCAGATGACTGGCCAGCAATTGCAAAGCGGCGGGTTTATCCACAGCCGACTGGCCCATGGATATCTGCTCTACAGTGAGCTCGAGCATGCGATCTCCTTTTTGGCGCGGTGGTGCGCCAGGTATTGTTTTGAATGGTTGCAGCTTAGGCGCTGTAGGCCATCCTTTTCAGGAGGCAGTTTTGGCGGTTTCACGGCAGAACCGGCAAAAGGCGTCTAAAACGTAGAAAATACGCTTGCTGAAACGTTTAATCTAGATTGATCGGCACGTTACTCGATAATGTCCCATCCTTGAAGTCCAACTTGTCGGATGCGCTGCGACAATGGTCGCCTGCCTGAATCGGGTAGGATTGGCGAAAATGTCGCGGCAAGCTCGAAAAAACAAGGAAATCCCGGGTTGAAACTCAGTGATATCGCGCGGTTGGCCGGAGTGTCCGTGACCACCGCCAGCTACGTCATCAACGGCAAGGCCGAACAGCAACGCATCAGCACCGCCACCGTCGAGCGGGTGCGGGCGGTGGTCGATCTGCACGGCTTTACCCCCAATCCACAGGCGGCCGGGCTGCGCAGTCGGCACACCCGGACCCTGGGTTTTATCCTGCCGGATCTGGAAAACCCCAGTTACGCGCGGATCGCCAAACTGCTGGAGCAAGGCGCCCGTGCGCGGGGCTATCAGCTGCTGATCGCCAGCTCCGACGATGCACCGGACAGCGAGCGGCAACTGCTGCAACTGTTCCGCGCCCGACGCTGCGATGCGTTGATCGTCGCCAGTTGTCTGCCGGCCGGTGACGACAGTTATCGCCAGTTGCAGGCCAAGGGTCTGCCGATCATTGCCATCGACCGGGTGATGGATGCCGAGCATTTCTGTTCGGTGGTCAGCGATGACCGCGAAGCCAGCCTGCACCTGACCGAAAGCCTGCTCGACCCGCAGCCGAAACAGATCGTGCTGCTGGGCGCCCGCCCGGAACTGAGCATCAGCCAGGAACGTGAAGCCGGGTTCAAGCAAGCCCTGGCCGGGTTCAAGGGCGAAGTGCTGATCGAACACGCCGAGTCCTTCAGCCGCGAGTGCGGCAAGCAGTTGATGGAAGAACTCCTGCAACGCCTCGGGCATTTGCCGGATGCGCTGGTGACCACGTCCTACGTACTGTTGCAGGGCGTGTTCGACGCGCTGCATGACTTCCCGTTAAAAAACCGCCCGCTGCGCCTCGGCACATTCGGCGACACCCAGTTGCTCGACTTCCTGCCGCTGCCGGTCAACGCCATGGCCCAGCAGCACCAGTTGATCGCCGACAAGGCGCTGGAACTGGCACTCGCAGCGGTCGAGCAATCGGACTATCAGCCTGGCGTGCAAGCCATTGCCCGTACCTTCAAGCAGCGTATTCACCGGGATTGAGCCGTGGAGCTGATCGACAGCCACACCCATCTGGACTTCCCCGACTTCGACGCCGACCGCGCGGCGCTGCTCACCGAAAGCCGCGCCCTCGGGGTGCGGCGAATGGTGGTGCTCGGGGTCTACGAGGGGAACTGGCAGCGGGTGTGGGATCTGGTGCAAAGCGACGCCGATTTGTACGCTGCGTTCGGATTGCATCCGGTCTATCTCGATCAGCATCGGCCTGAAGACCTGCATGCACTGGGCGATTGGCTGACACGGCTGAAGGGTCATCGGCAGCTGTGTGCGGTCGGCGAAATCGGCCTGGACTACTTCATCGAAACCCTCGACCGCGAACGCCAGCAAGCGCTTTTCGAGGCACAACTACAATTGGCGGCAGATTTTGAACTGCCGGCATTGATCCATGTGCGGCGCAGCCATGCGGCGGTGATCGCCACGCTCAAGCGCTTCAAGCTCAAACGCGCCGGCATCATTCACGCCTTCGCAGGCAGCCGTGAAGAAGCGCGGGAATACATCAAGCTCGGTTTCAAACTCGGCCTCGGAGGTGCACCGACCTGGCCGCAGGCGTTGCGCATGCATAGGGTGCTGGCCGACTTGCCGCTGGATTCGGTGGTATTGGAAACCGACTCACCGGACATGGCACCCGCCATGTTCCCCGGCGTGCGCAATACGCCGGCGCATTTGCCGGCGATCTGCACGTCACTCGCCGCTTTGATGAACATCGATCCGGAACAACTGGCCGCCGCCAGTACGGCTAACGCTTGCCAACTGTTTCACTGGTAAACAGTCGGCAGGACACGTCAAACCCGGAACGCGCTGATCAACTGCTTCAACTCGACCACCTGCGCCGACAACGCGCGGCTGGCATCTTCGGTCTGATGCGCACCTTCTGCGGTGCGCTCGCCGGCACGGTTGATCTCGACGATGTTCTGGTCAATGTCGTGGGCCACGGCGGTCTGCTGCTCGACGGCGGCGGCGATTTGCTGATTCTGGTCGACGATCATGCCGACAGCGCCGAGGATGTTTTCCAGCGCCTGCTGGACCTTTTCTGACTGCCCCACCGTGCCGTTGGCCATCTGATGGCTGACGCCCATGGCCTTCACCGCCGCACCGACGCCACCGTGAAGCTTGGCGATCATCTGCTCGATTTCTTCGGTCGATTGCTGAGTGCGTTTGGCCAGCGTCCGGACTTCGTCAGCGACCACGGCAAAACCGCGCCCCTGTTCGCCCGCCCGCGCAGCCTCGATCGCGGCATTGAGCGCCAGCAGATTGGTCTGTTCGGCGATGCTCTTGATCACTTCCAGAACGCGGCTGATCGACTGACTGTCGCTGGCCAACTGGTTGATCACCAGCACCGACTGATCGATTTCGCTCGCCAGTGCCGCGATGCTGCCCTGCTGCGATTCCACCAGTCCGCGACCACTGATGGTTTCGTCGTTCACGCTGTGGGCGCTGCTGACCGCGGCCGCCGCACTGCGTGCCACCTCCAGCGACGTTGCCGACATCTGGTTCATCGCCGTCGCCACTTGTTCGATCTGTGCGCGTTGCCCGGCGACCGCCTGATTGCTTTGCGCCGAAACGTTTTCCACCTGCCCCGCCTGCCGCTCGACCTCGCCAACGGTGTGGCCGACCCGTTCGATCAGGTCATGGATCTTCCTCACCGTACCGTTGAACACTTCGCCCAACTCGCCGAGTTCATCGCGGCTGTTGGCGCGGAAATTCACTGTCATGTCGCCTGCCGCGACTTTATCCATCATGGCGCCGAGGTTTTTCAGGGTGGCGCGAGTCGAGGCGTAGAACCCGCCGTAGAGATAGAAAATCAACACGAACACCACCGACAACGCCACGGCTTGCAGCACCATGTGCGTACGGTTTTGCCCCAGGCGCTGCTGCAATTGGGTGTCGAGGAATTTCAGGGTGGCGTCGTTGAGCTGATAGGTCTGGTCCATCAGCCCGGTGACCTGGTCATAAAACCCCTGCCATGGAGCGTCGAGGGTTTCGGCCATCACCACTTGTTCTTCGATCAGTGTGCCGGCCTGTTTCAGCGATGCCTTGCTGGCATCGGCCGGTGCGCTCAGGGAATCACGGGCAGCTTTGCTCGAGCCCAGCGCGTCCTGCAATTTCAGGCCATATTCGGCCTGAAGTTTTTCGATCTGCACCAGCAGCTCGTCGAAACGGGTGCTCGACGAACTGTTGAGAAAGCCCTGGCCCAATGAATACGAACCCATCGCCCGACCCTCGCCCAACGCCTGAGTAACAGCCGGCGTGATCGAGGTGATCAGCTCGCTGAGCTGGCGAATGTCGCCCTGATTGTCGCGACTCAATCCGGCCTGACTGGCCACGATCTGGCTGAAAATCTGCGCATTGCCCAGCAGTTTGCCGATCAGCGCACTTTTGCTTTGCAGGGAGTTTTCCGCTTGCTGGGCCTTGAAGGCGGCGATCATTTCATCGCGCTTGGTCTCGAAGAACTTGATCTGCTCCGGATCCTCCGTCATGGGCGTCAGCCCTTGCAGGCGCGCCAGGACGTTTTGCTCAAGGCTGGTGATCTGCGCCTCGACATTGCCGGCCTTGCCGGACTGGCCGAGGGTGACGTTGATCTGCACCAGATTGTTGAGGGTTTCCAGATCCCGGCGCAGGTTCAGGCTGCTGCCCAGCAGATCGAGGCTCTGCAGCTCCACCCGGGTGCCCTGGAATTCACGGTAGGAATCACGCACCAGATAGAAATTGGTCACCAGCATTGGCACCAGGAACAGCACGCTGATCAGGCTGAACTTCATGCCGAAGCTCAAGCGGTTCATCAGCGAGACGGCGGGATAGAGCAAGCTCTTCACTGGAAGTCTCCCTTGGTTTTTTCTTGTTTTTATTGGCAGGCGCGGGGCGACAGCAGATAGCCACTATCGGGCGCCATCTCTGTATAGCTCAAATCGAAGGGAGGTTTTGTAACTTAAGGTTAACGAGGGGGCTTGCCCCCCTCGTCACGTGAAAGGCCTACGCGAGTACCGTCCACAGGGCAAAGCCGGCATACCAAAGCACCGCCGCCCGCAGCAGCAGTTCCCACAGGCAGTCGAGGGTGTTGATGCCTTCGGGACCGACAGCGGCCGGCGGGATTTCCCCGGCAGCCAGCCCGACCTTGTTGATCAGTTGCGCAGCGCTGATATTCCAGTTCAGCAGTTCGTGCAGCATCACCCGGCTGACAGCGACGAAGTTGCCGACCAGAGCAAGACTCGCCGCCAGCAGGCGTACCGGCACCCAGTCGAAGGCGTGGCGCAGTTGCCCTGCCCGTTCCGCCACCGCCGGGTTCTGGGCGTTTTCTTCCGCCAGCGCCAGCAAGCGATAGCTCAGCGCCGCGACCGGGCCGAGCAGGAAGTACCAGAAAATCACCGCAAAGAAACTCTGGTAGGCCTGCCACAACAGATGCCGTTGCACTTGCTCCAGCAATTGCTCGCCGCTTTCGGCGCAGATGTTCAGATCACGCTTGGCCACATGGGCGGCGGCCTGCAGATCCTCACGGCGCCAGGCGTCGCGAAACGGCCCTAGTTCGCCGAGCAGATCGCCGCGCCCCAGGCTGTAAATCACCACCAGCAAATGCACCGGCAACGCCAGCAGACCATAGGCCACCGGCTCCAGTACCAACAGCAGCAAGCCCAGCAACGCCACCGGCAGCAGCACCAGAACAATCAGCACCAGCCACGGCTGTTTCGCCAGCCCACCGGTTTCAAGCTTGTGCAGTTCGCGGATCCATCCGCCATCGCCTTGAACCCGTTGGCGCAGGGCCGAGAACTTCTCGATCCATACCGCCAGCAGTAACACCAGAAAACTCATTGTCCTTCCTCTTGTGCCAGGGCGGCGCGGTAGCGTGCCCAGTCGAATGCGGGTCCGGGATCGGTCTTGCGTCCCGGGGCGATGTCGCTGTGCCCGCAGATGCGCTCGACGGTGATCGCCGGGAACACCGCCTGTATCTGCCGGGTCAGCACGGTCAACGCCTGGTACTGCGCATCGGTGAACGGCAGATCATCGGTGCCTTCCAGCTCGATGCCTACGGAAAAATCGTTACAGGTTTCCCGTCCCTCGAACACCGAAACGCCGGCATGCCAGGCACGCTCAAGACAGGAGACAAACTGGGTGACCTTGCCGTCACGTTCGATCAGAAAATGCGCAGACACGCGCAGGTCGGCGATCCCGGCAAAGTAGGGATGTTCCGTGACATCCAGACGATTCTGGAAAAATTCCTGCACCTTGCCGGTGGCGAACTGCGCCGGTGGCAGGCTGATGTTGTGGATGACCAACAGGGAGACTTCGCCCGCCGGGCGTTCATTGAAGTTGGGCGAAGGGCAGACCTGCACCCCGTGACACCACCCGCTTGCGGGATCCAACTGCATACCGATTCCTTCAACGCCGACTGTGTTGGCGACCAGTATGCCGTGATCGGCCCCCGGCGCGCGATCACTTGCCGCGATTGAGCCGCCGCAGATTGCCGATTACCGACTCCAGCGCACGGTCGAACAACAAGGTGTCGTCCAGCGTCCGCACCGCGCCGCGACGGAATGCCAGGGCCAGTTCAGTGCGGTCGCGCTCCAGCACTTTCATCCCGGTGCGGTCGACGAACACGTACTTGTTGGTGGCCTCGATGATCGCCGCCAGCTTGCAGCGCAGGGTGTGTTCTTCGTCTTCTTCGAACGCCACCCAACTGCCCAGGCGCAACTGATCGACCTGACGCAAACCTGCGTCGTCGGCCGGCAAACGCGCCGGCGTGCGTGGCTGAAGGCCATCGTCGGCCATCTGCAAGACAATCGCCTGCGACACTTCAATCATTTCCGGCAATGCGGTTTGATCCGGCTCGCTGGACGGTTCGAGCAGGCGCACATGCAGCGCTTCCAGTTCACTGAAGAAGCCGCTGGTGGCAAACGGATCGAAGGCCGAACTGCTCAGGCCGTCGCGCAATGACTTGAGCAACCCCGGCACTAGCGCCAGCAGACGCAGACCGGCTTCGGCGTCGTCGTGGCGCTGCACGCTCCAGATCAATTGCTCCATGGTCTGCACGTCGGCCTGCCACTCGGCAGACTGATCGCCGTGCTTGAGGCAGGTCAGCAGCAAAACCTTGCTCCAGGCCTCCTGCACGAACGTCACCACCGACGGTGGCAGGACTTTGCCCAGCAGGGCCTGGTTCAGCGCCTGCTCGACCCGCTGGCGGGCCAGTTCGGTTTTCGCCCGGCCCTCTTCGGCATCGCGTAAACGCTGTTCAAGCAATTCGCTGCGACGGCGTTCGTCACTGGTGAACGCGAGGAAGTCCGCCAGCAACTCGGAAAAAATCGCCGGGTCATCGTCGAAATCCGTCAGCAGGCGCTGCACCACTTGCTCGATGCGCAGGTACAGGCTGTCGCGCGCATTGCCGTCACACTCGCCCCAGCCCATCGCCGCTTCGGCGATTTCATTGAGCAGGCGACGCGCCGGGTGGCTGCTGCGGCTGAAGAAGCTTTTGTCGATCACCGCGACCTTCAACATCGGGATCTGCAACCGGGCGATCAGTGCCTTGAGCGAATCCGGCAGATTGCGATCATCGAGGATGCAGTCGAAGACCATCGCCACCAGATTGATCACGTCCTCGTCCGCCCCGCCGACGATTCGTGACTTGCCGCTGCGCACGCTGACCCGGGTCAGCAACTGTTCAAGCTGATGGCGCAGATCGAAATCGTCCTGCATCGCCAGCGCCGGCACGTATTGCTGCAGGTGCGAGAGCAGGCGCAGCAAGTCGCGGGTGGAAATCGGCTGCGCCGGGGTGCTGGGTTCCAGGGTCGGCGCAACGGTGCCGCGCACGTGCAGCAGCAACTCCTGCAACGCGGCGAAGACCTCCTGCACGCCCGCATCGGTCTGGGTTTTGTCGACGCCCTCGAATTCGCTCTGCACGCTGGCCACAGCCTGATCGATGGCGCGACGGGCCGGCGCCGGCTTGAGCTCGGGCAACACGCCCGTGGCGATCAGCAGTTGATTGGCTTCGGCGTAGAGTTGATCGGTATCGGCCAGCACATAGCGTTCGAACAGTTTGAGCAGGATCAGTTTGACCTTGATCTCCACCCCCAGATTGCGCCCGGCCTGCAAGAAGTATTCGCAAAGCATCGCCGGGCCCAGCGGGTTGTATTGATCGTCCAGGGTCTTGCCCAACAGCGCATTGAATCGCGCGGTCAGTTGGTCGAGGGCGAACCCGTCGCGATTCAGCACGCGGCCGACCATGGTTTCGACCGCGACGTTGCGCTCCATGTCGTCGGTGCGCGCGGTAGTGTCCTCATTCTGCAAGGCATGAGAGAGGACGGTGGGGACGGGATCGAATTGAGTGAGGCCGACAAAGGCTTCGAAAAATTGCTCGAGAAAGCCGCGCTCGATGTTCTTGCGCTTGAGGCGCAGGTCGCGCATGGCTTCGAAAAAGATGTTCTGTTCGACGTCGTTACGCGCGCGATCGGCCATTTCGAACAGGGTGTCGTCGGCGTTATCGAACAGCTCCTGCAAACCGTTGCGCAGGCGCTGGGCAGCCTTGTCGCGAACCTGAAGCAGAATCACAGGCAGGCGGGCGAGCGGCGAGTGAGTCGCCTGATCGGTAGTGGCCTTGTGCAGAGGCACTACATTCCCGTCGTTGTGCATCCAAGCCTCCTGAAACGGTGATTTGCCGACGTCAAACTCATGGCGTCAAATGCAAGGCGGATTATCTTGCAAAAGATGTCCCCGGCGCCAGAGCCGTCAGGGTTTCCCCTATGCGCCGACACCTTGCAGTGACCACGACAGAAACGGGTTTGCTCAAAGAAAATCGACCGGATGCAGCGCTGCGTGGCTGTTCTCGCCTTGGGTTGGCCGACGCCATGCCCCTATAATCGGACCACTTAGTTTGTGGAGCCCGTTATGCCGAATCTACGTCTCGCCGATTTGACCGCCGAAATCGAAGCCAACGTGCGCCGTGCGTTGCTCGAAGACATCGGCAGCGGCGACATCACCGCGCAACTGATCCCGGCCGAACGTCTGGCCAAAGCCACCATCATCACCCGCGACGCCGCCGTCATCAGTGGTACGGCCTGGGTTGATGCAGTGTTCCGCCAGCTCGATCCAAGGGTGGCGGTGCACTGGCAGGTGCGCGATGGCGAACGGGTTTCGCCGAATCAGCCGCTGTTTCATCTGGAAGGCCCTGCCCGTTCGCTGCTGACCGGTGAGCGCAGCGCCCTGAACTTCCTGCAATTGCTGTCGGGCGTAGCGACCCGCGCGCAGTACCTGGCGGACTTCGTTGCCGAGACTTCGGTGAAACTGCTCGACACCCGCAAGACCCTGCCGGGCCTGCGTCTGGCGCAGAAATATGCGGTCACCTGCGGCGGCTGCCATAACCACCGCATCGGCCTGTACGACGCGTTCCTGATCAAGGAAAACCACATCGCCGCCAGCGGTGGCATCCCGCAGGCCATTGCCGCTGCACACAAGATCGCCCCGGGCAAGCCGGTGGAAATCGAAGTGGAAAGTCTGGAGGAGCTGAAGGAGGCGCTGGCCGCCGGTGCCGATATCATCATGCTCGACGAACTGAGCCTCGATGACATGCGCGAAGCCGTGCGCCTGAACGGCGGCAAGGCAAAACTGGAAGCCAGTGGCGGCATCAACGAAAGCACGCTGCTGCCGATCGCTCAGACCGGGGTGGACTACATCTCGATCGGCGCGATGACCAAGGACGTGAAGGCTGTAGACCTGTCGATGCGCCTGAGCATTTAAGGGCAGCGGCAAGATGCGAGCTACAAGCTGCAAGCCAAAGCGGTTGTGCTTTTACTTGTAGCTTGCGGCTTGTAGCTGGCAGCTCTCGTCAAACGACGAGATTGTTCATCTCGCAGTACTCTCCCCACTCGACACCCAGCACTTCAGCCGCTTCCTTGTGCAGTTCCAGGCGCTTGGCCTCGAACTCTTCAGGGGTGCTGGTGTACTTGAGGGTCAATTCCCAAGGCTGCAGACCCTGGGCTTCGGCTTCGTCTTCGAACGCCCACTGGATCTGGTCCTTCTGCTCATCGGGACTCAGATCCTTGATCTCGTCCATCAGCTCAGACGCATCAAGCTTGTACTTTTCCAGCGCTTGTTCGTGGCGTTGCTCTTGAGTTAACTCGGTCATGGCGTTCTCGCTGATCATGGGAATGGAGGATGGATCTGGATCATCAAGGATCTCTCTGACGCGGACTGTCCGGCCTTCGGAACCATTCGGGATCATCTGAAAACTGCTAAGCGATGCTCATGCAGGCACCGAATATAGGACGTTTGCATGACGAATTACACGGCTCTTTACATCTCTCCCACAAAAAGTTGACCTGTGGAACATAAATGCCGGTTCAAAAGGATTAGGGAGAGGTGGTGCCCGAGACAGGAATCGAACCTGCGACCTTCGCGTTACGAGTGCGCTGCTCTACCGGCTGAGCTACACGGGCGGTGGGCTAAACCTAGCACTGGTCTTGCAGGTCGGCAACTTCGTCGAATGACTCGATATTTCACGGACAAAAAAATGCCCCGCCGTTTTCACGGCGGGGCATTTTCATTGCGCTAGGACTGCGGGGGTGATTAAACGCCCGAAGCCTTGGCAGCTGCCACGTCTTTGATGGACAGCTTGATACGGCCGCGGTTGTCCACGTCCAGTACCAGCACTTCCACTTCCTGGCCCTCTTTCAGGATGTCGGTCACTTTCTCTACGCGAGCGTCGCTCAGCATCGAGATGTGAACCAGACCGTCCTTGCCCGGCAGGATGTTGACGAATGCGCCGAAGTCGACGATGCGCTCAACCTTGCCGACGTAGATCTTGCCGATCTCGGCCTCTGCGGTGATACCCAGAACGCGCTGACGTGCTGCTTCAGCCGCTTCCTTGGTTTCGCCGAAGATCTTGATCGAGCCGTCGTCTTCGATGTCGATCGAAGCCTTGGTCTCTTCGCAGATCGCACGGATGGTCGCGCCACCTTTACCGATAACGTCACGGATCTTGTCGGTGTCGATCTTCATCGCGATCATGGTCGGAGCGTTGGCCGACAGTTCGGTACGCGACTGGCCGATGATCTGGTTCATCTGACCGAGGATGTTCAGGCGCGCTTCCAGGGCTTGGCCCAGAGCGATTTCCATGATCTCTTCGGTGATGCCCTTGATCTTGATGTCCATCTGCAGCGCGGTCACACCTTTGGCGGTACCGGCAACTTTGAAGTCCATGTCGCCCAGGTGGTCTTCGTCACCCAGGATGTCGGTCAGAACAGCGAATTTCTCGCCTTCTTTAACCAGACCCATGGCGATACCGGCAACCGGTGCCTTCATCGGAACACCAGCGTCCATCAGGGCCAGGGAAGCGCCGCAAACGGAAGCCATCGAGCTCGAACCGTTGGACTCGGTGATTTCCGATACCACACGGATGGTGTACGGGAACACGTCAGCGGCTGGCAGCATGGCCGAAACCGAACGACGGGCCAGACGGCCGTGACCGATTTCACGACGACCGGCGCCACCCATGCGACCACACTCGCCCACCGAGAACGGAGGGAAGTTGTAGTGCAGCATGAACGGGTCTTTTTTCTCGCCTTCCAGGGTGTCCAGCAGTTGTGCGTCACGGGCGGTGCCCAGCGTCGCGACTACCAGAGCCTGGGTTTCGCCACGGGTGAACAGTGCCGAACCGTGGGTCTTCGGCAGAACGCCGACTTCGATGTTCAGCGGACGTACGGTGCGGGTGTCGCGACCGTCGATACGTGGCTTGCCGTTAACGATGTTTTCGCGAACGGTGCGGTATTCGATTTCGCCGAAAGCGGCTTTGACGTCGGCAGCCGAAGGTTGGCCTTCTTCACCGGACAGCTTGGCAACAACCTGGTCACGCAGCTCGCCCAGACGCGCATAACGGTCGGCCTTGATGGTGATAGTGTAAGCCTGGGAGATCGCTTCGCCGAACTCGGAACGGATAGCAGCCAGCAGCTCGGTGGCTTCTGGAGCAGGTGCCCAGGTCCAGGTTGGCTTGGCAGCTTCGGCAGCCAGTTCTTTAACCGCGTTGATTACGACCTGGAACTCGTCGTGAGCAAACAGTACTGCGCCCAGCATCTGGTCTTCGGTCAGCTCTTTGGCTTCCGATTCAACCATCAGCACGGCGTCCGAAGTACCGGCAACAACCATGTCCAGGCTCGAGGCAGCTTGCTGCTCGTAGGTCGGGTTCAGCAGGTAGCCGGTGCTTTCGTGGAAAGCAACGCGAGCGGCGCCGATCGGGCCGTCGAAAGGAATGCCGGAGATCGCCAGGGCTGCCGAGGTACCGATCATCGCAGCGATGTCCGGATCGGTCTTTTTGCTGGTGGAAACGACGGTGCAGACAACCTGCACTTCGTTCATGAAACCTTCCGGGAACAGCGGACGGATCGGACGGTCGATCAGTCGGGAAGTCAGGGTTTCCTTCTCGGAAGGACGGCCTTCACGCTTGAAGAAACCGCCAGGGATCTTACCGGCAGCGTAAGTCTTTTCCTGGTAGTGAACGGACAGAGGGAAGAAGCCCTTGCCCGGATCGGCTTGCTTGGCACCAACTACGGTCACCAATACGCTGACGTCGTCGTCAACGGTGACCAATACTGCGCCGGAGGCCTGACGGGCGATACGGCCAGTCTCGAGGGTAACGGTCGACTGACCGAACTGGAATTTTTTGATTACCGGGTTCACGGTGTCCTACCTTCTTTGTGGCTCTTGGGGGAACTGGTTTCTTGCGAAATTCTTGGGCAATGCCGGGAATCGGCCCGACGCCTGTCCAGGGTAAAACGTGTATCCAGATAAAACTTGAGGCTGGGAGCCTGCCGGACGCCGGCGGAAACCCGCTGACATCTGACAGACAACCAACCTCATAGCGCAATCGCTGATTAGCGACGCAGACCCAGGCGAGCGATCAGAGCGCTGTAACGGCTCACGTCCTTGCCTTTCAGGTAGTCCAGCAGCTTGCGACGCTGGTTAACCATGCGGATCAGACCACGACGGGAGTGGTGGTCTTTACCGTTGGCCTTGAAGTGACCTTGCAGTTTGTTGATGTTGGCGGTCAGCAGTGCAACTTGCACTTCTGGCGAACCAGTGTCACCAACAGCTTGCTGGTAGTCGGCAACGATTTGAGCTTTTTCTTGAACGTCGAGAGCCATGAGGCAATCCTTTTATCAGGAAACCGTTTCAAAAACAGTTTCAACAGGCCAGGGACAAATCCCTGTATCTATAAATGAGTAGTGACCGTGCCTGTTGACAGCCACACTCGCCGGCCTGCTGTTACACAGACCGGTTTCCGGTCATTCTGACCGAATCAGTCGACGCGGCGCGATGCGCCCGTCTTCGCTCACTTCACCGATACCGATGAAGCGACCGTTGTGATCCTGTACCCGCACCATGCCGAACTTCGGAGCATCCGGGGCACGTACCGGCTGGCCGTTGAGCCAGTAGAACGCGCTCGCTTCCGAGAACTGCAGCAACGGCCAATCCTGCAGGCCGCTGTCCGATGGCATCAGGAAGCGGTCGACCGCTTCGTTGCCGCCTTCGGCATGTACCGCTTCCAGCTCTTCGAGGGTCACGGTCTGCGCCAGGGTGAAAGGCCCGGCCTGGGTACGACGCAGTTCAGCGACGTACGCACCACAACCGAGTTGCTCACCGATATCCTCCACCAGGGTGCGAATATAGGTGCCCTTGCTGCAATCTACTGCAAGACGCGCAGTATCGCCTTCGAAGGCCAGCAATTCCAAGCGCGCAATAGTAACAGAACGCGGTTCGCGCTCCACTACTTCGCCTGCACGGGCCAACTTGTACAGCGGCTGGCCATCACGCTTGAGAGCGGAGTACATCGGCGGTATCTGACTGATTTGCCCACGAAATTTCGGCAGAACCGCTTCAATGTCGGCCTGACCAACGGTCACCGGACGCTCCTGCAAAACCTCACCTTCGGCGTCCGCCGTGGTGGTGGTCTTGCCCAGTTGCGCCAGGGTTTCGTAACCCTTGTCGGAATCGAGCAGATACTGCGAGAACTTGGTCGCCTCGCCAAAGCACAGCGGCAGAACGCCGGTGGCCAGGGGATCGAGACTGCCGGTGTGACCGGCCTTCTCGGCGTTGAGCAACCAGCGGACCTTCTGCAACGCGGCGTTGGAGGTGAACCCCAGCGGCTTGTCGAGCAGGATGATGCCGCTGACGTTACGACGGATACGTTTGACCTGAGCCACCGAGTTACTCCTTGGTGTCTTCGGGTTCTGCCGCAGCCACGTGCTGATTGTCCTCAGCCACGGCGCGCTCGATCAGGGCCGACAGGTGCGCACCCCGCACGACGCTTTCGTCGTAGTGGAAGTGCAATTGCGGCACGCTGCGCAGCTTCATTTCGCGGGCCAGCTGCATGCGCAGGAAACCGGCGGCAGCGTTGAGCACCTTGATGCTTTGCGCGATGTCTTCAGCGTTGTCCTGCCCCATCACGGTGATGAAGATCTTCGCGTGACCGACGTCACGGCTGACTTCCACAGCGGTAATGGTGACCAGACCGACGCGCGGGTCTTTGACTTCACGACGGATCAGTTGGGCCAGCTCACGCTGCATCTGATCGCCGATACGTTGGGTACGGCTGTATTCTTTTGCCATGATTTGTTACCTGTTACTGCCCCGCGGTGAAACCCGCAAGGTCTGAAAGCGGCAAACGCCCGGCCTGACAAAAGCCAGACCGGGCGTTGCGTTTAGAGTCCTGACGCCGTGCCGCGCACTTGCATGCGGCGGCCCGACGTGGCCCTTGAAGTGCGCGAGTCAGAGGCTGCGAGCAACCTGAACCTTCTCGAAGACTTCGATCTTGTCGCCGACTTTGACGTCGTTGTAGCTCTTCACGCCGATACCGCATTCCATGCCGGCACGTACTTCGGAAGCGTCATCCTTGAAGCGGCGCAGGGATTCCAGCTCGCCTTCGAAGATAACGATGTCTTCACGCAGTACACGGATCGGACGGTTACGGTGAACAGTACCCTCGATCACCATGCAGCCGGCGATGGCGCCGAACTTAGGCGAACGGAACACGTCACGGACTTCGGCCACACCGAGGATGTTCTCGCGAACGTCGCTGCCAAGCATACCGGTCAGGGCTTTCTTGACGTCTTCGATGATGTCGTAGATCACGTTGTAGTAACGCATGTCCAGACCTTCCTGCTCGACGATCTTCCGTGCGCCGGCATCGGCACGCACGTTGAAGCCGAACAGTACAGCGTTGGAAGCCAGTGCCAGGTTGGCATCGGATTCGGTGATACCACCGACGCCGCCACCGACCACGCGCACTTGCACTTCGTCGTTGCCCAGGCCGTTCAGAGCGCCCTGCAAGGCTTCCAGCGAACCACGGACGTCGGATTTGAGGACGATGTTGAGCGTCTTCTTCTCTTCCTGACCCATGCTTTCGAAGATGTTTTCCAGCTTGCCGGCGTGAGCGCGAGCCAGTTTGACTTCGCGGAACTTGCCTTGACGGAACAGAGCCACTTCACGGGCTTTCTTCTCGTCGGCAACCACGCTCATCTCGTCGCCAGCGTCAGGCGTACCGTCCAGGCCGAGGATCTCGACCGGAATGGCCGGGCCCGCTTCCTTGATCGGCTTGCCGTTCTCGTCGAGCATGGCGCGCACGCGGCCATAGTTCGAGCCGACCAGCACCATGTCGCCTTGACGCAGCGTACCGTCCTGAACCAGAACAGTCGCCACCGGGCCACGGCCCTTGTCCAGACGCGATTCAACCACGACACCACGGCCAGGAGCCGATGGAGTGGCAGTCAGTTCGAGAACTTCGGCTTGCAGCAATACAGCTTCAAGCAGTTCGTCGACGCCGGTACCCATCTTCGCCGAAACCGGAACGAATGGAGTGTCGCCACCCCAGTCTTCGGAGGTCACGCCGTGGGCCGACAGTTCGCTACGGATGCGATCGAGATCTGCACCCGGCTTGTCGATCTTGTTCACCGCAACTACCAGCGGAACGCCAGCAGCAACAGCGTGCTGAACAGCTTCGATGGTTTGTGGCATCACGCCGTCGTCCGCCGCAACCACCAGGATCACGATGTCCGTCGCCTTGGCACCACGGGCACGCATGGCGGTAAACGCGGCGTGACCAGGGGTGTCGAGGAAGGTGACCATGCCGCGTTCGGTTTCAACGTGGTATGCACCGATGTGCTGGGTGATACCGCCGGCTTCGCCAGCAGCTACCTTGGCACGACGGATGTAGTCGAGCAGCGAGGTCTTACCGTGGTCAACGTGACCCATTACGGTCACAACCGGCGCACGAGGAACTGCTTCACCTTCGAACTTCAGGGACTCGGCCAGGGAATCTTCCAGAGCGGTGTCGCTGACCAGGGTCACTTTGTGGCCCAGTTCTTCGGCTACCAGTTGAGCAGTTTCCTGATCAAGCACCTGGTTGATGGTCGCTGGAGTACCCAGTTTGAACATGAACTTGATGATTTCGGCAGCTTTAACCGACATCTGCTGAGCGAGATCGCCAACAGTGATGGTTTCGCCGATCTTCACTTCACGCACGACAGGGCCGGTCGGGCTCTGGAAACCGTGGGCGTTGCGTTTCTTCAGCTTGGCCTTGCCGCGACCGCCGCGACGGAAGCCATCGCTTTCTTCATCGGTAGTGCGTGGCGCCACACGTGGAGCCGGAGCCTTTTCCTTGACCGATGCGCGATGCGGAGCGTTTTTGCGCTCGCCATCACCACCGCCACGACGGTTGTTGTCGTCGGCACGTGGTTTGTCCGGACGGCGCTGTTCGTCACGCTTGCGAGTGTCGGCAGCTGGGGCAGCAGCCACAACCGGCGCGGCTTCGCGCACTGGTTCGGCCACTGGCGCAGGTGCAGCGACGGCTTCGGCAGGAGCGGACGGCGCAGCAGGCTGGCGACGCGCTTCTTCTTCGGCGCGCACGCGGGCTTCTTCTTCAGCCTTCTGACGGGCAGCATTTTCTACTGCGCGACGTTCATCCAGTTCACGCTTGCGCTCGGCTTCGATTTCTTCCGGGCTACGCTGTACGAAAACTTTCTTCTTGCGGACTTCAACGCTGATGCTTTTGCTGCCAGCCACACGCAGGGTGCTGGTGGTTTTACGCTGCAGCGTGATCTTGCGTGGTTCTTCCACTTTCGCCTTGTGGCTGCTTTTCAAGTGGGTCAGCAGGGATTGCTTCTCACTGTCAGTCACATTTTCTTCGGCGGCGGTGTGCGGCAGACCTGCCTCACGCATCTGCTGCAACAGGCGCTCTACCGGTGTTTTGACCTCATCGGCCAGTTGTTTCACCGTGACTTGCGTCATGCACTTCTCTCCTCAGGCCGCGCCTAATTACTCGAACCAGTGGGCTCGGGCGGCCATGATCAACTTGCCGGCACGATCATCGTCAATGCCGTCGATGTCGAGCAGGTCGTCAATAGACTGCTCGGCCAGGTCTTCGCGGGTAATTACGCCGCGCACCGCCAGTTCCATCGCCAAATCCTTGTCCATACCCTCAAGCGAGAGCAGGTCTTCGGCCGGATGGGCGTCTGCCAGCTTTTCCTCAGTAGCGATGGCTTTGGTCAACAAGCGATCCTTGGCACGAGCGCGAAGCTCGTTGACGATGTCTTCGTCAAAGCCGTCGATGTTGAGCATTTCTTCCAACGGTACGTAGGCAATCTCTTCCAGGCTGGTGAAGCCTTCGTCTACCAGCACCTGAGCCAGCTCTTCGTCGACTTCCAGCTCGTCGATGAAGTTGCGCAGGATGTCGCCGGTTTCCGCTTGTTGCTTAGCCTGGATGTCCGATTCGGTCATCACGTTCAGGGTCCAGCCAGTCAGCTGGCTCGCCAGACGCACGTTCTGACCACCACGACCGATGGCCTGAGCCAGATTGTCTGCGCCAACGGCGATGTCCATGGCATGGGCATCTTCGTCAACGATGATGGCCGCCACTTCTGCCGGCGACATGGCATTGATCACGAACTGAGCCGGGTTGTCGTCCCACAGGACGATATCGACACGCTCGCCACCCAACTCGCCCGACACGGCCTGGACGCGCGAACCGCGCATACCGATGCACGCGCCTTGCGGGTCGATGCGTTTGTCCTTGGAGCGGACAGCGATCTTGGCACGCGAACCCGGATCACGGGATGCGGCCATGACTTCGATCAGGCCTTCAGCGATTTCCGGCACTTCGATACGGAACAGCTCGATCAGCATTTCCGGCGCGGTACGCGACAGGATCAGCTGAGGGCCGCGGTTCTCGGTGCGGATTTCCTTGAGCAGCGCACGCAGACGCACGCCAACACGGAAGGTTTCGCGAGAGATGATGTCTTCACGGGCCAGCAACGCTTCAGCGTTATTACCCAGGTCGACGATCACGTTGTCGCGGGTCACTTTCTTCACGGTGCCGGAGATGATTTCTCCCAGGCGCTCGCGATAAGCGTCAACCACTTGAGCGCGCTCGGCTTCGCGCACTTTCTGCACGATGACCTGCTTGGCGGTCTGCGCAGCGATGCGGCCGAACTCGATGGACTCGATCTTTTCTTCAACGACGTCGCCAACCTTGGCGCCAGGGTGCGTTTCAGCAACCTTGCTCGGCCAGGTTTCGATGGCCGGATCATCGAGATCATTCTCTTCGACGACCGTCCAGCGACGGAAAGTTTCGTAAGAACCGGTGTGGCGGTTGATTTCCACACGCAGATCAACTTCGTCTTCAAAACGCTTTTTGGTAGCAGTGGCTAGAGCCAGCTCCAGCGCTTCAAAAATTACGCTTGCCGGTACACCCTTTTCATTGGATACCGACTCAACAACCAGCAGTACTTCTTTGCTCATCGTACGCCTCGCCTTTCGCAAGCCATTGGATCCGCGGGATCCGCGTCTCAGTCAAAACTGGGAATAATGTTGGCCTTGTCGATCATATCGATCGGCAACAGGAACTCATGGTCATCTACCTGCACCACGACGTCCTGCTCTTCTACACCGCGCAGAAGGCCCTGAAAGTTGCGTCGACCTTCGAAAGGCGAGCGCAGCTTGATCTTCACTTGTTCACCGACATATTTGGCAAACTGCTCAAGAGTGAACAGTGGGCGTTCCATGCCTGGCGAGGAAACTTCAAGGGTGTATTCAACGGAGATCGGATCTTCAACATCCAGCACACCGCTGATCTGACGGCTGACGATGGCGCAATCGTCCACCAGTACGCCGCCTTCCTTATCGATATAAACGCGCAACATTGAGTGGCGACCTTGAGCCGAAAACTCAATACCCCAGCATTCATAGCCTAGGGCCACGACCACCGGGGCCAGCAAGGCCTGCAACTCTTCTAGCTTGCTCGACACCTGAACCCCCTCGTGCATGTATGTGCATGCTATGCAAAATAAAAAAATGGGCGAAACGCCCATCCTTGAAACGCCGTCGAACAGCGGCGTCGAAAGTGTCCAGCTAACAAAAAGCCCCTTAAAAGGGGCTCCTTAAACTGGTTGCGGGGGCCGGATTTGAACCGACGACCTTCGGGTTATGAGCCCGACGAGCTACCAGACTGCTCCACCCCGCGACAAAGCTGGGGCGGAAGTATACGACCGATCCCTTATAGGGTCAATGTAACCTTCCACCTGCAAGAAAGCCCGCAACAGCGGGCTCTCCTGACTAATTGGTACCGAGAAGGGGACTCGAACCCCTACACCCTATGGGCACAACCACCTCAAGGTTGCGTGTCTACCAATTCCACCACCTCGGCAATACTACGTTTGAAACTCTTCTTACTTCTGCTCTTGAGCTGGAGGTACGTCAGTCGCTGGAGTAGCCGACTTTTGCTCTTGAAGCACCGGGACATCATCAGAAGCCGGTTGTTGCTTTGGAACTTCCAACACTGCCGGGTTTGGCAAACCTGCTTGAGTCAGCTGATGAGCCTTCTCTTTAGCAAAGTATCCTAACCCCAAGCTGGTTATGAAGAAACCGGCGGCAAGTATAGCAGTAAACTTACTAAGAAAGGTAGAGGAACCTTGGCTTCCGAACACAGTATTTGAAGCACCTGCTCCGAAAGACGCGCCAGCATCCGCACCTTTACCCTGCTGCAGCAAAACCAGAGCAACTACGCCCAATGCACCCAGCAGATGAAAAACGACTACGACTGTTTCCAGCATTTTTTCAGTTTCCCGCGGCGCGACAAATCGCACCGAACTCATCTGCATTCAGGGAAGCTCCACCAATGAGCCCCCCATCGATATCCGGCATGCCGAACAGTTCGACCGCATTGGCCGCCTTCACGCTGCCGCCGTATAGAAGCCGCACACCTCGTGCCACTTCAGAATTCTCTGCCGCCAACTGCTCGCGAATGGCTTTATGCACATCCTGAGCCTGTTGCGGCGTTGCAGTCAGTCCAGTACCAATCGCCCAGACCGGCTCGTAAGCGATCACTGCGTTGGCAAAAGCACCGACACCCAGCTCCTCGATGATACTGCCCAGCTGACGCCCGACAACCTCAAGAGTTTTTCCGGCTTCACGCTGCTCCAGGGTCTCCCCTACGCACAACACCGGAATCAAGCCACATGCCTGTGCCGCTGCGAACTTGCGATTCAGCATTCCGTCTCGCTCGCCCATGATCTGACGGCGTTCGGAGTGCCCGACAAGCACCAGGGAACAACCTGCATCCACCAACTGACTCGGCGCAATCTCGCCCGTCAACGCACCTTGCATGGATTCCACCGCAGAGTTCTGCGCACCGACCGAAATCGATTTGCCTTTCAAGCCATCAATCACTTGATTGATATACAAGCAAGGCGGGAATACCGCGACATCAACACCGCTTGGCAAGGCCAGATGACGAAGGCCGTTGATCAGCTCAGCGACGCTGGCGCGGGTACCGTGCATCTTCCAGTTACCAGCTACCATAGGGCGACGCATGCTGTACCTCGTCGGTCAAAGTGGGCGCAGATGTTACCCAACACAATCAAGGCTGGCAAGCCGAATCAGGCAGAAACTTCAGTTACCAGTTTTGCCAGTTCTTCGGCATAGCCACGAACCTGGGTTTCGTCCTCACCTTCGACCATCACACGCACCAGAGGCTCTGTCCCGGACTTGCGCAAAAGCACACGGCCACGACCCGCCATCGCCTCGGTCACACGCTTGCTGGCTTCCTTGACAGCCGGATGATCAAGCGGGCTGTCGCCACCGCCGAAACGTACATTGATCAGCACCTGAGGACACTTGCGCAGGGCCTGGCGCGTTTGCGCCAAACCTTCGTTACGGGCTTTCAACGCCATCAA
This sequence comes from Pseudomonas sp. B707, assembly GCF_022496685.1. Taxonomy (NCBI): domain Bacteria; kingdom Pseudomonadati; phylum Pseudomonadota; class Gammaproteobacteria; order Pseudomonadales; family Pseudomonadaceae; genus Pseudomonas; species Pseudomonas sp. B707. The sequence goes on along the minus strand of NZ_WTVE01000026.1, from coordinate 93,827 downwards.
CACCTGCAACGCCGCGATGATCGCATCGCCAGTCGTCGTGTGATTGAAGCAGACGACATGTCCGGAGTTCTCGCCCCCGACCAGCCAATCACGCTCCAGCAATTCGGCAATCACATAGCGGTCGCCGACATTTGCACGCACAAAAGGAATACCCAGATCCGCCAGAGCCAGCTCCAGACCCAGATTGCTCATCAGCGTACCGACCACACCACCCTGCAACTTGCCTCGCTCATGCAGATCGCGCGCAATAATGAAGATCAGCTCATCGCCATCAACAATCGCACCCGTGTGATCAACCATCAACACCCGGTCGCCATCGCCGTCGAATGCGATCCCGAGGTCAGCGTGCTCCGACAGCACCGCCGCCTGCAACTGCCCCATGTGAGTGGAGCCACAGTTGTCGTTGATATTCAGACCATTGGGCTGCGCGGACAGCACCACGACTTCGGCACCCAGCTCACGGAAAACGCTCGGTGCGACCTTGTAGGTTGCTCCGTGTGCGCAGTCGATGACAATTTTCAGGCCAGAAAAACTGGTACCCGTCGGTACAGAGCTCTTGCAGAACTCGATATAGCGACCGGACGCATCATTGATTCGCGAAACCTTGCCGATCTTGCTCGACTCAACGACCGTCATCGGCGTGTCAAGCAGCTCTTCGATCATCAGCTCCAGCTCATCAGGCAGCTTGGTACCTCTGCCGGAGAAAAACTTGATGCCGTTGTCGTCATGCGGATTGTGCGATGCGCTGATCACGATTCCGGCCTCGGCCTGGAATGTACGCGACAAATAGGCGATGGCCGGAGTCGGCATCGGACCGAGCAGCATCACATCAGCACCTGCGGAAGTCAGGCCGGCCTCAAGGGCCGACTCGAACATGTAGCCGGAAATCCGCGTGTCCTTGCCGACCAGCACCTTGCAGGCGCCCATCTTGCGAAAGGCCATGCCGGCAGCCCAGCCGAGCTTGAGCATGAAGTCAGGAGTAATCGGATATTCCCCGACACGACCACGAATGCCGTCAGTACCAAAATATTTCTTGCTCATAAGTGCTCCATCATTCTTATTCGGCTGATTCCACGGCTGCGAGCATTCGCACCACGTCCACCGTTTCCGCCACATCATGGACGCGCAATATACGCGCACCCTTCACCGACGCCAGTGCAGCCAGTGCCAAACCACCGTATAGACGCTCGCCCACCGGGCGATTCAATGCGTGACCGATCATGCTTTTGCGCGAAACGCCCACCAACAGTGGCCGCCCCAGCGCATGCAGGGCTTCCATATGCTTGAACAAGCTTAGATTGTGCTGCAGGGTTTTGGCGAAGCCGAAGCCCGGATCAAGAATGATCTGCTCGGCCGGAATACCTGCCATCTCACACTGAGCCATGCGCTCGGCGAGAAATTCGCCCACTTCCCGGGTGACATCCTGATAACGCGGATCATCCTGCATGTCGCCAGGCTCGCCGAGCATATGCATGAGACATACAGGCAACCCGGTGGCAGCAGCAGCATCCAACGCGCCATCCCGCCGTAGCGAACGAACGTCGTTGATCAAACCGGCACCCAACCGCGCTGTTTCGCGCATGACCGCCGGAGTGGACGTATCGACCGATATGACCACATCCAGCTCGCGGTTGATCAGCTCAACGACAGGAGCGACACGTTCCAGCTCCTCCAATGGAGAAACCGCCCGCGCGCCGGGCCGGGTTGACTCCCCACCCACATCGATCAGCGTTGCACCCGCCGCAACCATGGCTTCGGCATGACGCAAGGCCGCATCAAGCTGGCTGTATCGGCCACCGTCGGAAAATGAATCGGGAGTGACATTGAGAATGCCCATGACATGCGTCCGGGCCAAATCAAGAACCCGGTTGCCGCAAGGCAACCGGGTCAGGGACTGTACAGAAGTCATTTCAAACCTTAAACGTCGGCAGCCGGACCGCCAATCGGTGTTTCCGGACGCTCGCCCTGAATGACAGGAGGCGTACCAGTACCGGTACCGGTACCGCCCGACCAGTCGCGAGGCTCGCGAGGTGTACGACCGGCCATGATGTCGTCGATCTGTTCGGCATCGATCGTCTCGTACTTCATCAGGGCATCCGCCATGGCATCGAGCTTGTCGCGATTGTCCGTAAGGATCTGCTTGGCGGTGCCGTAGCACTGATCGATGATGCTGCGCACTTCGGAGTCGATCAGCTTCGCTGTCTCACCGGAGAAGCTCGCATTCTGACCGCCACCACCGCGACCGAGGAATACTTCACCTTCTTCTTCCGCGTACATCAACGGACCGAGTTTTTCCGACAGGCCCCACTTGGTCACCATGTTCCGCGCAATCTGACTCGCGCGCATGATGTCGTTGGAAGCACCTGTGGTGACACCGTCGAAGCCCAAAGTCATCTCTTCAGCAATACGGCCGCCGTACAGCGAGCAGATCTGACTGATCAGCGCACGCTTGGACAGGCTGTAGCGATCCTCTTCCGGCAGGAACATGGTCACACCCAGCGCACGACCGCGCGGGATGATCGACACTTTGTAGACCGGATCATGCTCGGGCACGACGCGACCAACAATGGCGTGGCCTGCTTCGTGATAAGCGGTGTTCTGCTTTTCCTTCTCGGACATGACCATGGATTTGCGCTCGGCGCCCATCATGATCTTGTCTTTGGCCAGTTCGAACTCTTTCATTTCGACGATGCGCTTGCCGGCACGGGCGGCGAACAGCGAAGCCTCGTTGACCAGGTTCGCCAGATCGGCACCGGAGAACCCCGGAGTACCACGTGCGATAACGGCCGGAGCAACGTCGTCACCCATTGGCACTTTACGCATGTGAACCTTGAGGATCTGCTCGCGACCACGGATGTCCGGCAAACCAACCACCACCTGACGGTCGAAACGACCAGGTCGCAGCAACGCAGGGTCCAGCACGTCAGGACGGTTGGTCGCAGCGATGACGATGATGCCGTCATTCATTTCGAAACCGTCCATCTCGACCAGCAACTGGTTGAGCGTCTGTTCGCGCTCGTCGTGACCGCCACCCATGCCCGCACCACGATGGCGACCAACGGCGTCGATCTCGTCGATGAATATAATGCACGGAGCGTGTTTCTTGGCCTGTTCGAACATGTCACGAACGCGGCTGGCACCGACACCTACGAACATTTCGACGAAGTCGGAACCGGAAATGGTGAAGAACGGCACTTTGGCTTCGCCGGCAATCGCCTTGGCCAGCAAGGTTTTACCGGTACCCGGAGGGCCGACCATCAGCACGCCGCGAGGAATGCGGCCGCCCAGGCGCTGGAACTTGCCCGGATCACGGAGGAACTCGACCAGTTCGCCCACTTCTTCCTTGGCTTCGTCGCAACCGGCAACGTCAGCCAGGGTGGTTTTCACCTGATCTTCGGACAGCAGACGCGCCTTGCTCTTGCCAAAGCTCATCGGCCCGCCCTTGCCGCCCGCACCGCCCTGCATCTGGCGCATGAAGAACATGAACACCGCGATGATCACCAGGATCGGGAAGCTGGCCACCAGAAGCTGGGTCCAGATGCTTTGCTGCTCAGGCTGCTTGCCTTCGACTACAACGTGGTTGTCGACCAGATCGCCGATCAGGCCATTGTCCTGGATTGCCGGACGAATGGTCTTGAAGCTGTCGCCATCGTTGCGTTTGCCGGTAATCACGTAGCCGTCGACGGCCACGCGCTCGACCTTGCCATCCTTGACCTGCTGGATGAAGTCGGAATAGTTGAGGGTCTGCGGCTCGTTAGGGCTGGAGAAGTTGTTCATCACCGTCACCAGGACAGCCGCGATGATCAACCACAGGATCAGATTCTTTGCCATATCGTTCAATTAACTACCCTCTGAAGCAAGCTCCGCTACTGGCGCGCGCTTCGCATGATATTCACCGGCCTAACTTACTACATTACCTACAGCTCTGGCAGGCGCCGTCTGTAACCCTTTGTGAAACACTTTCTACACAATATTCGCTTATGCGCGCGGGGCGAAATACGAAAAACCTATCACCCCGCCAAAAAACCTCGTTTTACTCGCTACGACCGCGATAGCCCCAAGCCAGCATGTACTGCTCGCGAGAGCTGCCACGAGAGGAGTCCGGCTTGATCATCTGGATCTTGTCGAACTTCTTTCGAGCATCCTTCAGGTAAACATCGAACCCTTCGCCCTGAAAAATCTTGATCACAAAATTGCCACCCGGCTTGAGTATCCGCTCCGCCAGATCAAGCGCCAGCTCGCAAAGGAACATGGCTTTTGGCATATCCACTTCAGGCGTACCACTCATATTGGGGGCCATATCGGAAATCACAAGGTCCACCTGCGAATTACCCACAGCCTCAAGGATCTGAGCGAGCACTGCATCCTCGGTGAAGTCACCCTGAATGAAAGTCACGTCCGGAATACTGTCCATTTCCAGGATGTCCGAGGCGATCAATCGCCCCTGACCACCGATCAGCCGGCTGGTGACCTGCGACCAGCCGCCAGGTGCCGCGCCGAGGTCGACGACGTTCATGCCCGGACGGATCAGTTTGTATTTCTCCTGGATCTCCAGAAGCTTGTAACTCGCACGCGAGCGGTAGCCATCCTTCTGCGCTTGCTTCACATAGGGATCATTGACATGTCTTTTCAGCCAACCAAGGCTTGTCTTGGAACGCGCCATTGGGCACCTCGTTGATTAGGGTCGTGATTAATTGGGCGGATCCACGAGCCCTCGGGTAAAATGGCCGCCATTTTACAGAATCCAGACGAAAGGGTCAGATTATGCCGCTCACTCCAGAGCAGAAGAAACAGTACAAATCCATTGGCCACCACCTGAAACCAGTTCTGACTGTGGCTGACAACGGTTTGACTGAGGGTGTTCTAGCCGAACTCGAACGCGCATTGGCAGATCACGAGCTGATCAAGATCAAGCTCAACATCCTCGATCGCGAGGCGCGCCTGGCGTCCGTTGCAGAGCTGTGCAAGACCGGCAAGGCCGATCTGGTGCAAGTCATCGGCAAGATGGCACTGATTTACCGCAAGAACTTCAGCGTCAACAAGCAGCTGTCGAACGTCCATCGCTTCAAGTGATGGCAAGGGTCAAGGGTGTGCTTCGCGCACCCTGCCACTCCATCCCGGCACCGGCTGCAATACCAGCACCAACCCGGAAAAACCCAACACAAGAAAGCTGAACACCTGCCAGCGCTGCGCATCCGGCCAGCCGACACGCACTGCGACAAACATCGCACACGCATACAACGCCATCAGCAACACCTGCCCGCGAAAATCCCGCCATAGACTGGCAAGGCCCTCGGCCTGTACCAGCACCAAAGCCTGAAATATCACACACGCGACGGCAAAACCCACTACCGCCACTTCAAACGTACTTGCAACTTCGTCGATCAGCAGCGGAGCCAGGCCAATCCGACCCAGCACCGGCCGCAGACCGAGATGTACCAACCACAGGCCACCGACCCACAACATCTGGGCCAGTTGCCAGAGCATCGCGCCCGCATGCAGCGGGCGCCCACCCTCAGATGTGACGGACTTCGACAATCTCGTACTCGATATCGCCACCTGGCGTTTTCACGACGACCGTATCGCCCTCTTCCTTGGCAATCAAGGCGCGAGCGATCGGCGAGCCAACCGAAATCTTGCCGAGTTTGATGTCCGCCTCATCCTCACCCACGATCTGGTAAGTGACGCTTTCATCAGTCTCGACGTTGGCGATTTCGACGGTGGTGCCGAAAATCACTTTGCCGGTGTGCGGAATGGTCGTCACATCGATGATCACCGCGTTCTGCAGGCGACCTTCGATGTCACGGATCCGCGCCTCGACCATGCCTTGCTGTTCGCGCGCGGCATGGTATTCAGCGTTTTCTTTCAAGTCACCCAACTCGCGGGCCGTACCGATGTCCTGGCTGAGCTTCGGACGAACGACCTTGGTCAGGTGAGCATGCTCTTCTTCCAGGGCCTTGGAGCCCTGGACGGTCATTGGGTATTTATTCATGCCTTCAATCCTGCGTGTAGATCCTGCAAGCGGCGTACGGTCTTCTCGGGACCGAACTTCAGCGCTTCGCAGATAGCTTCGCCAGCAGCAATGGTGGTGGTGCAGTAAATCTTGTGCTGCAAGGCGTTACGGCGAATGGAATAGGAATCGGCGATCGACTGGCGACCTTCGGTGGTGTTGATGATCAGGGTGACTTCGTCATTCTTGATCATGTCGACCACGTGCGGACGACCCTCGGTCACCTTGTTCACGCGACGCACTTTCAGACCTGCGGCTTCGATCAGCTTGGCAGTGCCGGCAGTGGCGACGACTTCGAAGCCCAAGTTGATCAGATCACGGGCCACGCCTGCAACCAGTGGCTTGTCATCGTCGCGCACGCTGATGAATGCGGTACCGCCGGTCGGCAGCACTTCGCTGGCGCCCATCTGGGCTTTGGCAAAGGCTTCGCCGAAGGTGTCGCCGACGCCCATCACTTCACCGGTGGACTTCATCTCTGGGCCGAGGATCGGGTCAACGCCAGGGAATTTGGCGAACGGGAACACCGCCTCTTTCACGCTGTAGAAGTTCGGGATGATTTCCTTGGTGAAGCCGATTTCCTTCAGGGTTTTACCGGCCATCACGCGAGCCGCGACCATTGCCAGGGAAATACCGATGCACTTCGACACGAACGGTACGGTACGGGAAGCACGCGGGTTGACTTCGATGACGTAGATGTCCTCACCTTGCAGCGCCAACTGAACGTTCATCAGGCCGACCACGCCCAGCTCCAGGGCCATTTTCTTGACCTGTTCGCGCATCTCGTCCTGGATGTGCGCCGGCAGCGAGTACGGCGGCAGCGAGCACGCGGAGTCACCGGAGTGAACGCCCGCCTGTTCGATGTGCTGCATGATCGCGCCGATCACTACGTCCTTGCCGTCGCAGACCGCATCCACGTCCATCTCGATGGCGCAGTTGAGGAAGTGGTCGAGCAGCACCGGGCTGTCGTTCGACACTTGCACCGCGTCACGCAGGTAACGCTTGAGTTCTTCTTCCTTGTAAACGATTTCCATCGCCCGGCCGCCCAGTACATAGGACGGACGCACCACCAGCGGGTAACCGATCTTCGCGGCTGCGCGAACAGCTTCGTCTTCGCTGCGCACGGTGGCGTTTGGCGGCTGACGCAGGTTCAGGCGCTCGACCATTTGCTGGAAGCGCTCACGGTCTTCGGCACGGTCGATGGCGTCAGGGCTGGTGCCGATAATCGGCACGCCAGCAGCTTCCAGGGCGCGAGCCAGCTTCAGAGGTGTCTGGCCGCCGTACTGGACAATCACGCCTTTCGGCTTCTCGACGCGGCAGATTTCCAGCACGTCTTCCAGGGTCACCGGCTCGAAGTACAGACGGTCGGAAGTGTCGTAGTCAGTGGAAACGGTTTCCGGGTTGCAGTTGACCATGATGGTCTCGTAACCGTCATCGCGCAGCGCCAGTGCCGCGTGAACGCAGCAGTAGTCGAACTCGATGCCCTGACCGATACGGTTCGGGCCACCGCCGAGGATGATGATCTTGTCGCGACCGGACGGCGCGGCTTCGCACTCTTCCTCGTAGGTCGAGTACAGGTAGGCGGTGTCGGTGGCGAACTCGGCCGCGCAGGTGTCGACGCGCTTGTAGACCGGGAACACTTCCAGCTTGTGGCGGTGAGTGCGCAGGTTCTTCTCGGTGACGCCCAGCAGCTTGGCCAGACGCTGGTCGGAGAAACCTTTGCGCTTGAGCTTGTACATCAGATCGCGGTCGATAGCGGACAGACCGAGGGTCTTGACCTTCTCTTCGTCCTTGATCAGGTCTTCGATCTGCACCAGGAACCACGGATCGATCATGTTCATGCCGAAGATTTCTTCGACGGTCATGCCGGCGCGGAAGGCGTCCGCCACGTACCAGATACGCTCGGCGCCCGGCACGGTCAGTTCGCGCTTGAGCACGCTCATGCTTTCCGGGTTGCTCAGGTCGACTTTCTCGTCCAGACCGCAAACGCCCACTTCCAGACCGCGCAGGGCTTTCTGCAGGGATTCCTGGAAGGTACGGCCGATGGCCATGACTTCACCGACCGACTTCATCTGAGTGGTCAGGCGCGCGTCAGCGTTGGCGAACTTCTCGAAGGCGAAGCGCGGCAGCTTGGTCACGACGTAGTCGATGGACGGCTCGAAGGACGCCGGGGTACGGCCGCCGGTGATGTCGTTCTGCAGTTCGTCGAGGGTGTAACCAACGGCCAGCTTGGCCGCGATCTTAGCGATCGGGAAACCGGTGGCTTTCGAGGCCAGAGCCGACGAGCGGGATACACGCGGGTTCATCTCGATCACGACCATACGGCCGGTGTCCGGGCAGATACCGAACTGAACGTTGGAACCGCCGGTCTCGACGCCGATCTCGCGCAATACCGCCAGCGAGGCGTTACGCAGAATCTGGTATTCCTTGTCAGTCAGGGTCTGAGCCGGGGCAACGGTGATCGAGTCACCGGTGTGCACGCCCATCGGGTCGAAGTTTTCGATCGAGCAGACGATGATGCAGTTGTCCTTTTTGTCGCGGACAACTTCCATTTCATACTCTTTCCAGCCGATCAGCGATTCGTCGATCAGCAGTTCCTTGGTTGGCGACAGGTCCAGACCACGGGCGCAGATTTCTTCGAACTCTTCACGGTTGTAAGCGATACCGCCACCGGTGCCGCCCATGGTGAAGGACGGACGGATGATGCACGGGAAGCCCAGGCGCTCGAGTACCGCGTTGGCTTCTTCCATGCTGTGGGCGATACCGGAACGCGGGCATTCCAGCCCGATGGCTTTCATCGCCTTGTCGAAACGCGAACGGTCTTCAGCCTTGTCGATGGTATCGGCGTTGGCGCCGATCATCTCTACGCCGAACTTCTCCAGAACGCCTTCGCGCTCCAGGTCCAGGGCGCAGTTCAGAGCAGTCTGGCCGCCCATGGTTGGCAGCACGGCATCCGGACGCTCTTTTTCGATGATCTTGGCAACGGTCTGCCACTTGATCGGCTCAATGTAGGTCGCGTCGGCCATGTCCGGGTCGGTCATGATGGTGGCCGGGTTGGAGTTCACCAGGATGACGCGGTAACCCTCTTCGCGCAGGGCTTTACAGGCCTGGGCGCCGGAGTAGTCGAATTCGCAGGCCTGGCCGATAACGATCGGGCCAGCGCCGAGAATCAGGATGCTTTTAATGTCTGTACGTTTTGGCATGGGTTTGTCACTCAAATCCGCAGGTCAGTCGGCAAGCCGTCTTGATCGATTTCTGAAGTCCCGAGGGGGCCGCCGGTTCCGGGGCCGCCCTCGAGGGGCTTCTCGCTACAGTCTCAAGGCGAGCGCTTAGCGTCGCTTGGCCATCTCGTTGATGAAGCGGTCAAACAGAGGGGCCACATCGTTCGGGCCCGGGCTCGCTTCAGGGTGACCCTGGAAGCTGAACGCGCTCTTGTCGGTGCGCTCGATACCTTGCAGGGTGCCGTCGAACAGCGATTTGTGGATCGCGCGGACGTTGGCTGGCAGGGTTTCTTCGTCAACCGCGAAGCCGTGGTTCTGGCTGGTGATCATCACGACGCCCGTGTCCAGATCCTGCACCGGGTGGTTGGCACCGTGGTGGCCGTGGCCCATTTTCAGGGTCTTGGCGCCGGAGGCCAGAGCCAGCAGCTGGTGGCCGAGGCAGATGCCGAAGACCGGAATTTCGGTTTCCAGCACTTCCTTGATCGCCTTGATCGCGTAGTCGCAAGGCTCCGGATCACCAGGGCCGTTGGACAGGAACACGCCGTCCGGCTTCAGAGCCAGTACGTCGGCAGCCGGGGTTTGCGCCGGAACCACGGTCACGCGGCAGCCGCGCTCGACCAGCATGCGCAGGATGTTGACCTTGACGCCGTAGTCGTAGGCAACCACGTGATAAGGCAGCTCGGAGGCTTCGATGGTCGCGTGGCTGTCGGTTTTCAGATCCCAGACAGTGGAGCGCCATTCGTATTGGGTCTTGGTGCTGACGACTTTCGCCAGGTCCATGCCCTTCAGGCCCGGGAAGCCTTGCGCCGCGGCGATGGCCGCTTCTTCGGAGATGTTGTCGCCGGCCATGATGCAGCCGTTCTGTGCGCCTTTTTCACGCAGGATGCGGGTCAGGCGGCGGGTGTCGATACCGGCGATCGCCACAACGTTGTTGGCTTTCAGGTAATCGGACAGGGACATCGTGTTACGCCAGTTGCTCGCTACCAGCGGCAGGTCACGGATGACCAGGCCAGCGGACCAGACGCGATCGGACTCGGCGTCTTCCGGCGTGGTGCCGGTGTTGCCGATGTGCGGGTAAGTTAGGGTAACGATCTGTTGGGCGTAGGAAGGATCGGTAAGGATTTCCTGATAGCCGGTCATTGCGGTGTTGAACACCACCTCACCAACGGTCTGACCGTCGGCTCCAATGGCTTCGCCGCGAAAAATGCTGCCATCAGCAAGGGCGAGTATGGCTGGCTTAGTCAAGAAGACCTCCCGTAAATAACGCATGAAAGGGCAATCGCAGGTTGTAAAAAAGCGGAGTGACGTATGGACACGTCACCCCGCTTCTTCACTGAATTATTCTGCGCGCTTTTAGTGGACACACTAAAGCTGTAGCTTACAGAAAAAGGGTTTTTTGGTCTACCGCCAATGAGGCCGAAAGGCCGGAGAATGCGACAGGGCGTCGCTCGGCGGAGTAAAACCGGCGCAAACAGGGCGTTTGCGCCGGCTTCAGAACATCTCAATGCAGGTCGAGCACGTCCTGCATGTCGTACAAACCAGGCTCACGAGCATCCAGCCACAACGCCGCACGCACCGCGCCCTTGGCGAACGTCATGCGACTCGAAGCCTTGTGCGTGATCTCCAGTCGCTCGCCCTCGCAGGCGAACAACACCGTGTGATCACCCACCACATCACCACCGCGAACAGTGGCGAAACCGATGGTTTCGCGCTCACGAGCACCGGTGTGGCCTTCACGACCATAGACCGCGACTTTCTGCAGATCACGATCCAGCGCATTGGCGATCACTTCACCCATGCGCAGGGCCGTACCCGACGGCGCATCAATCTTGTGCCGGTGATGGGCTTCGATGATTTCGATGTCCGCATCATCCGCCAACACCCGTGCCGCCATGTCGAGCAGCTTCAGCGACAGATTGACGCCGACACTGAAGTTGGCGGCGAAGACGATCGGGATATCCTTGCCCGCGTCGGCCAGCAATTGCTTCTGCGCAGCATCCAGCCCGGTCGTGCCGATCACCATCGCCTTGCCGGCCTTGCGGCAGAAGGCCAGGTTTTTCAGCATCACTTCCGGCAGGGTGAAGTCGATCAACACATCGAACTCTTCCGCCACTGATTCCAGATTCCCGGACAGCGGCACGCCGATTCGACCGAGCGAAGCCAGCTCACCGGCATCCACACCGATCAGCGTACTGCCAGGGCGGACAATCGCGGCCGTCAGACCGGTCAGCGGCGCGCGCTGCTGCACCGCCTCGACCAGAATCTTGCCCATGCGCCCGGCAGCGCCCATCACAGCTATACGTCGCATGCCGACTCCTTACAGATCGCCGAAGAAGCGCTTCACACCGTCGAACCAACCAGTGGTTTTCGGGGAATGGCTGTTGTCGTCCGCCAGGGAGCTGCGGAACTCTTCCAGCAGCTCACGCTGACGACGGTTCAGATTGACCGGGGTCTCAACGGCCACACGGCACATCAGGTCGCCTGCACCACCACCACGCACCGGCGCAACGCCCTTGCCGCGTACGCGGAACTGCTTGCCGGTCTGCGTCCCTTCCGGAATCTTCAGTTTTACGCGACCGTCGAGGGTCGGAATTTCCAGCTCGCCGCCCAGGGCTGCGTCGACGAAGCTGATCGGCACTTCGCAGAACAGGTGCTTGCCGTCGCGCTGGAAGATGTCGTGTTCGCGGACGTTGATCACCACGTACAGGTCGCCGGTCGGGCCACCCTGAGTGCCCGCCTCGCCTTCGCCGGACAGACGAATGCGGTCGCCGGTATCGACACCGGCCGGCACTTTGACGGAAAGGGTTTTGTATTCTTCAACGCGACCGTCACCGTGGCAGGAATCGCACGGGTCGGAAATGATCTTGCCCTGGCCATGGCAGCGCGGGCAGGTCTGCTGCACCGAGAAGAAGCCTTGCTGCATGCGCACCTGACCGATGCCGCCGCAAGTCGGGCAAGTCGAAGGCGACGAGCCTTTCTTCGCGCCCGAACCATCGCAAGGCTTGCAGTTGACCAGTGTCGGAACGCGGATATTCACGGTGGTACCGCGTACCGCTTCTTCCAGGTTCAGCTCCAGGGTGTAGCGCAAATCGCTGCCACGCTGGGCGCCGCCACGGGAACCGCCGCGACCGCCACCGAAGAAGTCACTAAAGACATCACCGAAGATGTCGGAGAAGTTCTGACCGCCGAAGCCTGCACCGCCGCCACCCATGCTCGGGTCGACGCCGGCATGACCGTACTGGTCGTACGCTGCACGCTTGCTGGAATCGGACAGCACTTCGTAGGCTTCGTTGGCCTCTTTGAACAGTTCTTCCGACGCTTTGTCATCGGGATTACGGTCCGGGTGATGCTTCATCGCCAGACGGCGATAGGCCTTTTTCAGGTCTGCTTCGCTTGAGCCGCGCTCAACACCCAACACTTCGTAATAGTCACGCTTAGCCATAAGTTCTTCATACTCTTGAGGACGTTCGGCAAACCCCTCCTGAGCTTCGCCAAACTCGTTGAGCCCCAATACAGGCCCGGACCCAACTCACGTCAATTCAACGATCCTGGTCTTTGGTTCATGCGGTATTTGCGGCGCGAAAAGCAGGAGCATTCCCGGCCATACCGCCAGCACCCGAACCTTGTCGCATGCTGTAAAAATTCGCGTATTCCAGATACGCCAACGCGGGAGCAAGCTCCCGCGCGGCGACATCCTACCAGTCACCGCCGCAAGGCAGTCAACCGGGCGACCAACAACTTACTTGTGGTCTTTGACTTCTTCGAACTCGGCATCGACAACATCGTCAGCCTTTTCAGCTTTCTCGTCGTGCGGTGCTGCGCCTTCAGCAGGCTGAGCCTGTTCGGCGTACATCTTCTGAGCAACCGGTGCAGAGACTTTCGACAGCTCTTCAACCTTGGCGTCGATGGCAGCCTTGTCGTCGCCTTTGACGGCAGCTTCCAGGGCAACCACAGCCGCTTCGATTGCAGTCTTCTCTTCTGCAGTCACTTTGTCGCCAGCGTCGGCGATCATCTTGCGAGTCGAGTGAACCAGTGCATCACCCTGGTTACGGGCAGCGGCCAGCTCTTCGAACTTGCGGTCTTCCTCGGCGTTCAGCTCGGCGTCGCGCACCATCTTCTGGATTTCTTCATCCGACAGACCAGAGTTGGCCTTGATGGTGATCTTCTGCTCTTTGCCAGTCGCCTTGTCCTTCGCACCTACGTGCAGGATGCCGTTGGCGTCGATGTCGAAGGTCACTTCGATCTGCGGCACACCACGTGGAGCAGGTGGAATGTCGGCCAGGTCGAACTTGCCCAGGGACTTGTTCTGTGCGGCTTGCTTGCGCTCGCCTTGCAGGACGTGAATGGTCACGGCGCCCTGGTTGTCGTCGGCCGTCGAGAACACTTGCGATTTCTTGGTAGGAATCGTGGTGTTTTTCTCGATCAGCGCGGTCATCACGCCACCCATGGTTTCGATACCCAGGGTCAGCGGGCTGACGTCGAGCAGCAGAACGTCTTTCACGTCACCGGCCAGAACGGCGCCCTGGATGGCAGCACCCATGGCAACGGCTTCGTCCGGGTTCACGTCTTTACGTGCTTCTTTACCGAAGAAATCGGTAACTGCCTTCTGCACCAGTGGCATACGAGTCTGACCACCAACCAGAATCACGTCGTCAATTTTGCTGGCGTCGATACCGGCGTCTTTCAGAGCAATACGGCACGGCTCGATGGTACGGTTCACCAGATCTTCGACCAGCGACTCGAGCTTGGCACGAGAGATCTTCACGTTCAGGTGCTTAGGACCAGTCGCATCTGCTGTGATGTACGGCAGGTTGACGTCGGTCGACTGCGAAGAAGACAGCTCGATCTTGGCTTTCTCAGCGGCTTCTTTCAGACGCTGCAGGGCTAGAGGATCGTTCTTCAGGTCCATGCCGGACTCTTTCTTGAACTCGTCGACGAGGTAGTCGATCAGGCGCATGTCAAAGTCTTCGCCGCCCAGGAAGGTGTCACCGTTGGTGGCCAGAACTTCAAACTGGTGCTCGCCGTCAACTTCGGCGATTTCGATCACGGAAACGTCGAAGGTACCACCACCCAGGTCGTAAACGATCACGGTGTGATCGCCCTTGGCCTTGTCCATACCGTAAGCCAGAGCAGCTGCGGTCGGTTCGTTGATGATACGTTTTACGTCCAGACCGGCGATGCGGCCAGCATCTTTAGTCGCCTGACGCTGACTGTCGTTGAAGTACGCCGGAACGGTGATCACCGCTTCGGTCACAGCCTCACCGAGATAGTCTTCGGCGGTCTTCTTCATCTTTTTCAGGACTTCGGCGCTGATTTGCGGCGGAGCCATCTGCTTGCCGGAGGCCTCGACCCAGGCGTCACCATTGTTAGCCTTGACGATCTTGTAAGGCACCAGCTTGATGTCTTTCTGTACAACTTCTTCTTCGAAGCGGCGACCGATCAGACGCTTCACCGCGAACAGTGTGTTGTGCGGGTTGGTCACAGCCTGACGCTTGGCGGACTGACCCACCAGAATTTCACCATCGTTGGCGTAAGCGATGATCGACGGCGTGGTACGCGCGCCTTCGGCGTTCTCGATAACTTTGGCTACGCCGTTTTCCAGCACGGAGACGCAGGAGTTGGTAGTCCCCAGGTCGATACCGATAATTTTGCCCATGTTCACTCTCCCGAAACTTTGGATTTTTTTGCCGCAGCAGTGGTGGCTGACTGCGGTAATACTTAAACGCTTGACTTGTAAATGGGGGCCTTGCGGCTAATTTCAAGCCTTCTCGTCAATCGAAGGCGAAACTGGCGCCGGCGCCTTGCTGACCACGACCATCGCCGGACGCAGCAGGCGACCGTTGAGCTGGTAGCCCTTCTGGAACACCTTCAGAATGCTGTTCGGCTCCAGATCAGCACTTTCCTGCATGGCCATCGCCTGATGCTCCACGGCATTGAACGGTTCGCCTTCCTGCGGGCTTACAGCGACAAGCTGATAGCGCGTGAGGGTGTCGTGAAACATTTTCAGGGTCAGCTCGATGCCTTCGCGCATCGGACGGATGCTTTCGTCATCAGGGCTCGACAGCTCGAGACCACGCTCCAGGCTGTCGACGATCGGCAGCAGATCGCCGGCGAATTTTTCCAGCGCAAACTTGTGCGCCTTTTCGACATCCTGCTCGGCACGGCGGCGGACGTTCTGCAGATCGGCAGCTACGCGCAGCGATTGATCCTGCGCGGCGGCCAATTGCTCTTCGAGCACTTGTACACGGGTCGCCAGGTCATCACCCGAAGTCTCGGGCGCCTGATTGGCTTCTGGGTTTTGCGTATCCACTGTCTGTTCGTCAGCCATAGAATTCTCCTTTCAATATCGTCCGCGAGTTCGATTCGCGCTTCTGCCCCGATATATGGGGCCGCAAAATCAGGCTTCAAGGGCTGACAACGATTAACCCTACAAAAAAGTGCTGCATTGCCATTCCCTGGCGCGATAGGCATTTGATCGGATCATCCCCATCGACCTGAGCGAGGGCATTGTCAGCTCGAAACAAAACACTGTATAAATAACCAGACCTGAAGCCTGGGAGCGGCCTTTATGCTGGTGCACCTGTCCGTACACAACTACGCCATCGTTGAACATCTCGATCTCGAACTCGATCGCGGCATGAGCGTGATTACCGGGGAAACCGGCGCCGGCAAGTCGATCATGCTCGACGCCCTGGGCCTGACGCTCGGTGATCGCGCCGACAGCGGCGTGGTTCGACCGGGCGCCGACAAGGCCGATATCCTGGCGACCTTCGATCTGGCCGACATTCCCGAGGCCAGCGCCTGGCTCGCGGAACGCGACCTGGAAATCGACGGCCCGTGCATCCTGCGCCGGGTCATCACGTCCGAAGGTCGCTCACGCGGCTATATAAATGGCACGCCCTGCCCGCTCGGCGACCTTAAGGCTCTCGGTGAGCTGCTGATCGATATCCACAGCCAGCACGAACACCAATCCTTGCTCAAGACCGACACCCACCGGCGCCTGCTCGACGAATACGCCGGGGCCACCGATCTGGCGCGCCAGGTTCACCTGGCCGCCCAGCGCTGGCGCCAGACCCGCCAGGAGCTGGAGCGCCTTTCCAATTCCGGCGACGAGCAGCGCGCACGCCATCAACTGCTCAGCTACCAGCTCGAAGAACTGGAAAACCTCGGCCTCGGCGAAAACGAACTGGAAGAACTGGAGCAGGAACACAAGAACCTGACCAATGCCGAAACTCTGCTCGGCATCTGCCGACAAGTGGTCGAGCAATGCAGCGAAAGCGATTCCGGCAACGTGCTGAATGCCCTGACGGCCAGCCTCAATCGCCTGTCGAGCGTGAACAATTCGGTCGGCGCGCTGGGTGAGGCGAGCAGCCTGCTGACCAGCGCGCAGATCCAGGTCGAAGAAGCCGTCGGCGAGCTCAATCGTTTTCTCGACAACTTCGACGCCGATCCGGCGCGCCTGCAATATCTGGAAGAACGTCTGGACTCCATCTACACACTGGCACGCAAACACCGCATTCAGCCGACGGAAGTGGCAGAGATGCAGCAGAAGCTGCTCGACGAAATCGAAGCCCTCGACGCCAACGATGAATCCATCGAGCGTCTTGCCGAAGAACTCGCATCCTATGCCCGACACTATCAGGAAAAGGCCCGGGAACTGAGCGAGCTGCGTCATCAGGCGGCCGGCAGCCTGGCCAGCGCGGTGGAGCAGGAGATACAGCGCCTGGGCATGCCCGGCGGTCGCTTCACCATCGAATTGCGCGCCAACAACAGCAGCGAACTGCAACCCAATGGCCTGGAGCAGGTTGAACTGCTGGTCAGCGCCAACCCTGGCCAACCCCTGAAGGCCCTGGCCAAAGTGGCGTCCGGCGGTGAGCTGTCACGGATCAGCCTGGCCATCCAGGTGATTACCGCCCAGACCTCTCGTGTACCGACGCTGGTGTTCGACGAAGTGGACGTGGGCATTGGCGGTCCGACGGCCGAAATCGTCGGCCAGTTGTTGCGCCGCCTCGGGGATCGCGGACAGGTACTGACGGTCACGCACTTGCCGCAGGTCGCGGCTCAGGGGCATCAGCACCTGTTCGTGCATAAAGTTCGAGGCGAGCAGGCGACTCACACGGCCGTTTCGAAGCTGTGCAAGAATGACCGTATAGAAGAAGTCGCGCGGATGCTTGGCGGCATCGATCTGACCAAAGAGTCTTTGGCGCACGCGAAAAAGATGGTCGTTACCGCAAAGGTTTAAGCACGCCAGAAAGCACGAAGGCGACCCTTGGGTCGCCTTCGTTCGTTTCGCGAACCTGAAATTCGCGCGACATGCTTACTTTTTGTTGCGTACGTACAGTACGAGATTGTGATCAACCATCTCGTAACCGTGCTTCTCGACGATCGCCTTCTGAAGTTTTTCGATTTCTTCGTCGAAGAACTCGATGACTTCGCCCGACTCCACGTTAACCATATGGTCGTGGTGGCCACCGTCGGCCAATTCGAATACCGCGTGGCCGCCGTCGAAGTTGTGACGGACCACGAGGCCAGCCGCTTCGAACTGGGTCAGAACACGGTAAACCGTGGCCAGACCGACGTCCTCACCAGCTTCCATCAACGCCTTGTAGACGTCCTCGGCACTCATGTGACGCTGCTCTGTAGAGTCGAGCATTTGCAGGATCTTGACCCGTGGCAGGGTCACTTTGAGGCCGGCTTTGCGTAGTTCGCTATTTTCAACCATGGTCAGCTTTCTCGCGATGCTGCTTCGCAGCTTCTCTTAATGCGGGTATGATCGGCGTTTACGTTGTCCCAGCCAAGATAGTGGAAGTCGCCCACCGATGCAAAACACCAAGCTCTTGCTAACCAGTTTCACCTTTGTGGGACTGCTCGCACTCGCCGGTTGTTCATTCCCCGGGGTTTACAAAATCGACATCCAGCAGGGCAATGTCGTCACGCAGGACATGATAGACCAGTTACGCCCGGGAATGACCCGGCCGCAAGTACGGTTTATCATGGGTAACCCTCTGCTTGCCGACACGTTCCATGCCAACCGCTGGGATTATCTGTACAGCCTGCAACCTGGTGGCGGTGAACGTCAGCAGGAACGCATGAGTGTCATTTTCGACTCGAATGACCGTCTTGTCAGCCTCTCCGGTGACTTCATGCCGGGCGTCAGCCGTGATGAAGCCATTCTCGGCAAGGACAGTGGCACCAGCGTGACCACTCCTGCTGAAAACGCCGAGCAGCCGAAACCGGAAAAACCGGCCAAGCCAGGCTCCTTGCTGGATCAGATCCAGAAGGACGTCGATGGTGTGGAAACCGTTCCGGTTCCAACGCCAGAACCGCTGGACACCTCGCCGCAATAATTTGCGACGCAATAAAAAACCCGGAAATTCCGGGTTTTTTATTGCCTGCAGATCAGCGCATCACTGATTTCTGGCTTTAGCCTCGGCAGCCTTGGCGGCACGCAATCGGCGCACCTCTTTCGGATCAGCCAACAGTGGTCGATAGATCTCGATGCGATCACCTTCCTGAACCTGTCGAGTATCCGGATCAGCAATCACTTTGCCGAAGATCCCCAATGGACAGCTCTTCAGATCCAGCTCCGGAAATTCAGCATCAATCCCGGACGCCATCAGCGCCGCACGCACCGTCGTACCTTCGGCAACACTGGTTACACGCAACACCTGCCGATCAACCACCGCATACACCACTTCGATTTCGATCACCGGCTCAACCATGCATCTGCTTGGCGCGCTGGCAGAACGCATCCACCAGCGTATTGGCTGCCTGATTGAATAAAGGCCCGAGCGTCGCGCGGACCAGCGGCCCGGCGTAGTCGAAAGACAGATCCAGACTGATCTTGCAGGCCTTCTCGTTAAGCGCCTTGAACACCCAGACGCCGTGCAGCTGATTGAACGGCCCCTCCTCCAGGTTCATCTCGATCGACTGCCCCGGCACCAGCGTGTTGCGCGTCACGAAGTGCTGACTAAGACCGCCCTTGGCCACGCCGACACTGGCGCGCATGTGCTCAGGCGAGCTTTCCAGGACTTCAGCAGACGAGCACCACGGCAGAAATTCCGGGTAACGTGCCACGTCATTGACGAGGTCGTAGAGAAATTGCGCCGGGTAAGGCAGCAGCGCCGATCGTTGAATATGTGTCGTCATGTAAGCGTCACTTCCAGAGCTGGGCGGCAAACACTACAAGAATGCCGATGGGCGCCACATAGCGCATCAAGAACAAAGACAGGGCGAACAGCGCCGGGCTGCGAATCGACAATTCATCACGCACCGCCTCACGCCCCATCACCCAACCGGCAAACAGCACGAAGCACAGCCCGCCGAGCGGCAACATGATCCGCGAGGTGAAGAAGTCGATCACCCCAAAGAAGTCCAGGCCACCGGCCGCACCCCATTGGTAGAGATGGAACACCCCGCCATCGTTCACGAAAAATTTGGCTTCCTTCCAGATATTGAAGGAAAACACCGTGCCCAATCCGACGAACCAGCAGGTGAACGCCAACCAAAATGTCACCCAGGCACGACTGATTTTAGTCCGCTCGACCAGATAGGCGACCATCGGCTCCAGCAGGGAGATCGCCGAGCTCCAGGCGGCAATGGCCACCAGAACGAAGAACACCACGCCCATCAACTGGCCGAACAGCACGTTACCGAAAGCAAATGGCAGGCTGACAAACATCAGCCCCGGGCCTTCGCTCGGGTTCAAACCACCGGCGAACACAATCGGAAACAAGGCCAGACCGGCCACCAGCGAAACAAAGGTATCGAGCAGCGCCACACCGACGACCGTGCCGGACAGCGAGGCTTCCTTGGTCATGTAGGCGCCGTAGATCATGATCGAGCCCACGCCCACGCTCAGGGAGAAGAACGCGTGGCCCATGGCCGGCAGCAAGCCGTCGAGGACTTTTTCCGGGTGGAAGTCGAACATGAAATGCACGCCTTCCATGAAATGCCCGGTGGTCATGCTGTAACCCAGCAGCACCAGCACCATCACGAACAGCAGCGGCATCATGATCCGCAGGCTGCGTTCGAGCCCGGCGACCACGCCCTTGGCGATCACTACCGCAGACAACAGCATGAAAACCGTGTGCCAAAGTGTCAGGCGCCACGGATCGGAGATGACATTACCGAAATACGCCCCGACCTGATCGGCCGTCGCGCCCTGGAAGTCTCCGCGCCCCATATCAATGATGTAATCCAGCGACCAGCCGCCGACCACACTGTAAAAAGACAGGATCAGCAACGCCGTGATCATCCCGGCGAACGCGCCCCACGACCACTTGCCCGAGTGCCCCGCTTCCAGCGCCAGCACCTTCAGGGCATTCGCCGGACTCTGGCGGGCACGGCGGCCGATCAGGGTTTCGGCGAGCATTACCGGGATGCCGATCAGCGCGATACACGCCAGAAACATCAGCACGAAGGCGCCGCCACCGTAGACCCCGACCATGTAGGGGAATTTCCAGATGCTGCCCAATCCCACGGCCGAACCGGTCGCGGCGAATATGAAAACCCAGCGGCTAGCCCAACTGCCGTGGACAGAAACCTTGTCTGTCGACATCGTTTATCACGCCCAAGCGTTAGAAAAAGAGGCCGCATTGTCCGGGATTCACTCAACCTGCTCAAGCACGCAGCATCACCGTAGCCGACAGCCGTTTATCTCCATATAATGCCGCCCCTATGGCTAAACAGAAGAAACACCCAACAGGGACCATCGCGCAAAACAAAAAGGCGCGACACGATTACTTCATCGAGCACAAGTTCGAGGCTGGTCTGGTCCTGGCCGGCTGGGAAGTAAAAAGTCTGCGGGCAAGCAAACTGCAACTGGTCGACAGTTACGTGTTGCTCAAGGATGGCGAAGCCTGGTTGCTCGGCAGCCACATCACGCCTCTGATGACCGCCAGCACCCACGTCATTGCCGACCCGGTGCGTACCCGCAAGCTGCTGCTCAACCGCCGCGAGCTGGACAAGCTCGCCGCCGCCGTGCAGCAAAAGGGTTACGCCTGCGTGTGCCTGTCCTGGTACTGGAGCAAGCACATGGTCAAGTGCGAGATCGCTCTCGGCAAGGGCAAGAAGGAATACGACAAGCGCGATACCGAACGCGAACGCGACGCCGGTCGCGAGTTGCAGCGTGCGGTGCGCAACAAGGGCAAGGAAGACTGATTCTTCTGCCTGAATGACCGTTCCCGCGCCTCGCACGGGAGCGGTCTTTTTTACATCCCTTTACGTCGCTCGGCGCGAGCCATGCGCTGCACTTCCTGACGCACCTCTTCCAGCACTTCTTGCACATACAGAATGTGTCGGCTGGACACCTCACGCGCCTGTTCCGCGCGCCCCTCGATAATCGCCAGATACAACTCCCGATGCTGGGTGATCAGCATGTCGCGGGTTTCCGTGCGCTGCTTGTACATGCCACCGATGTTGGTCACGACGTTGCGCTTGAGCAGATCGAACAGCCCGCGAATGGTGTGCAGCAACACCGCGTTATGACTGGCTTCGGCAATCGCCAGGTGGAATTTCGCATCCGCCGCGCCCTCCTCCGCCCGGCTCACTTCGTCATGACGCGAATAGCAGTCCTGTAACTCTTCAAACGCAGCCGTCAGCCGTTCACGATCCACATCCGTGGCGCGCAATGCTGCGTAATAGGCACACGATGCCTCCAGCGTGTGGCGAAACTCCAGCAAATCGCGCTGCGCCTCGGGATTGCTTTCCAGCAATTGCAGCAGCGGATCGCTGAACGTCGAGCCGAGACTTTCCACAACATAGTTGCCGCCGCCCTGCTTACTGACCAGCAAACCCTTTGCCGCCAGTTTCTGAATCGCCTCGCGCAACGAGGGCCGGGAAACGCCGAACTGTTCCGCCAGAGTCCGCTCGGCCGGCAGACGCTCGCCAGACTTCAACGTGCCCTCGAGAATCATCCCTTCCAGTCGCTCGACAATGTCGTCAGACAAACGGCGCTGACGTATCTGATCAAACCCCATCACTCAACTCTCCACCATCCCGACCGCTCGCCGGGCTCTCTATTCTGGCCTATCGACGCTGCGCCGACACCTGCCAGATGACGCCAATACAACCGGTGCAATCCGACTCGCCGTACGGTTGTTCGACAAAAGTTTTAGGGCGGCAAATTGACACACCGACATCAAGGCTTTTACCCTAGCCAACAGCGATTGTAAATTGGTATTACCAATTAACCAAGAACGCTGACAGTGCCTGACCAACAACAATTAGGGGCCACCCCATATGCAAACCTGGCAACAGCTCTACAGCCCGCTCGGCAGTCTCGGCGTGTCCGCACTCGCGGCCGTCATCCCCATCGTGTTCTTCTTCCTCGCTCTGGCGGTGTTCCGCCTCAAAGGTCATGTAGCCGGCAGCATCACGCTCGCCCTGGCGATCCTTGTGGCGATCTTCGCGTTCCAGATGCCGGTCGACATGGCGTTCGCCGCTGCCGGATATGGCTTCGCCTATGGTCTGTGGCCGATTGCCTGGATCATTGTGGCGGCTGTGTTCCTGTACAAACTGACGGTCAAGAGCGGTCAGTTCGAGGTCATCCGCAGCTCGGTGCTGTCGATCACTGACGACCAACGCCTGCAGGTGCTGCTGATCGGTTTCTGCTTCGGTGCATTCCTGGAAGGTGCCGCCGGCTTCGGCGCGCCAGTGGCGATTACCGCTGCGCTGCTGGTTGGCCTGGGTTTCAACCCGCTGTACGCCGCCGGCCTGTGCCTGATTGCCAACACCGCACCGGTGGCGTTCGGCGCACTGGGGATTCCAATCATCGTGGCCGGGCAAGTCACCGGCATCGACGCGTTCAAGATCGGCGCCATGACCGGCCGCCAACTGCCGCTGCTGTCGCTGTTCGTGCCGTTCTGGCTGGTGTTCATGATGGATGGCCTGCGCGGCGTGCGTGAAACATGGCCAGCCGCACTGGTTGCTGGCCTGAGCTTCGCCGTGACCCAATACTTCACTTCGAACTTCATCGGCCCGGAACTGCCGGACATCACGTCGGCCCTGGCCAGTCTGATTTCGCTGACCCTGTTCCTGAAGGTCTGGCAACCGAAACGTGCCGCCGGCCAGCACATCGTCGGCGCCGTATCCGCTTCGGTGGTCTCCGCCAGCGTCGGCGGTTTCGGCCAGAAGCGAACCACCGTCGCTTCGCCCTACAGCCTCGGGGAAATCTTCAAGGCGTGGTCGCCGTTCCTGATCCTCACCGTGCTGGTGACCATCTGGACCCTCAAGCCTTTCAAGGCCATGTTCGCCGCCGGCGGTTCGATGTACGCCTGGGTGTTCAACTTCGCGATTCCGCACCTCGATCAACTGGTGATCAAAACTGCACCGATCGTCGCCGCTCCGACAGCGATCCCGGCCGTGTTCAAACTCGACCCGATTTCCGCGACCGGCACGGCAATTTTCTTCTCCGCACTGATCTCGATGCTGGTGCTGAAGATCAATTTCAAAACTGGTCTGACCACTTTGAAAGAGACCTTCTACGAACTGCGCTGGCCGATCCTGTCGATCGGCATGGTGCTGGCGTTTGCCTTCGTCACCAACTATTCCGGCATGTCCTCGACCATGGCTCTGGTGCTTGCCGGAACTGGCGCAGCGTTCCCGTTTTTCTCGCCATTCCTCGGCTGGCTCGGCGTGTTCCTCACCGGTTCCGATACCTCGTCCAACGCCCTGTTCAGTTCGCTGCAAGCGACCACCGCACACCAGATCGGGGTCAACGACACCTTGCTGGTGGCCGCCAATACCAGCGGCGGCGTGACCGGCAAGATGATCTCCCCGCAATCGATCGCCGTGGCCTGCGCCGCGACCGGGCTGGTGGGCAAGGAATCCGATCTGTTCCGCTTCACCCTCAAGCACAGCCTATTCTTTGCCACGATCGTCGGCCTGATCACGTTGGCCCAGGCCTATTGGTTTACCGGCATGCTGGTGCATTAAGACTACAAGCGACATGGAAATAACCGACGCCGGTTCGTGATTCCGGCGTCAGCAATTCACAACCCGGTCTGTAAGGCTGCTGAAAGCAACGCGCTCTATATTCGGCAGCCTCAACAGACGGATAACCGGGCCCACCCGGAGACACGCCTGATGAGCGAGCTTTTTTACAACGCTGTGCCCAACGCCACTCGCGTCGCACCGCCACTGCCCGAACCCCGGCAATACCCCAGCGAGAAACCGTCGCGGGTCTACCTGTTCGGCACGTGCGTGGTCGATCTGTTCTATCCGGAAGCCGGGATGGACGCGATCCACTTGCTGGAACGCGAGGGCATTCGGGTCGATT
Organism: Pseudomonas sp. B707; assembly: GCF_022496685.1. Lineage (NCBI taxonomy): Bacteria > Pseudomonadati > Pseudomonadota > Gammaproteobacteria > Pseudomonadales > Pseudomonadaceae > Pseudomonas > Pseudomonas sp. B707. The sequence continues at coordinate 69,319 of NZ_WTVE01000026.1, read as the reverse complement.
ACCCGCAAGGGCAGAGCTGCTGCGGACAACCGGCCTACACCTCGGGTTACACCGAGCAGGCACGGACGGTGGCGCGCTCGCAACTGGCGCTGTTTGCCGGGGACTATCCGGTGGTGGTGCCGTCGGGTTCCTGCGCCGGGATGATCCGCGAGCATTACGCCGACTTGTTCAAGGATGAGCCGGAAACGTTGAAACAGGTTCAGGCCCTCGCGGCCCGCACCTATGAGCTGGCCGAGTTTCTGCTGTTCGTCTGCAAGGTGCAGCTCAAGGACAGCGGCGAGCCGGTCAAAGTGGCGCTGCACACCTCGTGTTCGGCGCGACGGGAAATGAACACCCACCTGCACGGCCGCGAGTTGTTGGCGCAGTTGAGCAACGTGGAACGGGTCAACCACGATCACGAAAGCGAATGCTGTGGCTTCGGTGGGACATTCAGCGTCCGTATGCCAGACATTTCCGGCGCGATGGTGGCTGACAAGACCCGGGCGTTGAAGGAATCCGGCGCGCATCAGGTACTCAGTGCCGATTGCGGCTGCTTGATGAACATCAACGGCTCGCTGGAAAAACAGCAGGAAGCGCTGCGCGGGCAACACCTGGCGAGCTTCCTCTGGCAACGAACCGGAGGTGCGCGATGAGCACTTCCACGATTATTCCTACGGTTGCCGTAGAAGAAGATTTCCGCACCCGGGCGCACAACGCCCTGGGCGATTCGCAGTTGCGGAACAACTTCCGCACCGCGATGGATTCACTGATGACCAAGCGGGCAGCGGCTTTCAGCGATGCCCACGAAAGAGAACACTTGCGCGCCCTGGGCAACTCGATCAGGGCGCGTGCGCTCTCCAAGTTGCCCGACCTGCTCGAGCAACTGGAACAGAACCTGACCCGCAACGGTGTGACAGTGCACTGGGCGGAAACGGTGGACGAGGCCAATGGCATCGTCCTTTCGATCATCCGCGCTCACGAGGCGCGGCAAGTGATCAAGGGCAAATCGATGGTCAGCGAAGAGATGGAGATGAACCATTTCCTCGAGGCTCGGGACATTGAATGTCTGGAGTCCGACATGGGGGAGTACATCGTCCAGCTCGACCACGAGAAGCCTTCTCACATAATCATGCCGGCAATCCACAAGAATGCCGGTCAGGTCGCGTCCTTGTTCCACGACAAACTTGGCGTGGAATACACCAAGGACGTTGACCAACTCATTCAGATCGGTCGCAGGGTTCTGCGGCAGAAATTCTTCGAAGCGGACATCGGCGTCTCCGGCGTCAACTTCGCCGTGGCCGAAACCGGCACCCTGCTGCTGGTGGAAAACGAAGGCAACGGCCGCATGACCACCACCGTGCCACCGGTGCACATCGCCGTTACCGGTATCGAAAAAGTCGTGGAAAACCTGCGCGACGTAGTGCCGCTGCTGTCATTGCTGACCCGCTCGGCGCTGGGCATCCCGATCACCACCTACGTCAACATGATCTCCGGCCCGCGCAAGGAACATGAACTCGACGGCCCACAGGAAGTGCATCTGGTGCTGCTCGACAACGGTCGCAGCCAGGCTTTCGCCGACAGTGAACTGCGCCAGACGTTGAACTGCATCCGCTGCGGCGCCTGCATGAACCATTGCCCGGTCTACACCCGCGTCGGCGGCCATACCTACGGCGAGGTTTACCCCGGCCCGATCGGCAAAATCATCACCCCGCACATGGTCGGCCTGGCGAAAGTGCCGGATCACCCGAGCGCGTCTTCGTTATGCGGCGCCTGCGGTGAAGTCTGCCCAGTGAAAATTCCGATCCCCGCCTTGCTGCGTCGCCTGCGCGAAGAGAACGTCAAAGCCCCCGACAGTCCTCATCAAGTGATGCGCGGTCAGGGCAGCAAGTATTCGCGCAAAGAACGCTTCATCTGGAACGCCTGGGCGAAGCTCAACAGCTCGCCGACCCTCTATCGACTGTTTGCGTTTTTCGCCACACGCCTGCGCGCGCTGGCGCCGAACAACATCGGGCCGTGGACGCAGAATCACAGCGCACCGAAACCCGCCGCCCGCTCACTGCATGACATGGCTCGCGAACACCTGGCCAAACGAGGAGACCGTTGATGAGCGCCAAGCAAAATATCCTCGGCAAGTTAAGGAAAAGTCTGACCGGCACCACACCGATTGCCGACAACTTTGACGTCGATCTGGTGACCCAGCCTTACACCTACAGCGCCGAACAACGGATCCCGCAACTGCGCAAATTGATGGAAGCGGTGCACACCGAAATCCACCTGAGTTCCGCTGATGGGTGGCCAGCGCTGCTGGCGCAATTGCTGCGCGACCGCCAGTTGCCGAGCCTGCTGATCGCACCGACTACACCTCACGGGCAGCGCATCACACAGCACTGGGCGAACAATCCTGATCTGCCGGCGCTGAAGTCCTACGACCGACCGATGGAAGAGTGGAAAGCCGAGTTGTTCAACGACACCCCGGCCAGCCTGACCGGCACCCTCGGCGCCATTGCCGCCACCGGCAGCCTGATTCTGTGGCCGACCCGCGAAGAACCACGGCTGATGAGCCTGGTACCGCCGGTGCATTTCGCCCTGCTCAAGGCCAGCCAGATCCGCGACAACTTCTATCAGGTGCAGCAGGAATTCGAGTGGGCGCAAGGCATGCCGACCAATGCATTGCTGGTGTCTGGCCCGTCGAAAACCGCCGACATCGAACAAGTCCTGGCTTACGGCGCTCACGGCCCGAAAGACCTGGTGGTGTTGATCCTGGAGGACCAATGACCTTACCGGCGACTTTCCTGCAAGATGCGCAGCAACTGATTCCAGCCGAACGGCGTTTCGACGATCCGCTGTCGACCCTGGCCTTCGGCACCGACGCCAGCTTCTACCGGTTGATTCCGCAACTGGTGATCCGCGTCGAATCCGAAGATGAAGTGGTAGCGCTGCTGAAACTGGCCCAGCGCGATCAGGTCCCGGTGACCTTCCGCGCCGCCGGCACCAGCCTGTCCGGCCAGGCGATCAGCGATTCGGTGTTGATCGTGCTTGGGGATAACTGGAGCGCCCGGGAGATCCGAGGGCAAGGCACGCAAATCCGCCTGCAACCGGGCGTCATCGGCGCCCAGGCCAACGCATGGCTGGCGCCATTCGGACGCAAGATCGGTCCGGATCCCGCCTCGATCAACGCCTGCAAAATCGGTGGCATCGTCGCCAACAACGCCAGCGGCATGTGCTGCGGCACCGCGCAAAACACCTATCACACGCTGGCCGGGATTCGTCTGGTGCTGGCCGACGGCACCCGCCTCGACACCGAAGATGCCGCCAGCGTCGCGGCGTTTCGAGTCAGCCACGGTGAATTGCTGGAACGCCTGGCGAGCTTGGGCCGCGAGACCCGCGCCAATGCCGAACTGGTCGCGCGAATCCGCCACAAATACCGTCTGAAAAATACCACCGGCCTGTCGCTCAACGCCCTGGTGGATTTCGATGAGCCTGTGGATATCCTGAGCCACTTGCTGGTCGGCTCCGAAGGCACTCTCGGTTTCATCAGCGCCGTGACTTACGACACGGTTGTCGACCATCCGAACAAGGCCTCGGCGCTGATCGTATTCCCTGATGTGGAAACCTGCTGCAACGCCGTCACCGTGCTGAAAAGCCAACCGGTGTCCGCCGTGGAACTGCTCGACCGCCGCAGCCTGCGCTCGGTGCAGGACAAACCCGGCATGCCGGCTTTCGTACAGCAGCTGTCGAACAATGCCTGCGCGCTGTTGATCGAATCCCGCGCTGCCTCTTCCACTTTGCTGCAGGAACAACTGGCGCAGATCATGGCGTCGCTCAATGGCTTCCCGGTGGAAAAGCAGGTCGACTTCACCGAAGACCCGGTCGAAAACGCCCGCCTCTGGGCGATCCGCAAAGACACCTTCCCCGCCGTCGGCGCCGTACGCAAGACCGGCACCACGGTGATCATCGAAGACGTCACCTTCCCGGTGGAGCAACTGGCGATCGGCGTGAACCGTCTGATCGAGCTGTTCGACAAACATAACTACGACGAAGCGATCCTTTTCGGACACGCGCTGGAAGGTAATCTGCACTTCGTCTTCACCCAAGGCTTCAACAGCGCGGAAGAAGTCGCACGCTATCAGGCGTTCATGGACGACGTGGCGCAACTGGTGGCCGTGGAGTTTGGCGGTTCGCTGAAGGCGGAACACGGCACCGGACGCAACATGGCGCCCTTCGTCGAACTCGAATGGGGCAGCGACGCCTATCAATTGATGTGGCAGCTCAAACGCCTGCTCGACCCCAACGGCATTCTCAATCCGGACGTGGTGCTCAGCGAAGATCCGCAGATCCACCTCAAGCACCTGAAACCGCTGCCGGCGGCTGACGAGATTGTGGATAAATGCATCGAGTGCGGCTTCTGCGAGCCGGTCTGCCCTTCGAAAGGCCTGACCCTGAGCCCGCGCCAGCGCATCGTGATCTGGCGCGATATCCAGGCGCGAAAACGCGCCGGGATCGACACCACCGAACTGGAAAAAGCCTACGATTACCAAGGCATCGATACCTGCGCGGCAACCGGTTTATGTGCGCAACGTTGCCCTGTAGGCATCAACACCGGCGAGCTGGTGAAAAAGCTTCGCGTACGACACGCCACGCATACGAAAACCGCCAACTTGATCGAAGGAAATTTCGCCACCACCCTGCAAGGTGCGCGTTTCACCCTGCATGTGGCCAACGGTGCGCGGATGTTGTTGGGTGCACCGCGACTGGCGAAGCTGTCGGCGACCCTGACGCGGCTGTCCAAAGGTCAGGTGCCGCTGTGGACCAACGCGATGCCGCAACCGGAAAAAGCCATTCGCTTCAGCCCGGCCGTGTCTGACGAGCGCCCGCGCGTCGTGTACTTGGCAGCCTGCGTCTCGCGGGTGATGGGACCGGCAGCGGGCGACAAGGAGCAGATGTCGCTGTACGACAAAACCCGTGGGCTGCTGGAAAAGGCCGGTTATCAGGTGGTGTTCCCGGACAATCTGGACAACCTCTGCTGCGGCCAGCCTTTCGCGTCCAAGGGCTATGCCGAGCAGGCCGAGCACAAGCGTCAGGAGCTGATTGGCGCATTGCTCCAGGCCAGTCGCGGCGGGCTCGATCCGATCTATTGCGACACCAGCCCCTGCACGTTGCGGCTGGTGCAGGACGTGGGAAATGTTCGCCTGGATCTGTATGACCCTGTGCGATTCATTCGTACGCATCTGATGGATCGGCTCGACTTCACCCCGCAGGAAGCACCGATTGCCGTTCACGTGACGTGCAGCACTCAGCATCTCGGGGAAAGCCAGGCGCTGATAGCCCTGGCGCGCAAATGCAGCAAGACGGTGGTGATCCCGGAAGGCATTCACTGCTGCGGGTTCGCCGGCGACAAGGGTTTCACCACACCGGAGCTCAACAGCCACTCACTGCGAACGCTCAAGGATGCGGTGCAACAGTGCAGCGAGGGGATTTCCACCAGCCGCACCTGTGAGATCGGTCTGACGCAACACGGTGGAATCGACTACCACGGCCTAGTGTATCTGGTGGATCGGGTGACCCGAGCCAAAGCCCCCGCAACTGCCGTCTGAAGAAAAATAGAACCCTTGCGAGCGACCGCAGTCCACAGAACAGGCCCCGAACAATCGGGGCTTGTCCTCCATTCGGTTGCCCGTCCTGACGGCCAGCGAAGTCTGGATCCCTCAGTTCAAGGAGATTCATATGAAACGTTCTGTACTGTTAGGTCTGTTCGTTACTGCCTCGATGATGGCGTCGGCTTCGTTCGCTGCCGACAAGCCCGCTGACCTGTGTGATGCCAATCTGCAAACCATCAACAACGCCAAGGCGCAGGCAATGGCATCACCCGACCTGAATCAACGGGTAGAAGCCAGTGTGCAGAAGGCCCAGGCACTCAAGGCCCAGGGCAAGATCGACGAATGCGTGGCTGAAACCCAGCAAACCATTCTGGAAATCCGCAAATCCAGCGGAACCAACAACTGATCGAAGCTCAGGCCAACCTTCGGGTTGGCCTTGTGAGCCGTTTGGCGTACACTGCGCAGGCTTGTTGCTCACAAGATCCACAGAGCACCAGGCTCGGGGCCGTTTAGGATTCGACGCCGGTTGCGAAACTCTAGGTGCATGCCGACTTGGTAACAGAAGTCGTAAATCCACTGTTGCAACTACTTATAGTTGCCAATGACGACCAATACGGTGCTGCTCTCGCTGCTTAATTGCAGCTGACATGCACTCCTGGTACCTTCGGGTCCAGCAATCATCAGGGGATGTCTGTAAACCCAAAATGATTGTCATATAGAACAGAATCGCCGTGCAGTACGTTGTGGACGAAGCGGCTAAAACTTACACAACTCGCCCAAAGCACCCTGCCCGTCGGGTCGCTGAGGGTTAACTTAATAGACACGGCTACGCATGTAGTACCGACAGCGGAGTACTGGCGGACGGGGGTTCAAATCCCCCCGGCTCCACCAAATAGACAAAAAAGACGTCCATGGACGTCTTTTTTGTGTCTGCGATTCGGTGCTGATTTGGGAACTTCAAATCAGCACCTGCTTTTTCGGCCAACGAGGCTTTTTACGCAGGCATGTAAAAATAGCTCAACGGCACCAATCGCTTGGTCTCCGGATCAGTAGCCGGGTAATGGGCCATCAGAGTGCGAGCCAGTTCATCCAGCGTCCACATTGTCAGATGGACATGGGCCCTCTCTCCCTCATAAAGCGCCTCCTTGGTGAACCCGCCAGTGCTGACATACAGCCCGCGATCATCCTTGTGCCGACCGCCCAAGAAGCTACGAATCTCACTACTCCCCATCCGGGCATTTCGATGTTTAACCTCCACAACAATGCGTGGCGGTTCAAATCCAAAACCATCAGGGGAAGCGATGATGTCTTTCCCCCTGTCAGCACCGGCCGGGGATACGAGTGTCTTGTAACCCATAGCTCGCAAAATCCCGGCTACCAGCTCCTGCATTTCAGCCCAATCCAGACTGTTGATTTGGTCCTTGATCCTCTCAAAGGCAATCTCTTGAACATCTTTCAACGGGTCTTCCAGAGCCTCTGGGTCTTCAATAAGATCTTTCGGCGTAGCGGAGACGTTTTTACCAGTAGCGAGGGCCAGCAATTCCTTCTGAGCATCCTCTGCAACATTAAATACGGTTAGTGTTGATCCCAGACTGTTTCTGCTCGCGCCAGTTAGCTTGTCGCGATCAACTTCCTCTGGGAACCACTCAACAGACCGAGTTAAAGACATCCCATCATCCGCCAGATCTGGGCGAAGCTGGCATTCGCCAGTGAAGCGACCGACCAGATACGTTCGGTTCGCGGGAGAATACGTAACGACCGTATCGCCAATGCTGATTTCGTTAACGAAACGAAATACCTGTGAAGCACCAGATACGGCACTCCCGTCCTTAATCCCTGGCTGGAGGTCTTTATAGGCCTGAATCAACGCCTTCCGAGAAACACCTGGCTTGGCCTCAGGGGCTAGTTGAGCCCAACCAATCGCCGCCATATTGCGATCTCTGAAATCGTCATAGAGACGGCCGCCGTCACCTCGAATCATCCACATCGCTGGCATGCTGACACTCGTTATTTCCATGAATTCGAAGTGAGACTGTAGCAATGGTGGGCGTTTGTGTGAACGAAAAGCACGACTATAGCGGCCAGATAATGCCATAGCTCTGCCGGTCGTTTTAGTATCGTGGCCATGCTCCGGAATGAGGGCGTCGAGGTGGGACACTTCCAGATCAGAGGATTAATGAAGAAGCAGCGGTTGATCAGCAGAAATTGGTTCTCATGTGTGTAAGAAAGCCCCGGCTGAATGCCCGGAACTCCCGACCTCCTCTATCAGCAGTACGCCGTGGCAACACCGAACACGACTTAGTGCGCTGACATCACCTATATCTGGGCAAAGGGCCACTGGAAACGGATGCAGGGCTGGGCGATATCGATCTGGTCATCCAAACACTCGACAGGGCTTTTGAAATGCGTCGCAGGCCAAGAGACGTCCTGTTTCATAGCAATCAGGGAAGCCAATACGGCAGGCGTAATTTACGCCAGCAACTGTGGCGCTATCGGATGACCCAAAGCATGAGCAGACCGAAAAAACTGCTACTCCCTACCGATAGAGCAGCTGTTTCGTAGCCTGAAGAAGGTTTTGACTGAGCAGGACATGGGTGTCGATACCTCATAACTGGCCACGGCCTTATCCGCACAACGGTTTCGTGCCACTGGCGGCTGCGGAAATTGTTGACAACCAATTTAGGGATGGGTGCCAACCCTAACAGGACGCCCATTAAATTTGCCCTCCAACCCCCTTGAATTTATCGACAAAAATAGCAACTTTGCGAAAGACCCTTTGTTTTTTTGCCAAGTAAGCCGGATTAAGTGGACTCATCTTAGGCAAAACGGAACTGAGCTCAGTTCCATTATCGCTAGCAAACTCCCGCTTCAGTGAAGTGGCGATGTAGCGCTTAGCCGCCACTTCATTCAACTCCTCATCGCTGACCAGCTCTTGGGCCTCGCGCCGCTGCTCTGATTGGGCGAAAGTGAAAAAAGCATCGATCACGCTAGCCTTGTCATCAATTCGATCCAAATCGGTCTGGTTGATGAAATCCACCACCAGGCTTTCTTTGGCTCGGTTGCCCAGGCTAGCTCGAATTACCCGGCGCATCTCCTCGACCAGCACCGCCTTGTCCTTGACCTTCTTATTCTTCTCGAAGATGAGCTCAAGGATGTAATCCAGATTGATTTCCTGAGACTTGAGCAGGTCCACTTCGAAAACCACATCGTCCCAATCGATAGTGGACTCGCTTGCTTCGTTGCCCGCTTTCTCGCGCCTCAGCCAATCGCGGATGTCATTGTAGGTGGAGCGATAGTCCTGCACCTTACGCTCGGCAGGTAGGCGGATGGTCTGCAGCTCGGCTACCTTCTCGTCATCCAGGTGGTGTTCGAGCTTAAATGCTTCCACGGCCTGCGGGTCGCTAATATCGACCGTTTGCAGCGCCTTCAGCGCCGCAAACTCGTCGTAGTTCTGCAGCACACTTTCCACACGTAGGTACTCACCAAACAACTTGGCGAAGTCTTTCTTCTCCGATTCCTTGATGATGTTGGCCGGGTCGGGAAAACGTTGCTCCAGCTCCGCAACCACATCCATGAAGCCACGCCGCGCCTCGCCGGTCAGCGTGTCGGTGAAGCCCTCCATGTACTCCTTGTAACTTTTTTCCAGCACTACGTTGCGCGTGTTCTTGTCGCCGAACAACGTGATGGCATCGACCGTAGCCTGCTCCAGATCGCGGAAGGTGATTATATTGCCGAAAGTCTTGGTGGCGTCGAAGATACGATTGGTGCGTGAATAGGCCTGGATCAGGCCGTGATAGCGCAGGTTTTTGTCGACGAACAGCGTGTTGAGCGTTGGCGCATCGAAGCCGGTCAGGAACATGCCGACCACAATCAGCAGGTCGATTTCCTGTTCCTTCACGCGCTTGGCCAGGTCGCGGTAGTAGTTCTGGAAACCCTTGCTGTCCACGCCAAAACTACTTTTAAAAAGCGCGTTGTAGTCAGCAATCGCCGCGCTCAGGAACTCTTTAGCGGTGCTGTCCATCGCCGACACTTCGAAGCTCTCATCGACGATGTCACCAATGGCGTCCTGTTCTTCATTGGGGGCGAAGGAGAAGATGGTTGCGATGCGCAGCGGCTTGTCGCTGCCTTCCTGCAGCTTTTGCAGTGTCTCGTAGTACGCCTTGGCGGCATCGACGCTGCTCACCGCGAACATGGCATTGAAGCCCCTGTTTGCTCCCTGTACACGATGGGTCTTCTGGCGAAAATGAGTGAGCAGATACTGCGAGATTTCTCGGATGCGCGTGGGGTGGAGCAAAGCCTGGCGGTTCTCTGCGGCGCTGAGCTTCTTCTCGTCCTGCTCGGTTTCCAGAGCCTTGAACTGTGGACGGACATCGTTGTAGTCAACCTTGAACTTGAGCACCTTCTCGTCACGGATGGCATCTGTGATTACATAGGAATGCAGCTCGCGGCCAAACACGCTGGCGGTTGTATCGGCGCCCAGTGCATTTTTTGGGAAGATCGGCGTGCCTGTGAAGCCGAACTGATAGAAGCGCTTGAACTTCCTCTTCAAATTCTTCTGCGCCTCGCCAAACTGGCTGCGGTGGCACTCGTCGAAGATGAACACCACCTGCTGGTGGAACACCGGCAGGTCGCCTTCGCTCTTCATCAGGTTGTTAAGCTTCTGGATGGTTGTGACGATGATCTTGTTGTCGTCCTTATCCAGGTTGCGCTTGAGGCCCGCCGTGCTCTCTGAGCCATTGACACTGTCGGGTGAAAAACGCTGGTACTCTTTCATGGTCTGGTAATCCAGATCCTTGCGATCCACAACGAAGAACACTTTGTCGATGAACTCCAGCTCGGTGGCCAAACGCGCAGCCTTGAAGCTGGTCAGCGTCTTGCCTGAGCCGGTAGTGTGCCAAATAAAACCGCCGCCCTCAGCGCTGTTCCAGCGCTTGGCCTGCCAGGCACTGCGGATCTTCCATAGGATGCGCTCGGTAGCGGCAATCTGGTACGGGCGCATCACTAGCAGGGTGTTGCTGACGTCGAACACCGAATAGGTGAGTAGTACATCGAGCAGGGTGCGCTTCTGGAAGAAGGTCGCGGTAAAATCCTTCAGATCTTTAATCGGGCTGTTGTCCGCCTGCGCCCAGTTCATGGTGAAGTCAAAACTATGCTTGTTGCGCTGGGTGGTGTTGGCGAAGTAGCGCGTATCGGTGCCATTGGAGATCACGAACAGCTGCAGATACCGGAACAGCGAATGCGCGGTGTTGAAGCTCTCCTTGCTGTAGCGGTGCACCTGATTGAAGGCTTCGCGGATCGCCACGCCACGCTTCTTCAGCTCCACCTGCACCAACGGCAGGCCATTGACCAGAATCGTCACGTCATAGCGGTTGGCGTGGCTGCCCGCCTGCTCGAACTGCTTGATAACCTGCATCTTATTGCGGGCCAGGTTCTTCTTGTCCAGCAGGTAAATATTCTGGATGCGCCCGTCATCGAACACGAAGTCATGTACATGGTCATCGTGAACCTTGCGGGTCTTGTCGAGGATGTTGTCACTGGGTTTGTCCAACCAGCTTTCCACGAAGCGCTCCCATTCGGCCTCGGAAAATTCGACTCTGTTCAGCGCCTGCAACTGCGTGCGCACATTGGCCATCAGCGCCGGCATCGTCTTCAGCCCGGTGGAATGCTCATAGCCCTGATTGACCAGATCCTGGATGAACTCGCGCTCCAGATCGCCTTCACTCTGGTAGCTCTCGGCAACTTTCCATTCCTTGGCGTATTTATCCAGGACGATGAAGTTGTTAGATTCAGCGATGACCTTGCTGTACTCAAGCATTTTGTTGTTCCTGTTGCCAGTATCGATGGCTGCTATTCAAGTGGTCGAGTAACAGTTTGACCATCGCTTTCTCTGCGGGCGTTGGCTCGGCGATCGCTTCATTCGATAGCGTGCTGTGGCTGGTGAAATTGAGAACTCTGCTCAAATAAAGCTGCTTGTCATCAGGCAAAAGGTCGGACCACTTTGGGTGGCCAAGAAAGCTGGCTGTTTTCTCGTAGAGGTTACGCAGCAAGGTGAAATGAAACCGTTCAACCTTGTTTTCAGCAATCGCCTGCTCAATGGTTTGCTTCAGGTGCAGGTGATAGGAAAAGCTCTTGTTGGAGTCGCCGCGTTTCTCAGTAAGCACAAAGCTGCCGTCTTCAAACCGCTCCAGCATGTAACAGGTCTTGCCATTCAGTTCATTAAAGAGCACATTATAGAACAGTGGGTTGTGCGTCGAAACGATGAACTTCAGATTGGACTGACTTGATTTGATCAGACTGGCCAGATTGACTGCCAGCTCAATCAAATGGTTTTCATCGAGGGAGCTGACGGGGTCGTCAATGAAGACATACTCCAGCTGATCAAAGGCGCCAGTCTCGCGCTCGCCCGGCTCGGCAAGATTTAAAATCGTTACCGCCTGATCCAGCAAGGTGTAGAAAACACTCCAAATAAAATTGCTCTCTTCGCCTTTGGAAAGCTTTATATGAGGGGAATGCTCCTCGTTACCGCGCTCTAGGGAGAAGGTGACTTCATCAAAATCAGCGCTGAAATGCGGCGTTAGCTTGTCGTTCGCATAACGCTGAAAATAATGAATGATATTTCCATCTTGCCCCAGATCCTTGAGTAGCGTCAGCAGCCAACTGGTATAAGAATTGGGCTGAATCCTCAATTTGTACTCGGCATCACCCACCAGATCGTTATCCCAATAGAACAGGTCTTCGGTGAAGGCGTTGTAATAGAGAATCTTGTTGCGTGATAGTTCAGGCTCGCCTACTTCCTCATCGCCCACTACGCCATCGGTCTTAGGCGCAATAAGTTGCTTGAACTCACGCGACAGGCGCGTCTTGCCCGTACCGTTGAAGGCGTAGATCAGTTGCACCTTCCCGTTGGCGTCTTTCAGTTGCTGGGCAATCTCGGTCAGCGTGTTATTCATATTAAGCTGTAATCTCTTCCGGTTTTGGGAAGCCCAGCAGCAGGTCGCGATAGTACTCGTATTGCTTCTGTCGGAGCGCGGCCTCGCGGGGCAGAACTTCGCTGATAGAGTTGGTGAGAGTATCTAACTTGTCCAGAACTGTGGCAATGCGCTCTTGTTCACTCATTGGCGGAAGTTGGACTTTCAAGCTCTTTAGGAGGCCGCCCGTCACCAGCGGCTGCCCAGCACCTACCGCGTATTGGTTCAAGTTCATGTGCGCTAACTGATGAAAAGCAAAGCGTACGTTCCACGCCTCATTGGGTCGAACTATTAGCGTGTTATCAGACACGTCAAAACTACCGACGACTGCGTTAACTCGCCCAGCATTTGCGCCGACGCGAGCAACAAGAAGCACATTGCCCGAGTAGGCTGCTTCATTTGTAAAGCCGATCAGGCCTGTAGATCCATAGACTGGAACAGCGCCCTCGGTAGTTCGAACCTTATTTCGTCCCGAAGCAATGCTTGTTGTGATCATCTCAAGCGTCTTCCACTCCAACTCTTGCTCTTCAAAACTCAACAACCGGTTACAGTAGTAGTTGTATTGCTTTTCGCGAATGCTAAGCTCGGCGGTTAGCTCGGCGGTAAGCTCGGAGGTAAGCTCAGTGAAGGTGTCGAGCATACGCACGATTTCGGACTGGATTTCTAACGATTTTTTGGGATTGTCTGGGCAGGGAATGGGAATCCGAATCTTTGCCATATCAGTGGCAGATACGTCGATTACTTTTGTTCCCTTTGCGTACTTTCTTTTCTCACCAAAAAACTCGCTCGTCTGGGTGAAATAGGCAAAGTATTTACCGAGCAAGCAACTGCCAGGCCTCAAGATGGTTGCGTGGCCTCCTGTTACAGCCTGTTGCTCTCCAAGATAAACAAGAGCCTTCCCCACATCCTTAAGGTTCTCGCTTGTATTGGTAATTACCACATCCCCCTGATTGACTTTTCTTAATTGCCTAGCCAAATAAGGTGATACAAACGATTTTGTTTTAGACGTGGACAAACCGTAATGAGTGTAGATCTGGCCATAGTGGATAGCTGGCACACCTTTTTCGGTGAAATCCTTTTTTTGCAAGCCGCTACCGCGAACTAACTCGCCGAGCTCGCTCAGCGCCTTCCACTCCACTGCCACCCCATCCAACAGGCTGTCCATGAAACTAATGTTACTCATGCCTCAGCCTCCTCACCTTCGATCTCTGCGACGATTGCATCAATCTCAGACCGAAGCTGAGCAATCCGGGCGACTGTCTTTTTCAGCTCTAAATTGAGCTGGGCAATGCTCACCACTTCACGAGTGTCCCTAGCTTCCACATAACTACTAACCGACAGGTTGTAATCGTTGGCGGCCACCTTTTCCAACGGCACCGACTGCGCGAAGTGATCGACATTCTCTTTGCTATCGAACACCTGCATGATGCGCTCGATATGCGCGTCTTCCAGCAAGTTATTATTGGTGCCCTTCTTGAAAAGCGCGCTGGCGTCGATGAACTGGGTTGTGGTGTCGGTCTTGTTTCTCGCCAGCACCAGAATGTTCACGGCGATGGTGGTGCCGAAGAACAGGTTGGGCGCTAGCGAGATCACCGTTTCCACATAGTTGTTGTCCAACAGGTATTGGCGGATCTTCTGTTCAGCGCCGCGCCGGTAGAAAATGCCGGGGAAGCAGACGATGGCCGCGCGCCCCCTGCCAGACAGGTAACTCAAAGCATGCAGCACAAAGGCGAAGTCGGCTTTGGACTTGGGCGCCAGCACGCCGGCTGGGGCAAAACGGTCGTCATTGATCAACGTCGGGTCGTCGTCGCCGATCCACTTCACCGAATACGGCGGATTGGAGACGATGGCGTCGAAGGGTTTGTCGTCCCCGAAGTGCGGAGCGCGCAGCGTGTCGCCGAGCTGGATGTTGAACTTGTCATAGTTGATGTTGTGCAGAAACATGTTCATCCGCGCCAGGTTGTAGGTGGTATGGTTCACCTCTTGGCCGAAGAACCCATCCTCAATGACATGGGCGTCGAAATGCTTTTTCGCCTGCAGCAGCAGCGAGCCGGAGCCGCACGCCGGGTCGTAGATTTTGTTGACGCTGGTCTGCTTGTGCATCGCCAACTGGGCGATCAGCTTGGACACATGCTGCGGGGTAAAGAATTCGCCGCCGGATTTGCCGGCATTGGCCGCATAGTTGGAGATGAGGAACTCGTAGGCGTCGCCGAACAGGTCGATGTGACTGGCATCGAAGCTGCCGAACTCCAGCTTGCTCACGCCCTTGAGCACGTCCGCCAAGCGCTTGTTCTTGTCGGCGACGGTATTGCCTAGGCGGTTGCTGGTGGTATCGAAATCGGCGAACAGGCCCTTGATGTCCTGCTCGGAGGCGTAGCCGTTGGCCGAGCTCTCAATAGCGGCAAAGATGCGCGCCAGATCGGTATTCAAGCTGTCGTTGCTGCTGGCCTTGGCGACCACGTTGCTGAACAGCTGGCTGGGGCAATAAAATAGCCTTTGGTCCTGATGGCGTCATCTTTGGCGGAGGCGATCAGCGGGTCATCATCCTCCATCACCGCGTAATCAACCGCGCTGTCGCCGCCGGTAATGTAGTCAACGAAGTTCTCGCTGATGAAACGGTAGAACAGGGTGCCAAGCACGTACTGCTTGAAGTCCCAGCCATCGACGGCGCCACGCACGTCATTGGCGATGGCCCAGATCTGACGTTGTAGGGCGTTACGTTGTTGGGTACTGGTCATACTGCTTATCCTGTTTCATACGGTTTTCATGATCTTTCCAAAGCATTCGGACCTGACCTGAATCGTGTTATGTGCGTGTCGAGCCGACGTTGGCACAAGGACGCTCATTCTATGTGCTCCCTTCAATTAGATATACTGCCGTAGGCCTTCTTTACCCCCTACAATCAATAGCATACCCACAAAAACACGCTGACTTTCGCGGCTTGATGACACAGTGAAACCGCCTGCCGTGTGGATGAATGCCGAAACCGCTTCTCTTGCTTTTTCCACTGCCAGTGTGAGGATCTGCCCTATGAGGTTGGGTGGGGGTTGCTCGATATTTCGTACTCAGCCCCAGTTTTTTGCACGTCGCAAACCTGGGCGAGTTAATCCAAATGAAACTTTCTCAAGATCATTGTTGGTGTCGATCTTCGTTTTAACGATAAATCCCAAGACGTCACCGACACCGCACATCTGAAGGCTCCTGCGAAAAGCTGCTCCCCTTCTGCGTTGAAGCTGACTGAAAGCTTACTTGGCCAAGGTGCCTGCTGATCGAGCTAGGGGCAGATCGCAGAGGTGGACATACGTATCGCAACATTGAATGTGAATGCGTGTGGGGACATCGTACGCGCAGGGGCAAACCAACAGCACGATCTTTTGCTTGATAGATTCGATCCCGATTCCTTTTTGGGGAAGAAGTTAAAAAATCGCAGTCCATCGAAAGCCAGACCACCCAGCATTTCACCTAGTACCCAAGAATATTTACCAATAAATGATTAACTAGTAAAAATATAGATACCGAATTTTTTCAAATTACCCCGTCCCACCAACTCTCAAACGACAAGACCCTCCCAGTGCGGGCATTGTCGCATCTGCAGTTCCGCCCACCCACCGTCCTAGGAAATTTCCCGCAACCCGCGTCGACTTTCATGAACTGGTTCAAGATGCTTCCAAACGCTAGTCTTCGCGCTCCGCTGCAACCCGGCAGATGGTTTACCAAAGGAATTCGCCGGGAGCCTGAAACCATGGAGCCTCGTCATGAAAAAAGACACCCGAAGCCTGCCTGATCAAACACCGTCTCACGAAACCGAATCGAAAGAACCGGCTGTGCTTGCCCAGCCTCAGGAATACGTGAGAAAGCCGCGTCGCACCCTGCCGTTCAACGAGATTTTCTCCGTGCGCACCGACGTGGACACGGCCACTCTGCTGACCCATGCCTGTGAAACCCTGGCGGCGCTCAACATGATGACGGCGAACATCGCCGATGATTTCACAGGCTCTCAGCGCAGCCGCTTGCTGGCGATCCGGCAGCTGTCGATCATGACCGAAATGCTGGTCAATCGCGCCGTGGAGAACCTTGATCCAGTGAATCTGGTGCCCCGTACGACGGCGCCTGTCGTGCACTGAAAAACGACCGCTCGTCGATGACGCAAGTCGTTCATCGACATGAACTTTTCTTCACCCCGGCGGCGGTGATGGCCGTGTACATTGGCCTCGCTCATTCAAGAAACTACGGTTCGCCCGCGCTCCTGCGGGCTTTTTTTTGTCCGGAATTTGGCGGCGATTTGTATTTTCCCGCCCACCGGGCAATTCTGGTGATCAATCCCGAGACCCGGAGCACCCGATGCCGCTGCTGACCCTGCCCTGTCAACGCCTCACGCTCGCGGTACTCGACCCGGATCAAGCGCCGCTGGAAAGCGCGTTCTACCAGCGCAATCAACGTCACCTCGCGCCGTGGTCACCGATCCGCACCACCGACTATTTCTCCACGGAACAGATCCGCCGACGCCTTGAAATACAGGCCAGTGCCTTCGAAGCCGGGCTGGCGGTGCATATGGCGTTGCTGACTCCGGACGGCGAGCAAATGATCGGTGCCTGCAATTTCAGCGGGATCATCCGCGGTGCGTTTCAGGCGTGTTATCTGGGCTATCACATCGACGAGGCGCATCAGGGCAAGGGGTTGATGCAGGAAGCGCTGGAGGCGGCCATCGCCTATATGTTCGAGACCCAGAACCTGCACCGGATCATGGCCAACTACATTCCCGGCAATGAGCGCAGCGCCCGGTTGCTGGAGCGCCTCGGGTTCGAGCGTGAAGGCTATGCCAAGGCGTACCTGAACATCGCCGGGCGCTGGCAGGATCATGTGCTGACGGCGCGGGTCAATTCGCGTTTCGAAACGCCGGAGCAACGCTGGTCGCGGCCGCTGTCGTGACGTTCACAAATTATTAAGGATTGGCCGCGTAAGCTCGGGTTTCCGCTCACTTCCGGTTGCCTGAACCCATGTCGCGTGCCGCCTCTTCCCTGCTTCTGCTTGCCGCTCTGCTGTTCTTTTTCGCCCTCGGCAGCCATCAACTGCAAGGTTCCACCGAGGCCCGGGTTGCGGGCATTGCGATGGAAATGCACCTGGACAACGACTGGGTGACGCCGCGTCTGTTCGGCGAGCCTTTTCTGGAAAAACCACCCCTGAGCCTGTGGCTGGACGCCGGCGCCCTGCGTATTTTCGGCGTCTCGCCCTGGGCGGTGCGACTGGCGTCGGCGGTGGCCGGGTTGCTCAGCGTGATGCTGCTGTACGCCATGTTGCGCCGCTTCGAACGCCCGAAGGCCATCGCCTGGACGGCGGGGATTTTGCTGGCGACCATGGCCAGTTACTGGAGCAACGTGCGCGGGGTCGGCGAGGATGCTCTGCTTGCTCTCGGCGTGACCATGGTGTTGCTGGCGTTTTTTCAAGCGCAGCGGGCATCGACCTCAGGCAACTCGTTGCTGTTTGTAGTCGGGATTGCGATTGCCACGTTGAGCAAGGGCGTGCTCGGGCTGGCGATGCCGGGCGTGGTGATTTTCGCTTTTCTGCTGGCCGACAATCTGATGGACAAGCGCTTCAAGCTGACGGACTGGCTGCGTCCGGGTTTGCTGACCCTTGTCGGTCTGATCCCGTTGATGATCTGGCTCGCCGTGCTCTATCAGCGTGGTGGCATCCAGGCAGTCAGCGAAGTGTTGCTGACCAACAGCGTAGGACGTTTCAGCGGATCGTTCGTCGAAGCCGGGCACTACGAGCCGTTCTACTACTACATCGCCAAGCTGCCGCAGGCGTTCCTGCCGTGGAACATTCTGGTGTACCTGGGTCTGTGGCATTTCCGCAAGGAGCTGAAGGCCAACCGTTACCTGCTGTTTTTCAGCCTGTGGATCATTGCGCAGTTCATCCTGCTGACCCTGGCCTCAAGCAAACGCACGGTGTACCTGATGTCGATGACACCCGCAGCGGCAGTGGTCGCGGCGGAATATGCGGGCGTACTATTCAACAGATTGAAGGATCACAAGAACGGTTTTGTCGGACGCATCGCCCGGC
Organism: Pseudomonas sp. B707; assembly: GCF_022496685.1. Taxonomy (NCBI): domain Bacteria; kingdom Pseudomonadati; phylum Pseudomonadota; class Gammaproteobacteria; order Pseudomonadales; family Pseudomonadaceae; genus Pseudomonas; species Pseudomonas sp. B707. The sequence goes on along the minus strand of NZ_WTVE01000026.1, from coordinate 50,715 downwards.
ATCGTCAGACAGTGGCGGCGGGCATATTGGCGGTGGTCATCGCCAGCTACCTTGGCGCCGCGCAATGGGCACTGCCCAACGCCGATAAACACCTGTCGTTCCTGCCGCTGACCGAACACATTCAGGCCCTGCAGGCGAGCGGCAATCAGGTCGCGTTGTTTCAAGCCAACGAACGGGTCGGCGGCGCCAGCGTGTTCTACACCCAAAGCGTCCTCAAGGGCCTGGACACCGATGCGCAGCTACGGGACTTTCTCAGTGCATCGCCATCGAACATCGCCGTGATGTCGGGAGACAGCGAACCCACCGCCCCGCTGAAAGTCCACAAGACCATGATGGTCGGGCGCCAGGCGTATTACTTCGTCGGCTATTGAAACCACAACAGCACAAACAAAAAACCCGCCGGTGATGGCGGGTTTTTCATTTCAGCGGCGAGGACTCAGAGAGAAACCTCAGGCTGTGCGCCGAACACCTTCCGCTCTCGCTTGCTCAACACCGGCAATTCCAGACGAGCCCGCCCGTAGAACGCCAGCGCCGTCAGCAAACACGCCAGCCACACGAAGATCCCGGCCCAGAACGTGTGGGACATGTAGTGCCAGCCCTGTAAGACTCGCGTAGTGCCGTAGACAAAACCGAGCAGCAGCGAGCCCCACAACAACGCGCTGGAGAAACGCCACTGATAACGACGCGCCACGAAATACAGCGCCAGCATAGTGAAACCACCCGAGGCATGGCCGCCCGGCCAGCAACGCCCTTCACCCGCTTCGTGGAACAGCTGGAAATTGTTGTACCACTCGATGTGCGGCATCTTTCCGCCGTACAGCGTGGTCTCGATCGGGCAGTAGACGCTGGTATGCGCCTTGAGGAAATGGATCACCCCGGTGCAGACCGCGAAAGCCACCACCACAAACAGAAAATCCCTACGGTGATCGGCGGCAAAACGCAGCACCGGCGCGACTTTACAGCGCTCGAGAAAACCGCCCAGACGCGGATGCTTTTGCGGTTTCACCAGCGGCCAGACCAACGACAACACGGCGCCGATCAAGGCGATTTCAGCGGTCCAGTTCGGAATGATCCGCGCCCACTTGTGGGTCAGTTTTTCAAAGAAGTGAATCTTGTCGAGCGGAAAGGTGTGGGTCAGTGGATCGAACAGCAAATTGCTGAAAGCGATGTCGATGTTGGTCATGTCGAACATCAGAAAAACCACAGCTGCGCAGAGCAGCGGGATGCCGAAGTTGTAAGCATAAAAGCGGGATTTCATCGGGTGGTCACCGTGCGCCAGTCTGAGGCTTCAATGAAGCCGAGCATCTGTGGGGCCGCCGGGCTGGCGGCGGAAACAAACAGCGATGCGCCGTACCCGAGAGTCGAGGCCGGCACCTTGAGGTCCTTTTCCAGCTGCGCCATGCATTCGCTGTGGGTCACCAGAATCAGGTTGCGTCCCGGTACTTTGTGCGCGAGCGCGTCCTGCAGCATCCGGCCCTTGCAGCTGATCAGCCAGTCTTCGCCGGTCGCGGCCTTGTTGAACATGTAGCCGGCGGTCTGCACGGTGCGCATCATCGGGCTGTTGTAGATGTCGGCCTTGTCCAGGCCCAACTGCTCGAACTGCGCGCCGACGCTCACCGCGACACTGCGCGAGCGATCGGTGATGCCATCGTGGCCGCTCAGGCACGGGGCTTTCGAGTGGTCGCAGCGCTCGACGTGACGCACCAGCACGATGATGTCGCCTTTGCTCCAACCGTCCTTCAGCGCCTGCGCGCCGGCCACATTGCCGTGGGCAAGGTCAGGCACGGCCGCCGGGGCCAGCAGCCAGAGGATCAAAGGGATTACCAGCGCCGAGGCCGCCAATACCACCCAGGTGTTTCGAAAACGGGCCAGACCGCTCAGATCAATCGAGCGCTTGACGCCGAACAGACTCAGTCGCAATTCCACAAAAAGCCGCCATCACTTGTCATTCGATGCGGCGAGGTTAGAGAGCACGGCGTGGGCAGGCAGTGAAACCCATGTGAAAAAAGTCTTGGAGGCGCTTGTTACAAATTCCGTAGGACAAAAACCTTTCAGCTCTCGGATTTGCGGCCGATACAGTCCTGCTTACACCCTTGCTGGCGCAAAAAAACAACAATCTTCCAGCCTGACCGACGATCAAGACGCACAACGTTTTTCTGGAGGATTTTTGATGAATAGCTGGTTCGGCAACATCAGCGTGAACCTGAAACTGGGGCTCGGATTCGGCCTCGTCCTGGCCCTGACCTGCATCCTGGCGCTCACCGGCTGGACCAGTCTGGGCGGCCTGATTGACCGCAGCAACTGGATGAGCGACATCACCCAGCTCAACGCTGGCCTGACCAAACTGCGCGTGGTGCGCCTGCAATACATGCTGACCAACGGCGATGAAACCGCCGCGCAGAACGTGCAGACCACCCTCGACGGGTTCGCCGCCCAACAGCAGAAGCTGATCAGCAGCTTCAAGAGCCCGGAAAACGTCAAGCTGCTCAAGGAGCAGGCGGCGACCATCGCCGATTACCAGACTTCGCTGAACAAGATGCGTAACGCCTACCGCACCGGCAACACGGCGCGCGACTCGATGGCCACCAGTGCCGCGACGGCTTACGGCCTGATCGAAGCGCTGAGCAACCGCGTTCAGCAAATGCCGCTGAGCGATGAGCGTTTCGAGCAGTTCCAGGCCGTCACCGCCGCCAAGGAAGCGTTCATCCTGGCGCGCTACGAAGTGCGCGGCTACACCGCCACCGCCAACGCCGAGACCGAGCAGAAAGCCGTCGGCCAACTGGACGTGGCCATCGCCAGCCTCAAGCCACTGAACACGCATTTCGCCAGCACCCAACAGGACGCCCTGCGTCAGCTGGAAACCGCACTGACCAACTACCGCAGCGCCTTGCAGGCGTTCAAGAACGCCAACACCGATGCGGTGCAGGCGCGCAAGGAAATGACCGATCAGGGCGTGACCATCGTGACCCTGAGCGAGCAGCTGTATCAGATCCAGCTCGATCGCCGTGATGCAGAAAGCGCCCAGGCCCGCACCCTGCAACTGATCAGCACCCTGCTGGCGTTGCTGGTCGGCATCATCGCTGCCTTCATCATCACCCGTCAGATCACCCGTCCGCTGCAGGAAACCATGGCTGTGGTCGACCGCATCGCCAGCGGCGACCTGAGCCAGAACGTGATCGTCACCCGCCGCGACGAACTCGGCGTGCTGCAACAAGGCATCGCGCGCATGGGCGTGACCCTGCGCGACCTGATCAGCGGCATCCGCGACGGGGTGACCCAGATCGCCAGCGCCGCCGAAGAACTGTCGGCCGTCACCGAACAGACCAGCGCCGGCGTGAACAGCCAGAAGGTCGAGACCGATCAGGTCGCCACCGCGATGCACGAGATGACTGCCACCGTGCAGGAAGTCGCGCGCAACGCCGAAGAAGCCTCGCAAGCCGCAGCCGCCGCTGACGGCGAAGCCCGCGAAGGCGACAAAGTGGTGAACGAAGCCATCGCCCAGATCGAACGTCTGGCCAGCGAAGTGGTGCGCTCCACCGAAGCCATGAGCGTGCTGCAACAGGAAAGCGACAAGATCGGCAGCGTCATGGACGTGATCAAGGCTGTGGCCGAACAGACCAACCTGCTGGCCCTCAACGCTGCCATCGAAGCGGCCCGTGCCGGTGAGGCCGGTCGCGGTTTTGCCGTGGTTGCCGACGAAGTCCGTGGCCTGGCCCAGCGCACGCAGAAATCCACCGAGGAAATCGAAGGCCTGGTGGCCGGTCTGCAGAACGGCACGCAGCAAGTGGCCGCCGTGATGAACAACAGCCGCGCCCTGACCGACAGCAGCGTGGCCCTGACCCGCAAGGCTGGCGACTCCCTGGAAAACATCACCCGCACGGTGTCGAACATCCAGTCGATGAACCAGCAGATCGCCGCAGCCGCCGAACAGCAAAGCGCCGTGGCCGAAGAAATCAGCCGCAGCATCATCAACGTCCGCGACGTGTCGGAACAGACGGCGGCGGCGAGTGATGAGACGGCCAAGTCCAGCGTTGAACTGGCGCGGTTGGGTGGACAGTTGCAGCAGATGGTGAGTCATTTCCGCGTGTAAGCACTGCACACGAAAGCCGATGTACAAAGAAGGGCAGCTGAAAAGCTGCCCTTCTTTTTTGTCCTGAAATTGTGGGCTTTTTTGAGCGGTGTTTATCAACCGCTGAGGTTTTCTGAACGTGATGGCAGATCAAGTTCGACGCCACCCAAGGCGCCGAATCGATTGCGTATCCGAGTACCTAATCCGCCGGCTCGATCAACCGTAGCCAACGCGTTCTCCAGAATCTGCCGCGCTTCGTCTTCCATGGAATGACCGTTTTGGACGGCGGCGATACGCAATTGCTCTGTCACCTGCTCATCGAGTCGAATAGTGATGCTGGTCATGAGGCTTCCCCCGCAATCTTTGAAATGAGTGATCGCAGACTAACAAACCAGTTCGAAGATCTCTGTATGGTCCCAAGGCCAGCCATTTACTTTATTCGCGGATTCAAATTACCTTTCAGAGCGCTCATCCGCCCACGGCGGCCTCGATCAAGAGGATTCGGTCATGCAATCGCTCGGCTTCACCTCCGTCCCACCGCTGCTCAAGTACCTGCGCCATGCCGAACATCTGGGCCTGGCCATCGAGCCTGCGTTGGCGGCGGCCGGGTTGCAGGCGCAGCAGTTGAGCGACAACAGTCTGCGCTTGCCGGGGGAAACCCATGAGCGGTTGCTCGATTACTTTTGCGAACACTCGGGCGATCCGCTGTTCGGCCTCAACGCCGCGAATTTCGTGCTGCCCAACTCCTGGAGCGTGCTCGGCTACATCACCATGAACTGCGCGACATTGGGCGATGCCATGAACCGCATCATGCCGTTCGAAAAACTGGTGGGCGACATGGGTGTCAGCCGCGCCGAGGTACACGACAGCCACGTACACCTGATCTGGAGCTGCCGCTTTGAGCGCCCGCGGATTCGCCGGCATCTGGTGGAAAACGTGCTCGGCTCCTGGCTGCAATACGCGCGCTGGATCGCCGATACCCGACTGTCGCCGGCCGCCGTGTGGCTGGAACACTCACTCCCGGTGGGCACGACGCTGGCGCAGTACGAACAGTTTTTTGAATGCCCGGTGCTGTTCGATCAGGCGTATTCAGCGCTGATCGTGCCGTTGCCGTATTTGCAGTTGCCGTTGCGCCAGGCCGATGCGCATTTGCTGCGCACCCTGGAAGAACACGCGCAGAGTTTGATGGCGACGCTGGAGGATGCGTCGCTGGAGCAGCGGGTCAAAAGCATCCTGCGCCAGTTGCTCAAGGAAGGCCTGCCGCGCAAGGAACAAGTGGCCGAACATCTCGCCGTCTCGGTGCGCACGCTGCAACGCCAGTTGCATCAGGCCGGCACGTCGTATCAGCAGATTCTCGATGAACTGCGCCAGGAACTGGCCGAGCATTACCTGCTCAACAGCACCCTGCCGATTCAGGACATTGCCCAGTATCTGGGCTTCAGCGAATCACGCTCCTTTCACCGCGCCTTCAAGAGCCGACGCGGGATGCCGCCCGGTGAGTTTCGGCAGACTCACCGGGTTAGTGGTGGTGGCGAGTAAGAGTACGGCTCACAGCAGTCCTCTCACCCCAGCCCTCCCGAAACGTCGGACCGCCCGGAGGGAGAGGGAGCCGACCGCAATATGCTCATGATCTACGCCGACCTGAAAAAGCTTCTGTGAATCCATAATCGAGAGGGAGCCGACCGCGAAATACTCACGATCTACGCCGAACTGAAAACGCTTCTGTGAATCCATAATCGCCACGATCTTTCAGGTCGATGCATGACGATAGACACCTCGGTCAGTCCCCTCTCCCTTGGGAGAGGGTTAGGGTGAGGGGGCTTTTGGCTCAGAGGCTGATCGCGTTGGTGAACACCAGACGATTGCCGAACGGGTCGGCGATGGTCATGTCCTGGCTGCCCCAGGGCATGGCCTGAATCTGTGGATGCGAAAACTTGTATTCCTTGGCCAGCAACTGCTGCTGAAACGCCTCCAGCTCATCGGTCTCGATCCGCAGGGCCGAACCCGGTGTCGCATCGCCGTGGTGTTCGGACAGATGCAGCACACACTCGCCGCGCGAAACCTGCAGGTACAACGGAAAACCGGGTTCGAAACGATGCTGCCAGTCGATCTTGAAGCCGAGAAAGTCGACGTAGAATTCCACGGCTTTGGCTTCATCGAAAATCCGCAGGATCGGGGTGGTTTTGCCGAAGCTCATGGGTTGCTCCCTGACTGATTGGCCCCAGCGTGTAGCCGGGGTGGATGTCAGCAATTCGGCTTGGTGATGGCTTTCTTTAATTGCAATGTGCCATCACCGTGACGCAGTCAACAAAATTCAACGAAAGCCGTCGCGCAGATCGCCCTGGCGCGCGAGGAACCGCCCTGGTCTCTGGCCGTTGGCCTGACCGTCGCGGTAACTCAACACGCCATTGATCCACACGCCATCAATGCCTTGGGCGGCACGTTGCGGGTCGTTGAAATCCGCCACGTCACGCACGGTTGCCGGGTCGAACAACACCAGATCCGCCCAGTGCCCTTCACGAATCTCTCCCCTGTCTTTCAGGCCGAAACGCGCCGCCGACAGACCGGTCATCTTGTGCACGGCGGTGTGCAGCGGAAACAGGCCGACATCACGACTGAAATGTCCGAGCACCCGTGGGAAAGCACCCCACAAACGCGGGTGCGGGAACGGGTCTTCCGGCAGACCATCGGAGCCGACCATCGATAGCGGATGGGCGAGGATCCGGCGCACATCGTTCTCGTCCATCCCGTAATACACCGCACCCGCCGGTTGCAGGCGTTTGGCGGCGTCGAGCAACGACAGGTTCCATTCGGCGGCGATGTCCATCAGGTCGCGGCCGCCCATTTCAGGATGCGGCGTCGACCAGGTGATGGTGATGCGGTGGGCGTCGGTGACCTGCTTCAGATCCAGGGTCGAAGAACTCGCCGCGTACGGGTAGCAATCGCAGCCGACCGGATGAGTTTTCGCCGCTGCTTCCAGCGAAGCGAGCAACTGCGGACTGCGGCCCCAGTTACCGGCACCGGCGCATTTGAGGTGGGAAATGATCACCGGTGATCGGGCGTGGCGACCGATGCGGAAGGCCTCGTCCATTGCTTCCAGCACCGGTTCGAATTCACTGCGCAGGTGGGTGGTGTACACCGCGCCAAATGCATTCAATTCTTCGGTCAATTGCATGACTTCGTCGGTGGATGCCGAGAACGCGCTCGCATACGCCAGCCCTGTGGATAAACCAAGGGCGCCCGCCTCCAGACTTTCACGCAACTGCTCGCGCATCGCGCTGATTTCATCGTCAGTCGCGGTGCGAAACAGATCATCAAGATGGTTGCTGCGCAGCGCCGTGTGCCCGACCAGTGCCGCGACGTTCAGCGTGGTGTTGGCCGCTTCAACCGCAGCCCGATAATCGCTGAAGCGCGGATAGACGAACGCCGCCGCCGAGCCGAGCAGGTTCATCGGATCCGGCGGATCGCCGCGCAAACTGACCGGCGCCGCGCTGATCCCGCAGTTACCGACAATCACTGTGGTCACGCCCTGGCTGAGCTTGGGCAGCATCTGCGGCTGGCGGATCACCACGGTATCGTCGTGGGTGTGCACGTCGATGAAACCCGGCGCCAGCACACGGCCGGCGGCGTCGATTTCATCGGTGGCGCGGGCATCGCCCAAGTCGCCGATCTGCGCGATGCGGCCATCGAGGATCGCCACGTCGGCGGCGTAACCGGGGCTGTTGCTGCCGTCGATGACCAGCGCGTTGCGAATCAGGGTGTCGTACAGCATGTCAGTCTCCCAGCGGCAGGTGATCGTCGCCGCCACGGTATTCGTCGAGGGCGAGTTTGATCCGCCGCAGACGTTCTTGATTGTCTTCAGGATTGGCCAGCGCAAGCTCGGTGGCCAGCACGTCGATGGCGAGCAGCATGCCGTAGCGCGCCGCCGTCGGTTTGTAGATGAACGAGGTCTCGGCGCCTTGCAGCGGCAGGACGATGTCGGCCAGTTCCGCCAGTGGCGAGTCGGCGCGGGTGATGGCGAGAATCCGTGCACCGTAGTTGCGCGCCAGCGCCACGGTCTCCAGCAACTCCGGGGTGATGCCGGTCAGCGAACAGACGATCACTACCTGCTCGGCGCTGAGGCTGGCGGCGGTGACACGCATCATCACGGCGTCGTGGCACACCGCAATCGGGTAGCCGAGGCGCACCAGCCGCACCTGCAACTCATCGCTGCACAGGGTCGAGCAACCGCCGATGCCGAAGGCGTGGATCATCCGCGCCTGGCCCAGCAGTTTCACCGCATCGGCGAAGCGCGATTCGTCGAACGCCGCCAGATGCTGGCGCAGGGTGGTTTCGATATCGCCGACGATCTGCCCGTAAAACGCCGACTGCTCGGGCGTGCCCGCCGGGTCGAGGAAACGGCTGCCAACACCACTGGCCTGGGCCAGTTGCAGGCGCAGGTTGCGCAAGTCGCGGCAACCGACCGTGCGGGCAAAGCGCGACAGCGTGGCGGTGCTGACTTCGGCCCGCTGCGCCAGCTCTTCGAGGCTGGCGGAGGCGGCAAATCCTACGTCGTCGAGCATCAGACGGGCGATGCGTCCTTCACCGGCGCTGAAGGAATCCTGACGGGCGCGGATCTGATAAAGGATGTCCATGGCGGATAACTCCGACTACAGCAGGTAAGAAAGACCGACGGTCAGGGCGAAAGCGACAATCGAGATCAGGGTTTCCAGCACCGTCCAGGTTTTGAACGTCTGGGCCACGGTCATGTTGAAGTATTCCTTGATCAGCCAGAAGCCGCCGTCGTTGACGTGGGAAAAGATAACCGAGCCCGCGCCGGTCGCCAGCACCAGCAGTTCCGGGTGTGGATAACCCAGACCGATGGCCACTGGCGCCACTACGCCGGAAGCCGTGGTCATGGCGACGGTGGCCGAACCGGTGGCGATGCGCATCAACGCGGCGAACAGCCAGCCCAGGATCAGCGGCGACAGGTGAAATTCGTGAGCGAGGCCGACGATCTGATCGGTGACGCCGGCGTCCACCAGAATCCGGTTCAGACCGCCACCGGCGCCCACCAGCAAGGTAATGCTGGCGGTCGGCGCCAGGCATTCGTTGGTGAATTTGAGGATCGATTCGCGGTTGAAACCCTGCGCAATGCCGAGCGTCCAGAAGCTCAACAGCGTCGCCAGCAACAGCGCGATCACCGAGTTGCCGATGAACAACAGGAACTGATTGAAAGCGCTGCCCGGGGTGGAAATCAGGTTGGCCCAGCCGCCGATCAGCATCAGCACCACCGGCAACAGAATGGTCGCCATGGTGATGCCGAAACCCGGCAGGCTGTCGCGGGGTTCGCGTTCGAGGAATTGTTTTTCCAGCGGGTTATCCGCCGGCAACTGAATGCGCGGCACAATGAACTTGGCGTATAGGGGGCCGGCAATGATCGCCGTCGGAATGCCGATGGCAATCGCGTACAGCAAGGTCTGCCCGACCGACGCCTGATACGCCTGCACCGCCAGCATCGCCGCCGGGTGCGGCGGCACCAGCGCATGCACCACGGAGAGACCGGCAACCATCGGCAGGCCGACCATCAGAATCGACACGCCGACCCGCCGCGCCACGGTAAAGGCAATCGGCACCAGCAACACGAAACCGACTTCGAAAAACAGCGGCAGCCCCACCAGAAACGCAATGCACACCATCGCCCAGTGCGCGTTCTTCTCGCCAAAGCGCTCGATCAGCGTGCGCGCCATCTGCTCGGCGCCACCGGACTCGGCCATCATCTTGCCGAGCATCGTCCCCAGCGCCACCACCAGCGCAATGTGCCCCAGCGTCTTGCCCACCCCGGCCTCATACGCCCCCACCACCCCGGACGGCGGCATCCCTGCCACCAGCGCCAGGCCAATGGAAATCAGGGTGATGACAATGAACGGATTGAGCCGGTAACGGGCGATCAGAACGATCAGGGCGATGATGGCAATGGCGGCGTACACCAGCAGCCAATAACCGAAGGACGGTGTCATGCGGTACTCCTCGAAAGGGTCACGTTCGAATGGGTTGTGAAACTCATAAATCATTTCGAGACCGAGTTTTCAAACCAAGTGAAAGTAATTTTCGTGGAGGGATAAGGGTTGTCGTTTTTGGATATGTCTTGTCGCGAATAATGAAAATCGCGGGGTGGGATTTTCATAATCCTCGGGCACAAAAAAACCGGTGAAAACAAGCAAGCTTGCTTCCACCGGTCTCGGGAACGTCACCTTTTCAGCGTGGACTCACACCATTTCGTTACGAATCCATTCAACCACCGACGTACGCTTCGGCGCCCAGCCCAGCAGTTCGCGGGCGTGTTTGCCGCGGACGCGGCTGTTGGAGCCGAGGCCGTAGTTGGCCATTTCGTAACCCCACTCGGCTTCGGCGTCTTTCAGTGGCCAGTCTTGTGGCTGGCCCAGATTCAGGGCTTCGGCCATGGCGGTGGTCATGTCGATGAACGACGCTTCGCCGCTTTCGACGAAGTAGAAGGTGCCCGGGACGTTTTTGGTCAGGGCCAGCAGGTACAGCGCCACCACGTCTTCGATGTGCACGTTGGACCAGATGTTCTGACCGGTGCCGACGTGGCGCACCACAGCGCTTTTGCGCGCCTGTTTCAGCAGGCGCGGCAGTTGCACGCTGTCGCGATTGACGCCCAGGCTGTGGCCGTAGATCAGGGTGTTGCAGATGACGGCCGAGTTCACGCCGTCCTTCGCTGCGGCGAGGATCAGGTTGTCGATGGCCACGCGTGCGGCCTTGTCGACGGTCGGCTCCGGCAGGTTGTCTTCGAAGTAGATGACGTCGCTGGATTTGCCGCCCGACGCATCACCGACGATGCTCGAACCGCTGGTGTGCAGGAACACTTTGTTCGAGCCGCGCAGGGCATCGAGCAAGGCTTCGACCGCGCCGCGATGATCGCTGCTGGCGGCGTTGATCACGGCATCGGCGGCGCGGGCCTGTTCGGCCAGCAATGCGTTGTCGTCGAGGGTGCCGATTACCGGGGTGATGCCCAGTGCTTTCAGCTCATTGGCCTGTTCGGCGCTGCGCACCAGACCGGTGACGGTGTGGCCGGCCTGGACCAGACCGGTGGCGATGGAGCCGCCGATAAAGCCGGCAGCGCCGGTGACGAATACGTTCATGGAGAAACTCCCTGCGTGAGTAAGTGATGCAACGAGTATCGACCGGCGAGCCCGGTAGAAAAACCCGCCCATAACCAAATCACTGTTGCGCAGGGGTCACGAATCAGCCTTTGAAATCGGCGCTGGCGTAAGCCGCGAGTTTGCTCTGGATGAAGTCGAGGAAACACTGAATGCGCAGCGCCAACTGCGAGTTGCGGTAGTACACCGCGTTGATCGGCTGGCGATAACCGCTGTTGAATTCCGCCAGCAACACCTTCAGCCGCCCGGCACGAATGTCGTCGATGGTCATGAAGTGCGAAAGACAGGCAATGCCTTGGCCTTCCAGCGCCAGATGGCGAACCGTCTCGCCGCTGGAGGCGCTGATCGCTGGGGTGATCGGCCAGCGATCGCCGTGCACGTAACGCAGCGGCCACTGGTTGAGGCCTTCGTTCTGGGTGAAGCCGAGCAAGGTGTGTTCATTGAGATCGGCCACTTCCAGCGGTGCACCGTGTTTTTCCACATACGCAGGACTGGCGACGATCAACAGCGGACTGCAACCCAGCGAGCGGGCATGCAACGTCGAATCGGCGAGGGTGCCGATACGGATGGCGACGTCGGTGCTTTGTTCCAGCAGGTCAATGATCAGGTCATTGCTGTTGAGTTCGAGCTGGATGTCCGGGTACAGCCGACGGAATTCGTCGATGTACGGCACGACGGCGTGGAGCATGAACGGCGACGCGGCGTTGATCCGCAGTCGCCCTGATGGCGTCTGCTGGCGCGAAGACAGGCGCTCTTCGAGCTGGTCCATCTGGTCGAGGATCAGCTTGGCCTGTTCGAAGAAATACTTGCCCTCCTCGGTCAGGTCCATGCGCCGTGTGGTGCGGTTGATCAGCGTGGTGTCGAGCTTGGCTTCCAGCCGCGACAGCGTGCGGCTGACCGCCGACGGCGTCTGTCCGACCTGCTCGGCGGCGGCGGAGATCGAACCGCATTCGATCACGCAGACGAAAATCTGCAACTCATCGGATCTGGCTTTCACGGGTGTCCTCGAATCGAAAGGCCTGCTGCGCAAGCTCAGGCCTTCGATAGTAGCCGAGCGTCAGGCCTTGAGGCCAAACACCTCGGTCAGATGCTGCTCATAACGCGCGACATCCGCTTCGATGTTCGGGCGCTTCATCACGTCCACACAGAGGAACGTCGGCAGGCCGGTCATGCCAAGAAACTCGTTGGCCTTGTGGAACGGGAAGTACACCGCGTCCACGCCTTTGGCTTCGAAGAAATCGGTCGGATCATCGAACGCCTGCTGCGGCGCGTTCCAGGTCAGCGACAGCATGTACTGCTTGCCGTGGATCAGACCGCCGCTGCCGTACTTCTGCGACGCGTCGGAACGGGTGCGACCGTCGCTGGCGTAGAGGCTACCGTGGCCTTCGGTGAAGACTTCGTCGATGTACTTTTTCACGGTCCACGGTGCGCCCATCCACCAGCCCGGCATCTGATAAATGATCACGTCGGCCCAGAGGAATTTGGCGACTTCTTCGGCGACGTCGTAGCCCTCGTCGATGAAGGTGGTCTTGACGTCGACACCGCCGCGATCCAGCACGCTCAGCGCGGCTTCGTGCAGGGTGGTGTTGTAACGACCGTCGGAGTGGGCGAATTTTTTACCGCCATTGAGCAACAGCACTTTTTTCATGGGGGAGCCTCGATCGGATTCCGATACGCAGCGCAGAGCGCTGGATGGAGAAGGGGAAAAATTGAATGGCGGCAGATTAGCGATCCGCCTCGCGCGGAATAAGCAACGGTTGCGCAAAATTCATTTGAGTAAAACGCACGAATCGAATGCCGATTGTTGCCGTAGGATTGGCCGCCATCTGAATCTGAATGGAGTTTTTTGCGATGAGCGAACGCCAGGGTTTCATCCTGCACGCCAAGACCCGCCCGGAAAAAGCCGAGGCCTTCGAAGCGTTTTTCCGCGCCTACGTCGAACCGAGCCGCGCCGAACCCGGCTGCATCGAGTACCACATGCTGCGCGACAAGGAAGACCCGAGCCTGTTCATTTTCTACGAGATCTGGGAAAGCCAGGCGCATCTGGACGTGCACTCGAACCTGCCGCACATGCAGCAGTTTCTGGCCCAGCGCATGGAGTATCTGGAGCGTGATTTCGATATCCGCCCGATTGAAATGCTCAGCGATTCGTCCGCTAGCCGCTGATCAGCAGATGGGCGCCGAGCGCGCCCAGACCGATGAAAAACACCCGCTTGAACAGCACGGCGCTGATGCGTTGACGCAGCCATTGCCCGAGCCACATGCCGAGCACTGCCGGGATCAGCGCCAGCAGTGAGGCGCTCAGTTCTGCGCCGCCAAGTGAGCCGCGCCAGAGCAACCCACCGGCCAGCGCCAGAGTCGACACGGTGAAGGACAGGCCTAGCGCCTGCACCAGTTCATCGCGGCTCAAGCCCAGGGCCTGCATGTACGGAACGGCGGGAATCACGAACACACCGGTGGCCGAAGTGATGACGCCGGTGATCACGCCACACAGCGGACCAAGCCATGGTTCATGGCGGCGACTGACACTCAGCGTCGGCAGGAACAATCCGCTCAGCGCATAGAGCAACAGCGCCGCGCCGAGCCCGCGCACCACCCAATGCCCGCCGGCCATGCCGATCCACAAAGTGCCGACCGCCGTGCCGAAGAAGATCGCCAGCAGCATAGGCCACAGCCGTTTCACCAGCCCCTGCAAATGCCCGCCGAACGCCAATTGCCAGACGTTGGTGAGCGTCGCCGGGATGATCAGCAACGCCGCAGCCTGCGACGGTGCCATAGCCAGACCGAGCAAACCCATGGCGACGGTGGGCAGGCCGAGGCCGATCACGCCCTTGATCATGCCGGCGACGACGAAGGTCGCGATCACCAGCAATGACAGGGTCAGGCCGAGGTTTTGATAGAAATCTGCGAGTGCGTTCATGGCGATACTGTGCGCCTGCGCGGATGAACTGAAAATCTGTCATACACTGAGGCAGCCTCTCTCACAGCAAGAGTCACGACTGATGCACTTCGACCTCACCGACCTGCGCCTGTACCTGCACATTCTCGACAGCGGCAACATCACCGCCGGCGCTGCGCGCAGTCACCTGTCGCTGGCCGCGGCCAGTGCGCGGATCCGGGCGATGGAAGCGTCGTTGGGCACCGAGTTCTTGGAGCGCGGGCGCCGTGGTGTCACGCCGACGCCGGCCGGCAAAGCCCTGGCGCAACATGCGCGGGTGTTGCTGCAACAGGCCGAACGTCTGCAACAGGATCTGGCCGAGTACGCGCGCGGCGTCAAAGGCCAGGTGCGTCTGCTGTGCAACACCACGGCACTCAGCGAATACCTGCCGGAGGTGCTGGCGGATTTCCTGCGCGAGCACCCAAACCTCGACATCGATCTGAAGGAACTGCCCAGCGCCCGCATCACCCACGCCTTGCGTCAGGGCGCGGCAGATCTGGGCATTGTGTCCGACGCGATCGACACCACCGACTTGCAGACCCGAGCCTTTCGCGATGATCCGCTGGTGCTGATTCTGCCGCTGGAACACCCACTGTCTGACGCGACCGAAGTCAGCTTCAGCGACGCCCTGCGCCACGACTTTGTCGGGCTGCACGTCGACAGTGCTCTGGCGGTGTACCTGGAAGAACAGGCCCTGCACAACGGCTCGCGGATGCAGATCCGTATCCGTGCCGATGGTTTCGACGGGGTGATGCGCATGGTGGCCCGAGGTGCCGGTCTGGGCATCGTGCCGCTGGCGGCGGTTCAGCGCGCTGCGCCGCAAGCCTTCAAGACCCTGCCGATGAATGAAGGCTGGGCCATGCGCAAACTGTTGCTGTGCGCCCGCGACTTCGCTTCCCTCCCCGCCTATGCCCGCGCGTTGCTCGACGCCTTGACTCTGCCCTGAGGGGCAGACTTTACCCTTGGGGTTTCTTCTTCAGGGGCAGTCATGATGGGCAAGCGGATTTTGTTGATTCTCGGTCATCCATCCAGCGAAAGTTTTTGTGCGGCACTGGCCGGACGTTACGCAAAGTCAGCTCGCGAGGCCGGGCACGATGTACGGGAAATAGTCCTCGGCCAACTCGATTTCGACCCGGTCCTGCGCGACGGCTACAGCCGAGCCCAGACACTTGAACCGGATCTGCTCCAGGCCCAGGCCGACCTGTTGTGGGCCGAACACCTGACGCTGGTGTACCCGATCTGGTGGGGCGGGATTCCGGCGCTGCTCAAAGGTTTTTTCGACCGGGTCCTGCTCCCCGGCTTCGCTTTCAAGTACCGCGAGGGCAAAGCGTTTCCCGACAAACTCCTGCACGGTCGCAGTGCCCACCTGCTGGTCACTATGGACACCCCGCCCTGGTATTACCGCTGGATCTATCGCATGCCCGGCCTGCACGAGGTGCGCAAAAACACGTTGGCGTTCTGCGGGATCGAACCGCGCCGGACGCTGACCTTCGGGCCAGTGCTCGGCGCCAGCGACCATCAACGCGAAACCTGGCTGAAGCAGGCCGGATCGATTGCCCGCCATTGAGTTTTCCGCTATTGGTGCGCATGCCCGCTGACGGAGAAAAGGGATTTGCACATGTACATCGGCCAGGCCGCACAGCGTTCGGGAACCACGATCAAGACCATCCGCCATTACGAGTCGATCGGCCTGCTGCCCGAGGCCCGGCGCCAGGGCAAATACCGGGTTTACGACCCGCAGACGGTCGAACTGCTGAGCTTTATCAAATGCGCGCAGGCGCTGGGTTTTCGCCTCAGGGAATTGCAGGCGATCTTTGCCGGCCAGCCCGAACTGACGCCTTATGAAAAAGCCCGCCGCGCGATTGCCGGCAAGCAACAGGAGATCGCGGCGCAGCTGTTGAAACTCAGCCGACAGCAAGAGGAATTGAGCGCGCTGGAGGCCAGTCTTGAACACGCGCAACAGCAATGCCTGTCGAGCGTATCGACCACAAAATAAGCACAAGGAATAGCTTGCAAGGTACGTATACATACGTACTATATCGCCAGAGCGGACGTGTTGCCCGATACCCGTTTTCGCACAACGACAACGGACAAGGAAGAACGGATCGGCTCCATTAAACCTACATGGAATGAGGTGACGCGATGGTTGATTCAACGGAGTTTCGTAATGCAATGGCGATGCTGGGGAGTGCCGTCACCATCGTCACGACCGATGGCCCTGCGGGGCGATTCGGCTTTACTGCATCGGCGGTGTGCAGCGTGACGGATTCACCGCCCACGCTGCTGGTGTGCGTCAATCGCTCGTCGTCCAATCACGAGCATTTCAAGACCAATGGCGTGCTGTGCGTGAACGTTCTGACCGGCGACCACCAGTCGACCTCCGGGGCGTTCGCCAATCGACAGTTGAGCATGCAAGAGCGCTTTTCCAGCGTGAATTGCCAGACCCTGAAAACCGGTTCGCCGGTGATCGAAGAGGCGCTGGTCAGCCTCGATTGCCGGGTCAGCAAGGTCGACGAGGTTGGCACCCACAGCATCTTCTACTGTGAAATCCTCGAACTGCAGCAGCACAGCGAGGCCACGGAAGGCCTGGTCTATTTCAACCGCAGTTACTACCGTCTGAACGACGAACTGCGCCTGGCACCCGAGCAGTGATCCAGACACCCGCTGGCCTCGGCTGACGCCGGCGGGTCATGACAGGGATGTAACCATGCTATTCAATGAAGACAACTTCGCGGATATCGACCTGAACCTGATCATCATTTTCCTGGTGCTGTTCCGCGAACGCAGCGTGTCACGCACGGCCGAGCGCCTGCACGTCAAACAACCCGCCATCAGCGGATCGCTGGCACGGTTGCGCAAGCGGTTCGATGATCCGTTATTTCTGCGCTCTTCGAGAACCATGCGCCCGACCTCGAAAGCCGAGCAACTGGCGCAAGCACTGACGCCGGCAATCAAGCAGATCGAAGCGGTGATCCGGCTCTGAAAAACCGGTGAAAAAAAACCTGCGAGGGGTCGCTTCCGCAGGTTTTTTTCATCAGGCCGACTTGAGCGCCTGAGCGTACTCGACCCGAGCCCAGAACGCCGGCAAAAAGCATTCGCTGACCAGCAGCGCCGAGCCATTGCGGGTGAAACGCGAACGCCGGGCCAACAGACGTTCGGCTTGCGGCGCGTAGCGATAGGACAGCGCGGCCAACGGCGCACCGGGCGGCAGCAAGGCACATTGGAAAGGCTCGCGCAGGGTCTGCTCCGACGTGTAGAGAATCTCGGCCAGAGGTCGACGGCCATAACCGTTCAGATCCGCCCAGTCGCCATTCAGTGCCGGCACGCTGGTCAGGCTGCGCGCGGTGACGCAGGCCTCGCCGTCGAGCTTCATCACCACCTCACGCACCCAGCCAATGGTGTTTGGCGGCACGTTCAGCGCTTGCGCTTCTTCAGGATTGAGCGGGCCATGGGACTGCTCGACGACTTCGATTGAATAATCGCCCATGGCTTTCAGACGTGGGGTCAGTGCCCCGGGCAAAAACAGCCAGTGATGCTCGGAGCCGGTCAATTCCGACAGCGGTCGCGATGACCAGTAATGACTTGTATCCATACCCGCTCACACCTTCCTGGTGATGGTGAATTGTTGGTTGCCGTGGAAGGCCAACCCTTCACCGGCGGTGTCTGTCACTCGGCTCCGTTTTCTTCGGTCACTTCGTGTTTGCTGATGACGCTGATGGTCTGTTCATCGGTCTTGACCGCCGCCAGCAGCGAGTCGAGCAATCCAGGAAAACGCACGTCCATGTCTTCACGACGCAAGGACAGCAGGTTTTCCCGACCGTAAGGGCGCTGCCAAATCAGACCGCTGTCGCGCAGAACCCGCCAGTGGTGAGTCATGGTCGACTTCGATGCGCCCTTGAGGATCCGGCCGCACGGATGTTCCTGGCCATCGGACAACACTTTCAACACGGTCAGGCGTAGCGGGCTTCCCAATGCGTTCAGCACATTTTCCAGAAGGATCTGATCCTGATTGGGATGATTCGGGACGTTCATAGGTAGGTACCCTTGATGATATAGGCGGGAAAAATCCGGCTTGTATTCGTCTATACGAGAACAGTAAGACTATACACAAGATGTTTTTTCCCCGCGACAGCCGCCCCGGAGGCGGCGTCCCGCAAAACAACTACAAATCGCTGCTCTGCGCTGTCTCCAGCGCGGGCGCCTGGAACCCGCCGCCCAGCGCTGCCATCAACGAAACCGAACTGTCGATGTGCTTGCTGTTGAGGAAGGCCAGGCGCATTTCGTCCTGAATCAATTGTTGCTCGATGTTAAGCGCATCGAGGAACGTGTCCTCCCCGGCCTTGTAGCGCGACTGCGACAGATCGTAAGACGACTGCGCAATCGAACAGGCATCGCGCTGCACGACGATCTGCTGCTCGAACGAACGCAACTGCGTCACCGAAATCGCCACCTCGTGCAGGGCCGAATTCAGCACCCGGTTGTACTGCGCGATGGAGCTGTCGAGTTCGGCATTGCCGGCCTTGAGATCCGAGCGCAGGCGCCCGGCATCGAAGATCGGCAGCGACACCGTCGGCGCCACATTCCAGAACTTGCTGACTCCAGCGAACAGCGCATCACCGGTCAGCGCATGAGAACCCGCCGCCGCCACCAGATTGATGTTCGGGTAGAACGTGGTCTTCACCGCCTCGACGTTTTTAGTCTCGGCCTCCACTCGCCAACGCGCAGCGACGATGTCCGGACGACGGCCCAACAACTGGGCTGGCAACTGCGCCGGCAAGGCCACCACACTGGCTTGCAGATTCGATGGGCGCTCGAGCGTGTGCGCACGATCAACGCCTTTGCCGATCAGCGCCGACAACTGGAGACGAGCAATTTCAATGTCTTCGTTGGCGCCGATCAGGGTCGATTCCGAACGCGCCTTGAGGCTCTGCACCTGCTTGAGTTGCGACAGGTTGTCGAGGCCCGAGCCGTAACGTGAATCCGTCAGGTCAACCAGTTTGCTCAAGCGTTCGAGATCGCGCTGGTTGAGCTCCGACACCTGCCACGCATACGCCAACTGGTTGTAAGCCTTGACCACATTGGTCGCGAGAATCAGCCGCGACGATTGCAGATCGACTTCCGCCGCTCGTGCGCTGTTCAGCGCCGATTCCCACGCGGCGCGCTGGCCGCCCCAGAGGTCGAAGGTGTAGCCGAAATTGACCGCCAGATTACGCGCGGTGAAGTACTTGTGGCCCTCGCCGCTGTAGTCCTCAAAGCGCGACAGCCGACCGCGAGTGACACCCGCCGACGCGTCCATTTCCGGATAACGCTCGGCGTCGCGCAAGTCGAGAAATGCGTTGGCCTTGGCCACCCGGGCAGCGACTTCCTGCAAGTCCGGGTTGCTGGCATACGCCTCCTCGATAAGAGCACCCAGACGTGGATCACCCAGCGATGTCCACCAGTCCGCACGCGGCCATTGGGCCGGCGGCAATTTGTCTTTCAGGCTGTCGGACGGCGCATCGCCGACCGCCAGCAACTTGCCCTGTTGATCGATCCCGGCGTAGTTCACACAACCGGCCGCCAACAGGATGGACGCCGCCAGCGGCGCCAGCATCAAACGTGTAATCGAATGCATGTCACGTCCTCACAGGATGGGTTGCGGCACGCCGGCCGGCTCGGCTTCGGGTGCGTGGCTCGGTTGCTTGATCGAACTGAGCAGCGTGTACACCGACGGCAGAATGAACAGGGTGAACAAGGTGCCGATCAGCATCCCCACCACAATCACCAGGCCCAGGCCGAAGCGGCTGTTGGCGCCGGCACCGCTGGCGAACAACAGCGGCGCGAGGCCGACCACCATGGCAGCGGTGGTCATCAGAATCGGCCGCAGACGCACCTGCGCGGCGTGCTGGATCGCTTGCACGCGGTCCATGCCTTGCTGGCGCTGCAACTCGTTGGCGAACGCGACCATCAGGATCCCGTGCTTACTGATCAGACCGATCAGCGTGATCAGGCCGATCTGGGTGTAGATGTTCATCGACGTCATGCCCAGCGCCAGCGGCACTAGGGCCCCGCAGATCGACAGCGGCACGCTGATCAGAATGATGAACGGGTCGCGGAAGCTCTCGTATTGCACGCTCAGCACCAGATAGATGATCACCAGGGCCAGGCCGAAGGTGAACGCCAGGCTGTTGCCTTCCTGCACGTATTGGCGGGCGTCGGACTGCCAGTCGAAACTGAAGCCGGCCGGGAAGCCTTCCGATTGTTTTTGCAGGAAGCCCACTGCATCACCCAACGTTACGCCCGGCGCTGGGATGGCCTGGAACGTGGCGGAGTTCTGTTGGTTGAACTGGGTCAGGCGATTCGGCTCGACCTTGACGCTGAGAGTGGCCAGTGTCGACAGCGGCACCGGATTACCCTTCTGGTCCTTCACGTAATACAGCTTCAAGGTTTCCGGAGTCAGGCGATCCGCCGACATCGACTGCGGGATCACGTCATAGGAACGGCCGTGGAACGAGAACCGGTTGACGTACTTCTCGCCGATCAGGCTGTTCAGCGTTTCGCCGATGTCCTGCATGCGGATGCCCAAGGCGTTGGCCTTGGCCCGGTCGACCTGGATTTCCACCACCGGGTTGTTGAAGTCCAGATCACTGTCGACCACCGCGAACAGACCGCTGGCTTGCGCCGCCTGCTTGAGCTTATCCATCACGTTGTACAGCGCCAGATATTCCTGATCGCTGCGGATCACCATCTGCACCGGCAGGCCACCGGTAGAGCCCGGCAACGGCGGCATCTGGAACACGAAAATGCTCGTGCCTTCGATCTGGTTCACCCGCGCCTGCAAGTCGGGCTGGATGGTGTTGGCATCGCGGCCGCGTTTTTCCCAGTCCACCAGGTTGATCCCGCCGACGCTGTTGGACAGACCGTCGGAACCGTTCGCCACCCAGTTGCTGTAACCCTCGGGGATTTCGTTGAAGGTCTTGTACAGCTCGTGTGCGTAGGCTTCGAGGTAGTTCAGGTTGGCGTGCTGTGGTGCCTTGATCGCGGTCAGCAGGATGTTCTGGTCTTCCAGCGGCGCCAGTTCGGTCTGCGCCGAGCGATAGAGGAACGGCAGGCTGAAGAAGATCACCAGCGCCACGCTCAGGCTGATCCAGCGACGCGCCAGCGAACCGCCGAGCAGTGCGCCATAACGACGGGACAGATACTGGAAGAATCGATCCGCCTTGACCGCCATGAAGCCTTCGCTGGTTTTCGCGTCCAGCAGACGGGTACTCATGATCGGCGACAGGGTCAGGGCGACGATGCCGGAAATCACCACGGCACCGGCCAAGGTCAGCGCGAACTCCTTGAACAGCGTGCCGGTAAGGCCGCCCATCAGACCGATCGGCGCATACACCGCCGCCAGGGTGAAGGTCATCGCCACCACCGGACCGGCCACTTCACGGGCGCCGATCAGCGCGGCGTCGAACGGCGTCTTGCCCTCTTCGATGTGACGGTGAACGTTCTCCACCACGACGATGGCGTCGTCCACCACCAGCCCGATGGCGAGCACCATGGCAAGCAGGGTCAGCAGGTTGAGGCTGAAGCCGAACATCTGCATCAGCATCGCCGCGCCGAGCATCGACAGCGGGATGGTCACCAGCGGAATCAGCACGGTGCGGAACGTGCCCAGGCACAGGTAAATCACCAGCACCACGATCACCAACGCTTCGAGCAGGGTGTAGCTCACCTCGTCGATCGACGACTGAATGAAGTGCGCCACTTCGAACGGGATCTGCACGGTCACGCCCGGCGGCAGGGTTTCCTGGATCTGCGGCAGCAATTCACGCACACGTTTGACGATGACCAGCGGGTTGCCGGTCGGTGCCGCGTCCAGACCGAGGAACAGCGCCGGCACATCGCTCATCGCGCCGCTGGTGTCGGTGGAGGCGGCGTTCAGCTCCACGGTGCCGACGTCACGCACACGGATGATGTGGCCGTTGTCGTTGCGCAGCACCATGTCGCGGAAATCTTCGACGCTGTTCAGGTCGGTGTTGACCCGCAGGTTGCTGACCACGTACAGGCCTTTGACCTGACCCGGAGCCGCCTGAAAGTTGTTGCCCTCGATGGCCGCCGAAACGTCCTGCCCGGTCATGCCGTAACCGGCCAGACGCTGCGGGTCGAGCCACAGGCGCATGGACAGTTTCTGCTCGCCCATGATGTTGATCTTGGCCACGCCTTCGATGCCGGCGAACATCGGCTCGACGACGCGGGAGATGTAGTCGGACATCTCCGGAATGGTCAGGTTGGAGCTGGCGAACGCGACGTAGGCCACGCTGGTGAAGCCGCCGGACGTGCGTTCCACCACCGGGTCGTACGCGTCCTTCGGCAAGCGGTATTTGATCTGGTTGACCTTGGCCATGACCTCGGTCAGCGCCGCGATGGAGTCACTGTTCAGTGCCATGCGGATCGTCACCTGGCTGCGACCCTGGGTCGAAGTCGACGACAGATAGTCGATGCCCTCGACCGAGGCCACGGCCTGGCTGATCGGCTGCGTGACGAAGCCTTGCATCAGCTCCGAAGAGGCGCCGGGGTACTGGGTCGTGACCGTGATGGTCGACGTCTCCAGCATCGGGTACTGGCGGATCGGCAGGTTCATCAGCGCGCGCACCCCGAACAGCAGGATCAGCGTGCTGACCACCACGGCCAGCACCGGGCGGCGAAGAAAGAGGTCGGTGAAATTCATTTTTCCAGCCCACTGAGTTTAAGAGCAATCGTGTCCGGCACGCCTTCCACCGCCACGCCGTCGTGGAGCTTGAGCTGGCCGGACGTCACCACCTGCACGCCCTCGGTCAGGCCCTTGTCGACCACCGCCCAGCCATCGCGGCGCTCGCCGACCTTGATGCTTTCGCGCTTGACCTTCTGCACGCCGGCTTCGTCGGTGTAGACCGAGAACACGCTCTCGCCGTAGGCGTTGTAGGTGATCGCGGTTTCCGGAATCAGCAGCTCGGCGGTCTGCGGCAGGGTCACCGAGACCCGTGCGTACATGCCGGGACGCAGGCGTTTTTGCGTGTCGGTAATGACCGCTTGCACGTTGATGGTGTGGGACTGGTTGATCTGCGGATCGACCGCGACGATCTTGCCGGCGAAGGTCACATCACCCCAGGCATCGACCTTGGCCTGCACGGTCTGGCCCAGTTGCACTTGCGAGCCATCGCGCTCGGCGAGGGTGAAGTTGACGCGCAGCACGCCCGGATCGGTCAGGGTTGCCACCGCGCTGCCGGCCTGCAGGTATTGGCCCAGGTGCGCCTGGCGAATGCCGAGGGTGCCGGCGAACGGCGCACGAATGTGCCGTTGGGCGATCTGCGCCTGCATGCGCTCCATGTCGCCTTTGGCCGCGTCGTATTGAGCGCGGGCACTGTCGAAGGCGCGACGGCTTTCGGCGCCGGTCTTGGCCAGTTCCTGGACCCGGGCGAACTGGGCCTTGGCCGATTCGTACTCGCCTTTAAGGCGAACCAGTTCGCCTTGCTCCGGCGCATCGTTGAGCTTGAGCAGCACTTGCCCCGCCTTCACTTCATCGCCGGACTCGAAATCGATGTCCACCACTTTGCCGCTGACTTCAGCCGACACCAGCACCTGACGCTGGGCTTCGAGTTTGCCGATGGCTTCGAGGTAGTAGGTGTACGGTTGTTTCTTGACCACGGCCAGACCGACCCGGGTGCTGGGAATCCGTTGCTCGGCCGCCGCCGGTGGCGGCGACCAGAAACGCCAGCCCAGTGCAGCAGACAACACCACCACAAGAATAATAAAGATCAGCGACTTGATAATGTTTCGAGCAAGCATGTGGCACTCCCTTGACTCTTTGCTGCGAGCACAAAAGTTTGAGTTTTAAGAAAATAAAGGTGCAACTTAAGGCGGGCGCGTTATCGATCCTTGTGAACTTTCACTTGTAAACGCGCCCGCTTTATTTATCCGTTGTTACGCCGCGGCCAGTACGTTGGTTTTATCCAGGTAATACTTGCCGATACCGTGCAAGTTCAAAGGCGAAAGGGTGAAGTGTTTCGAACCGGTGTGGATATCGCGGAAGCAACGCTCCAGAAAGTGCGACTTGTAGACGGCTTTGGAACCGGCCATCGAGTAGATCTGGTTGACCGCATTGACCGAGTTCTCGGTCAGCACCGAGGCTGCCAGGCCGACGCGGGCGCTGACCGGTTCGCCGATGGTTTCACCCCGGTTGATCACCTGATGGATAGCATCTTCCAGCAGCAGTTGTGCGGTGTGTACCGCGGAGATGGCGCGACCGGTCTTCTCGAAGATCACCCCTTCCAGGCCCGGGTCGGTGTTCACGGCGCGGTCATTGCGGAAGTGATCGACCGCAGCCCGGGCCACGCCGAGCACGGTGGACATCGCCGCCAGGGTGCCGAACTCGTAGTAACCGGTGGCATAGGCCCGGGAGCTGCGCGCTTCGGGGGATTGCTTGAGGGTTTCGACATCCAGCGAGAAAGACTTGTGGACGATCACGCTGGAGCACTGGAAGTGATGGCTGCCGGTGCCGCGCATGCCCAGGGTGTCCCAGGTCGGCAGGATGGTGCACTGGCTGGCGGGCACGAAGAACATCCGCACTTCCGGAGTGGTGTTGTTTTCAGTGCCCTTGACTGTGGCGGTGCAGACCAGCCAGTCGGCGTGGGCCGAGCCGCTGGCGAACGCCCATTTGCCGCTCAGCAGGTACTCGTCGCCCATCGGCAGCGCTTCGCCACCGGAGTGGATGGCGCCGATCACGAAACCGTCGCAGTGGTTGTAGATCGCTTCGGAAGTGGCTTCCGGCAGGTAATCCGACAGGCGCCCCATCGCCACTTGCACCGCCAGCTGCCAGGACAGCGAAGCGTCAAACCGGGCGAATTCCAGCAGCAGGGCCGAGGTGGTCTGGATATCGACCTGGGACCCGCCAAACGCCTTGGACACCGAGGTGCGGCCAAAACCTTCCTTGAAGAATCGGGACATCACATCCTTGTGCGTCGCGTTGGTCTGCTCGCTGTAATCGCGGTGCTGAATAATCAGCGGATTCAGTGCACGCACCTTCTCGAGCCATTCATTGGATTCGGAGGGAAGGCTGTTCCATTGCATTAGATTTTTCATAACGGCTCCTAGCTATTATTTATTTACGATCAGCAGACGAAAAAACAGACAGAACTTTTTATTGTTGTTAAACCCCGATAAAAATGTACGTCTACAGTCGTACATTTGACAAGCACTATTATCAGACTTCTTTCATTTCCCAATAAAAGAGCAATCACTGTCCGACAATAACGCAAGGCGCAATAGGCCAACGTAACTTGCGCACAAGTTACGTTGCTTGAAACTTTTGGATTACTTCACGCCGGCACGCCGATCACTGACTTTCGACAGTGAGGCCCAGTCCTGATCGGCCTGACCATGGGCCATGCCGTCCAGCAGGTTGTCCTTCAACACGCTGGCAAACGGCAGCGGCACCTGCGCCGCTTCACCGGCCTCCAGCGCCAGGCGTACATCCTTGAGACCCAGCGACAACTTGAAACCCGCCGGCTCGAATTTCTCATCGACCATCAGCTTGCCGTAGCCCTGATAGACCGGCACGGCAAACAGGGTCGAGGTGATCATCTCGATGAACGCCTCGCGATTGATGCCGTACCCGCCGGCCAGGGTCGAGGCTTCGGCCATGGATTCGATCGCCGAAGCGATCATCAGATTGGCCGACAGTTTGGCGGCGCAAGCCACTTCAGCCGTGTCGCCGAGCGTCCAGGTCTTGCGCCCCAGCACGTCGAACAGCGGCTGTACCCGGGCCAGTGCTTCGGCGGGCCCGGAGGCGAGAATGTTCAGATTGCCAGCGGCCGCCACATCGACTCGCCCCAGCACCGGTGCCGACACGTAACCGACGCCGCGTGCTTCATGCACGGTCGCCAGTTCTCTGGCCAGCGCCACGGACACCGTGGACATGTTGACGTGCACGCTGCCGGCCTGCAGACCGTCCATGGCCTTGGCGTCGAAGAACACCGAGCGGATAGCCGTGTCATCGCCGAGCATGGAAATCAGCACCTCGGCCTTCGCCGCCAGCGCCGGTGTCTCGACAGGTTCGGCGCCGGCCTTGGCCAGTGCTTCCAGCGGTGCCGACGAACGATTCCACACGCGGACCCGATGCCCGGCTTTCAGCAGGTTCAGCACCATCGGTGCGCCCATCGTGCCCAGACCGATAAATCCCAGTTCCATGTCGCGTTCCTCTCTCGATGAGGTGTTCAAAGCCGTTCAGACGATGATGCAGAATTGCGATTGTACGTGTACAGGCGTACATTTCAAGTGCCGCGACGATTCATTCTTCGCGGCAAGGGTTTCAAACACACCTTTACCCAAGGCAAGGAGGCTTTATGCAATTCGGGATCTACACCGTTGGCGACGTCACACAAGACCCTACCAACGCCCGTACCCCCAACGAATCCGAGCGCATCCAGGCCACCCTGCAAATTGCGCAGAAGGCCGAAGACATCGGGCTGGACGTGTTCGCCACCGGCGAGCACCACAATCCCCCGTTCATCACCTCCTCTCCCACCACGCTGCTGGCTTACATCGCAGCCAAGACCCAACGCATCATTCTCTCGACGTCTACCACCCTGATCAGCACCAACGATCCGGTGCGTCTGGCCGAAGAATATTCGCTGCTGCAAAACCTCTGCGGCGGCCGTATGGACCTGATGCTCGGCCGGGGCAACACCGCGCCGGTCTATCCCTGGTTCGGCAAGAGCATCGCCGACGGTCTGCCACTGGCGATGGAAAACTATCGCCTGCTGCACCGGCTCTGGCGCGAAGAAGACCTCAACTGGAGTGGACGCTTTCGCACTCCGCTGAAAAACTTCACCTCGATCCCGAGGCCCCTCGATGACCTGCCGCCCTTCGTCTGGCACGGCTCGATCCGCACCCCGGAAATCGCCGAGCAGGCCGCGTATTACGGCGACGGTTTTTTCGCCAGCCACATCCTCTGGCCCCGTGAGCATTTCATGGCGCTGGTCGAGTTCTACCGCGCGCGGTTTGCCCATTACGGTCACGGCACGCCGGAGCAGGCGATCGTCGGTCTCGGCGGGCATATTTTCATGCGCCGCAACTCGCAGGATGCGCGCCGGGAATTCCGTCCCTACTTCGACAACGCCCCGGTGTATGGCCACGGTCCATCTCTGGAAGAGTTCATGGAAATGACCCCGCTGGCCGTCGGCAGCCCTCAGGAAATCATCGACAAGACCCTGACCTTCCGCGAGTACTTCGGCGACTATCAGCGCCAGCTGTTCCTGTTCGACCATGGCGGCATTCCGCTGAAGACCGTGCTGGAACAACTCGACATGTTCGGCAAGGAAGTGTTGCCGGTGTTGCGTGAAGAAACCCGCAAACGCCGCTCGCCGCTGGCGGCCGAAGCGCCGACACATGCCAATCGCCTGGCCCGGTTGCAAACCCTGTCGGCCGATCCGCACGCCACGGCCAAAGCTGCACAACTCGACAGCGTGACCGGCCACTGAACCTGTGGGAGCGAGCACGCTCGCTCCCACACTTGATCAGGCAGCGCCTTTCAACGGGCGCTGCGCATCCATCGCCACCACCACGTCATCGTGGATCAAACGCGCCAGATACTGACCGTAACCGGTCTTGCTCATGCTGCCCGCGTGCACCAGCAATTGCGCGTCGTCGATCCAGCCCTTGTTGTAGGCGATCTCTTCGAGGCAGGCGATTTTCAGGCCCTGGCGTTTCTCGATGGCCTGCACGAAATTGCCGGCCTCAATCAACGCATCGTGGGTTCCGGTATCCAGCCAGGCCATCCCACGCCCCATCACCGATACGTTCAATTTCCCGCGTTGCAGATAGACGTTGTTGACATCGGTAATCTCCAGTTCACCTCGCGGCGATGGCTTGATGTCGGCGGCAATCTTCAGCACTTCGTTGTCGTAGAAATACAGGCCGGTGACGGCATAGTTGGACTTCGGATCGCTCGGTTTTTCGCAGATGCTCAAGGCCTTGCCGGCAGCATCGAATTCCACCACGCCAAAGCGCTCGGGATCGGCCACGTAGTAACCGAACACCGTAGCGCCTTCATCACGCGCCGCCGCTAGCAGCAGGGTTTCGCCGAAGCCGGCGCCGTAGAAAATGTTGTCGCCGAGCACCAGGCAGACGTTGTCTTCACCGACGAATTCGCGACCGATGATGAACGCTTGAGCGAGACCGTCCGGGCTCGGTTGTACCGCGTAGCTCAGGCTCAGGCCCAACTGACTGCCGTCGCCAAGCATGCGCTGGAAGCCCGGCAGATCTTCCGGGGTGGAGATGATCAGGATCTCGCGGATTTCCGCCAGCATCAGCACCGACAGCGGGTAGTAGATCATCGGTTTGTCATACACCGGCAGCGACTGTTTCGAGACGCCCAGGGTGATCGGGTGCAGACGCGAACCGGCGCCGCCCGCCAGCAGAATTCCTTTGTACTTGGCCATGCTAATTTCCTTTTAAGCAATTGGTTTTGAATGAGTGTGTATTCAAGCCACAAGGGCTTCGTCGCGTTGTTCGCCGAGGCGCTCCAGCGCGTAGGCACCGGACATCACCCGCAGCCACCAGGCGCGGTTGTCGAGGTACCAGTCGACGGTTTTCTTCATGCCGCTTTCGAAGGTTTCCTGCGGGGTCCAGCCCAGCGTTGCGTGGATTTTCCCGGCATCGACGGCATAGCGTTTGTCGTGGCCCGGACGATCCTTGACGAAGGTGATCAGATCGCGGAAGTGAGCAACACCCGCCGGCTTTTCCGCGCCGCGTGCCTCAAGCAAATCGCACAGGGTTTGCACCACTTCCAGGTTGGTCTTCTCGTTGTGGCCGCCGATGTTGTAGGTCTGCCCGACCTCACCGCGCGTGACCACCGCGTACAGGGCGCGGGCGTGATCTTCGACGAACAGCCAGTCGCGGATTTGTGCGCCATCGCCGTACACCGGCAACGGCTTGCCTTGCAGCGCATTGAGAATGACGTGAGGAATCAGTTTTTCCGGGAAGTGATACGGCCCGTAATTGTTCGAGCAATTGCTCATCACCACCGGCAGGCCAAAGGTGCGATGCCAGGCGCGGACCAGATGATCGGAACCGGCCTTGGTCGCCGAGTACGGCGAACTGGGCGCATACGGCGTGCGCTCGGTGAACGCCGGATCTTCGGGTTCCAGGTCGCCATACACTTCATCGGTGGAAATGTGATGGAAACGGAACGCCGCCTGTCGCGCCGCGTCCAGTCGGTTCCAGTAACCACGCGCCGCTTCGAGCATCGTGTAGGTGCCGACGATGTTGGTTTCGATGAAGGCTTGCGGGCCATCGATCGAGCGGTCCACGTGGGACTCGGCGGCCAGGTGCATCACCGCATCCGGTTGCAGGCGCGCGAACAGTTCGTCCAGCGCCGGCTTGTCGCAGATGTCGACCTGGCAGAAACGGTAACGCGGCGAATCGGACACATCGGCCAGCGATTCAAGGTTGCCGGCGTAGGTCAGTTTGTCGACGTTGATCACTTCACATTCGGTCTCTTCAATCAGAAACCGCACCACGGCCGAGCCAATGAAGCCCGCGCCCCCTGTCACTAAAATTTTCATCAGCGCCTCCCCTGGCAAAATGATGATTGAACGTCCTTCGATGCTGTGTGCGGGTCAGTTCAACAATGCAACCCAGTATGGCGACAGCCCTTGTTCGAGAATCAGCAGCGTCTGGATGCAGACGAAGCTTTCGTCAGTGGTTGCCGAGGTTGCGTTGAGCGGGCCGAAACCACCGTCCTGCTTCTGATGGGCAGCGATCCAGTCTTTCGATTCCTGCAAATACGTCGGCTGCGCGTCGAGCAGATACATTGCTGCGATGGCCATGTAAGTACCCACCAGACTGACCGCTTTGCCCGGCCGGTAGTGGAACGAGCCGTTGGCCAGCTGCAGCTTTTGCAGCCAGGCGACGGTCTGTTCGGCATCGACGATGCGTCGGTTGAGAATGAACAGCGTCGACACCACGCGGTACACCGAAAAGGCGTCCGGCGGATACCCGGGTTTGTTGGCGAAACCGCCATCGGCCGAGCGGCAGCGCAAGGCGAACGCCATCACGCCCTGCTCGTCCGGCGCCTTGGCTTCAAGGGCATGCAGCGACAGCACCGCCAGGTTGGTGTGCCAGATGTCCGAGCTGAAACCCGGCACATCGCCGAACCCGCCATCGGGGTTCTGACACGCTTGCAGGTAACGCACGCAACCGCCGATATCGTTCGGCAACGCGCCCAGCACTCGCAGC
The DNA here is from genome assembly GCF_022496685.1 of Pseudomonas sp. B707. Taxonomy (NCBI): domain Bacteria; kingdom Pseudomonadati; phylum Pseudomonadota; class Gammaproteobacteria; order Pseudomonadales; family Pseudomonadaceae; genus Pseudomonas; species Pseudomonas sp. B707. Next base: position 20,300 of record NZ_WTVE01000026.1, on the reverse strand, counting down.
GACAGCACCGCGCAGTAGGTCGCGAACACATCGCTCAGATGCCCCGGTTGCTCGGCAAATCCACCGTCGGTGTTTTGTGAAGCCCTGATGCAATCGATCAGGCTGGCCTTGTTTTCGATTTGCAGACCCAGCGCATGCAAGTCCGAGATCACGTGCAACCCGGAGAACACCTGCCAGGTCTTGTCGGCACGGAACCCCAGTGGCGCGGTTTCGGCAGTCAGCCCGTAAGGCGTTTCATTCGATGCCCGAGCCTTGGCCAGCCAAGCCAGATAACGCTGCAGATCGACATTGATGGTCGGCACGCCATTCGGATGAATGCGCTGCACATCACCACCGCCATCGATCACTTGCAGCTCACGGTTTACCAACGCCGCATCGTCATGATGAGTGACGGCAGCGGCCGGTTCGATGGACTGCAAGGCGTGGGCGGCGGCGAGCTGGGTTTTCAGGCTTTTCAGGTGCAACGGCAGGTACGTCAGGTTGCCGATGCTGAAGATCCCCGGCTGACGCGGCGGCGCCCAGAACTGCCGAATGAATGGCACGGTCGGGTCATCCGGCGTCGACCAGAAATAGCCCTTGCCCATGAACAGCCCGCCATTGCGGGCGTCGTGAAACTCCAGCAACGCTGCCGTCACCGAAGCCCGGTCGGCTTCGCTCGCGCCGGACGGCAAGGCTTGAATCGCCTGCAACAGCAACGCCACGTCGTAGGCAGTCTTGATCGGAAATGGCGACTCGTGATGTTTGTACGAGGTGTGCCAGTCGCAACGCACTTTGCCGTTGATCCCGACCCGATCCCAATACCCGCCGTACGCCGGATCGCGGAACAGCGCCAGGGTTTGCAGCAGGAACGAACGGGCCAGATTCGACAACGCATTATCGTCGCGCGCGTCAGCCAGTTGCGCCAGCACCAGACTGACCTGAGCCCGCACACCGCAACGGGTCAGCGCCACATCGACACAGGATTGACTGTCGCTGCCGGCCACCCGGCCGATCAGGTTTTCCGCATGAATCTGCAAGTGCCCGACCAAGCCGAGACCCAACGGCTGATTGTCGATACGCGCCAACAAGGCCGTGGCACTGATGTCGAGATCGATCGAGGTCGCGAGCTCCAGCGGAGTCGACCAGTCGCTGCTGTACAGACCGGCGACCGTGGAACGGGCGTAGAGCGCTTCGACCTTTTCCAGCAGGCCGTGGATCGCAGCATTGTTCGCCGCGTCCTGCGGCACCCGGCGCTGATAGGCAATCAACGCCGCCAGCGCGTCCAGTTGCAGCGCCAGCGTGCGGCAGCGTCCGGAGCCGTGCGGCGTCCAGTAGCGGTCGGCCAGTTCGTGGAAACCGCCATTCGACGCATCGTGCAAACGCATCAGCCCGTCATGGGCAAAACGCAGTTCGACATCGTCGCCGTGTTCAGCCTGGTAGAGCGTCGCCGCGACCTGATCCTGCAACTGCTTGTCGCTGGAAATCGCAACCTCGCCACTGGCATCGGTCACGGCGAAAAAACCGCCGTGGTCGATGTCCTTGAGGCCTTGATCAAATAGAAACTGCGGATGCAGTGACATGGTGAATCCCTCTTCCTTGAGGTTAAGCGGCTTTGCTTTCGGTCAACGACACAACGCTGCCCTGGCACAACTCGATGATGCGCGTCGCGGCGCGGGCGGCACCTTCGCCATCCGGTGCGGCCACTTGCTGATGCGGTGCGTAATAGGTCGAAGCGTCGGTGTCTTTTTCCAGTTCGCCCTGGATCAGTTCGACGATCGCATCGCGGTCGTGGCCCAGATGCGTCGGGAAACCCAGCAGCTCCAGACGGCGCAGCGCCTCGAGTTCGTGGTACTCGGATTTGGACGGCAGCACGAACAGCGTCGGAATCTGCAGTGCGGCGATTTCCGTTACGGTGATCCAGCCCGGCGCCGAAATCAGCAGGCTGGCTTCGCGCAGCAGGCCCATCCAGTCCGGGTAGTACGGCACGCAGACGACGCCGTCCTGAGCCTGGATATCCTGACGGCCGAGCAACACCAGTTTCAGTTCCGGATTGCGCTCGCGCAGGATCTTGAAGCTGTCCAGATACGCAGCGAGCAGCGCATCCTTGTTCTGGGCAAACATCGTGGTGCCGCTGATCGAAGCCACAATGAACGGCGAGTCGCCGAGGTTCAGTTGCTCGCGCACGTTCAAGCCGGTCTGCACATTGATGTCGCGGATCATCGGGCCGACAAAATGCGCCTTGCCGCTGACCAGCGCTTCGGCCACCGGCGTGCCCTGATCGAGGGAAGCCACGTACGGTTTGTCGGTCAGCACCAGTTGGCTCTGATTGATCATCCAGTTGAACTGGCTGTGCAGCGCGGTGCGGGCCCGGGCCATTTCCAGCGCGTTGACTTCGAAACCGCCGTCGGCCAGATCATGGTCTTCGAGCTGGCACAGGGTGAAGTCGTAGCGCTCGGTGACGAACACCAGCGGCGTACCGCTGAAAATCGCGGCCAGGCAGGCGGCCATGTTGTAGTCCGACACCAGAGCGGTCGGTTTGTACTCGGCGATCAGGGCCAGGTAAGACAGAATCCGCTCGCCGGACAAGAAGGTATTGGCGATATATCCGCCGATGTAATTATTCCAGTCGAGTTCTTTCGACAAGTTGCTCTTTTTCGAGTAATCGACCAAACGTCCGGCAATATCCACAACTTCTACGCCAGACTTTTCGAACATCGGCGTGAAGGTTGGCTGCAAGGAAGCCAGTGCCACAGTCAGTGGCATGTCCGGACGCTGTTTCTTGATCGCCTGCGCGATGGACAGCGCGCGCATGTTGTGACCGGAACCGGTTGGATTGGGGGCAAATAAAATCATTCCTGAATCTCCATTAGTTGAACAACGCCATGAACCACAGTGTTTTCCAATACATCCCTTATAACCACCGAGTACGGTTTGATAACGGCACCGTCACCAATATTCAGTGGACCTACCAAGATGGCGCCCTCGCCAATAACGCAACGACTTCCAATGCGCACCGGTGCCTCCTCCCAGGGCAGTGAGCGGAATGAATGATCATGAGTGGAGGCAACGATCGTGACCCCCTCGGACAACTCGCTGAAAGCACCGACGGATACGCCGCCGGCCGCCTCGATAACCACACCGGCAGCCAGTCGCGCGCCGGTGCCCAATTCGATGCCACCCAGTTGTGACATGCCGCCCTGACGGCTGCTGCGCCCGATCAGGATGCAGTCCCGGGCGATTTCCACCGACGCCCCGCCGCGCAATTCGGCATCGATCAGGGCGTCGTCGCTGATGTCCCAGGTCTGGGTGTCGGGGTTCAGCGACTTGAGCCGCGCGACCGACTGCGTGGACCGATCGAGCATTGACGGCAAGCCTTGGCGCGCCCGGTCCCGGACTTTGGCCAGCACCGGTTCCGGGCTCGGCCGGCCGTCCTCGACCACGGTGCGCCGGGCAATGACCCGCGCCGGACGACCGACGACGATTGCGTCCGGCGGCACATCCGCTGTCACCAACGCGCCAGCCGCCACCACGGCCCCGGCACCGATGGAAACACCGGCGGCCACGGTGGCCTTTGCGCCCAGCCAGACGTTTTCGGCAATCCGAACCGGAGACTGCGCCGTCCCCAGGCACTGGGCGCCGGTGGCGAACATGCTGGATTTGCCGATGGACGCATACCGCAAATCGCACCTGAAGCCGATGAAGCAGTCATCGCTTATCTGCACATGTGTCAGGCGACTGCCGACACGCACCCAGACGTGCCGGCCAAGTTCACTCGCACTATCAACAATCGTCGAAACTTCAATTACGTTTATGTCGTCCACAATAAAGCCTCATTCCATTGATGCCGGGCACATAAAAATTCGATAGGCGTGCGTATCCCGCAGATATAAATCCGCCAGTGCACAAATAATAATTAACTGTTTATTTAAGGCTTCAACTCAAAGCACGCGAGACATTGCGTCCGCGCCGCTTATTAACTGTCCGGTTCATTCAACTGTCATTATTCATTAACAACAGGTAGAAGTTCACACTTGAGCCAAGAGCCAAGTCAGTTTCGAGATGAGAAAAAGCCGATTCAAGTCTGTCCGTGACTCAGGTTAAGCTCCCTTTGGAGGAATAGTTCTTTAGTACGAATGTTATAGTACAGACGATTTTGTTTTGCAATAGGTGTCAGAATGGTTATCTCGTTTTAGTCTAAAAATTGATTGAACTTTTATGGTGCACGCTTGTACCAAAACCTTCTTATATGCACAGCGTTGGTGCAATTCGGTAGATGCGCAGATCTCCTCAGCGCTTACAGGCATCTGGAGGTCGACCCAAGACATTCCAACAGCACCCGCGAAGGCTACGGTGACGGCTCCAACTCCCTTTGGCCTGGAGCCGTCATGCCCGCACCTATCACCGTTCTGCGCGACACCCATCCCCTGCCCGTACTCGACGCCTGCAAATGGGAAAAACTCGAGGGCGACCCGCACACCGTCAACCTCAACGCCTACACCAGCGAAGACGGCAGCAAGATCATGGGCACGTGGATCTGCACGCCGGGCAAGTGGCGGGTGGATTACGTGAAGTGGGAGTACTGCCATTTCCAGGAAGGCTACTGCGTGATTACCCCGGACGGCATGGAGCCGATCCATCTGCGCGCTGGCGACATCTTCGTGGTCGAGCCAGGCATGAAGGGCACCTGGGAAGTGGTCGAGACAGTGCGCAAATATTTCGTGTTCGCCTGATACAAAAAAGCCGGGAAACCACCCGACGTGATTTCCCGGCAACACCTACTGCATCTGAATTGCAGACCTGCGACGAGCGCAGGCCTGACGACGATTACTGCGGCTTGCGATAGCTGTTGATGATCGCCGAGAAGTCCTTACCCCCTTCCCCGCGCTGACTCATCGCCTGATACAACTGCTGCGCCACCGCGCCCAGCACCACCGGCTGATGGGCCTGACGCGCCGCTTCGGTGGCCAGCCCCAGATCCTTGAGCATCAGCTCGGCGCCGAAGCCACCGGTGTAACCGCGCGAGGCCGGCGCCGTTTCGACGATCCCCGGCCACGGGTTGTACATTTCCGAACTCCAGCAACGCCCGGTCGAGCTGTTGATGATCCCGGCAAGCACGCCGGTGTCGATCCCCAGCGCGTCGCCCAGGGCCATCGCCTCGCTGACGCCGACCATCGAAATGGCGAGCAACAGGTTGTTGCAGATCTTGGCGATCTGGCCGGTGCCGACCTCACCGCAATGCACGATGTTGCGGCCCATCTGCGCCAGCACCGGTTGCAGGGTGGCGAACAGTTCAGGAGTGGCGCCGACCATGAAGGTCAGCGTCCCGGCCGTGGCGCCGCCAGTACCGCCGGACACCGGTGCATCGGCCATGGCCACGCCTTGTTTGGCGGCCGCCGCTGCCACATCGCGTGCGGTCTGCGGATCGATGGTGCTGCAATCCACTGCTGGCACGCCTTTACCGATCCCGGCCAGCACACCGTCCTCACCGAGCCAGACGCTGCGCACATGCACCGCCGCCGGCAGCATGGTGATCACCAGTTCTGCATCTTCAGCGGCCTCGCGAGCCGAAGCGCGGATAGTGCCGCCCAGTTGCTCGAGTTCCGCCAGCACGGTTTTGTTCAGGTCCACCAGATTCAGCGAATGCCCGGCCTTGATCAGGTTGCGCGCCATCGGCGCGCCCATGTTGCCCAGACCGATAAATGCGATTTTCATGGCCATTCCTCAGCGCAGGTTGATGGTGGTATTCACGCCGTCGTTGACGCTGTCGTCATCGAACCAGCGCGCCGTGACCGTTTTGGTCTGGGTGTAGAACTGCACCACTTGCTTGCCGTACGGGCCGAGGTCGCCGAGTTTCGAACCACGCGAACCGGTGAAGCTGAAGAACGGCACCGGCACCGGAATCGGAATGTTGATGCCGACCTGGCCAACGTCGATTTCAGTCTGGAACTTACGCGCCGCCGCACCGCTCTGGGTGAACAGGCCGGTGCCGTTGCCGAATGGGTTGGCGTTGACCAGCGCGATGGCCTGATCGAGGGTGTCGACTTCCAGCACCACCAGCACCGGGCCGAAGATTTCCTGGGTGTAGATCTGCATGTCGGTGGTCACCCCGGAGAACAGGGTCGGGCCGACAAAGTTGCCTTTCTCGTAGCCCGGCACGCTGATGTCGCGACCGTCCAGCTCGAGTTTGGCGCCTTCCTTGATGCCGCTTTCGATCAGATCGAGAATCCGCGCCTTGGCCTTTTTCGAAATGACCGGACCGACATCGGTGCCCGGCTCGTTGCCGGCGTTGACCTTGAGTTTCTGCGCCAGCGCTTTCAGATCCGGCAACCATTGTTTGGCCGCACCCACCAGCACCACCACCGAGGTGGCCATGCAACGCTGACCGGCCGCACCGAAACCGGCGCCGACCAGCGCATTGAGCGCTTGCTCGCGATTGGCATCCGGCAGCACCACCGCGTGGTTCTTCGCGCCCATCATCGATTGCACGCGCTTGCCATGCTTACCGGCCAGGTCATAAACGTGGGTGCCGACGGCGGTCGAACCGACAAACGAAACCGCCTTGATGTCCTTGTGGGTGCAAAGGCCATCGACCACGTCCTTGCCACCATGGACGACGTTCAAAACACCGGCCGGAATGCCCGCTTCAATCGCCAGTTCCACCAGCAACATGGTCGACAGCGGATCCTGTTCGGATGGCTTGAGGACGAAGGTGTTGCCGCAGGCGATGGCCATCGGGAACATCCACAGCGGAATCATTGCCGGGAAGTTGAACGGAGTGATGCCGGCGCAAACGCCGATCGGCTGGCGCAAGGTGTAGGTGTCGACGCCGCCGGCCACGTTCTCGGCGAACTCGCCCATTTGCAGGCTGCCGATGGAGCAGGCGTGCTCGACCACTTCCAGGCCACGGAAAATGTCGCCTTCGGCATCGGCAATGGTCTTGCCCTGCTCGGCGCTCAGCACCACGGCGATGCGTTTGGAATGCTCACGGATCAACGCCTGCAGCTTGAGCATGATGCGCATGCGCGCGCCGATCGGGGTCAGTTTCCAGGTCTGGAAGGCGCGCTGTGCGGCGCTGACGGCGGCGTCGACTTCAGCGGCGGTGGCGAACGGAACCTTGGCCAGAACCTGCTGGGTCGCCGGGTTGACGATGTCGTGCCACTCGGTGGTCTGCGACTCGACCCACTCGCCGTCGATCAGCAGCTTGACCTTCTGGATCGTGGTTTCGTTGGGCGTAAGCGATGCGTTCATGCTGGTCTCCAGAACTTGTTTTTATCTTAGGAGCCAAGGCGAAAGGTTCGCCTTGAGATGAGGCGTGTGTCACGAATTGGTTGTCGGACTGTTTTTGGAGTATAGATGTGCAAACTTCTAATAAGAACGCACATATAAGCCCGTCCATCATGCAAAAAAACATCACGTCTTTAGGCTCGCTGAACTGGGACGACCTCAAGTTTTTCCTCGAAGTCGCCCGCACCCGCAAGGCCAGCACCGCGGCCAAACGCTTGGCTGTGGATTACACCACCGTGTCGCGGCGGATCAGTTCGCTGGAATCGGCGCTCGGCACTTTGCTGTTCGAAAAGTCCCGCACCAGTGGTTTCGTGCTGACTGCCGAAGGCCAGCGCCTGCTGAGTTACGCCGAGTCGATTGAAAGCACGCTGCACATGGCCTGCGAGCAGGTGTCAGGCTCCGGCGTCGCGCTGTCCGGGCATGTGCGCATGGGCTGCACCGAAGGTTTCGGCAGCTTCTTCATCACCCCGCAACTGAGCCACTTCGTCGACGCCTACCCGGCGATCTCGGTGGACATCCTGCCGCTGCCGCACTTCATCAGCCTGTCCAAACGCGAGGCCGACATCGTCATCGCCCTCGAACGCCCGGAACACGGGCCGTACGTGTGCTGCAAACTCTGCGACTACCGCTTGCAGCTCTACGCGACCCAGGAATACCTCGACAAACACCCGCCGATCCGCCGCCCCGCCGACCTGGGCAAGCATCAATTCATCAGTTATGTGGATGATCTGGCGTTCAGCTCGGAGCTGCTGTATCTGGCGAACGTGTTGCCCGGCGCCAGCGCCAATTTGCGCAGCACCAGCGTGATCGCGCAGTTCGTGGCGGCGCAGCAGGGGCGCTCATTGGCGATTCTGCCGTGCTTCCTCGCAGCACAGGATCCGCGCCTGTTGCCGGTGCTGCCGGAGGAAATCGACATCACCCGGCAGTTCTGGATGTACTGCCGGGAGGATCTGCGCAAGCTCAAGCGGATCACCCTGTTGTGGGATTACATCCGTGAAGTGACCGAGCGCAATCAGGGTCTGTTGATGGGTGAGACCCGCGAAATGCAATTCGCCGATTAATCGGCGCTGACCACAATCGACACCCGGCGGTTTTCGGTGCGGCCGGCGGCGGTGTCGTTCGAGGCGACCGGTTCGCGGCTGCCGAGGCCTTGCAGCTGAATGTTCTCTTCCTTCATGCCGACCGACGTCAGCACTTTGCCGACGCTTTTCGCGCGACGCAGAGACAGCTGCTGGTTGTAGGTTTCCTTGCCCGAAGCGTCGGTATGGCCATCGACCCGCACGCGCTCGATGCCGACACCCAGCAACGCTTTGCCGATGCGCTCGACGATTTCGGTACTTTGCTGGTTCAGGCTTTCGACATCGCTGCCAAACAGCACTTTGCCCGACAGGCCGAACTCCCAGCCATCATCGGTCAACTCGAAGCCTTGCTGCTTGAGGACCGCAACCTGGGCGGGCGTCAGGCCTTTTTGCGGGGCGGTCTGGCAACCGGTCAGGGCCAGCATGGCCGTCAGCAACAGGGTGGAAAACAGTCGAAAGGAAAGTGAGAACACGGGCATCAGCTCCTGGTTTGAACGGGATCGACCGGGTGCTCCGACCCGGCCGTGGATTGGGCGCCGCGCGACAAACGCTTGGCTTGATACATCGCGGCATCGGCCGCATCGAGCAAGGTGCCGGGCGTGACGCCATGATCGGGGTAAACCGCGATGCCGATACTGAGCGACGTCACGACACTGCTGTCGCCCGGCAGCGCAATCGGGGTGTCCATGCTGGCGAGGATCTTGTCGGCAATGCGCTCGGCGTCTTCGGTCTTGTGCAAGGGCGTGAGCAGAACGGCGAACTCGTCACCGCCCAGACGCGCCACCAGATCCTCTTCACGCAACTGCGCCCGCACCCGATTAGCCACCGCCACCAGCACCGCGTCACCGGCGGCATGACCGAAGTTGTCGTTGATGTCCTTGAAGCGGTCGCTGTCGAGAAACAGCACCGCCACGCGCTCGTTGAGTTTGTGGGCGCTGCGTAGCGCACGGATCAGGCGGCCTTCGAAAAAGGCCCGGTTCGGCAAGCCGGTGAGACTGTCGTGGCTGGCCTGGTGGGCGAGGGTTTCGTTCTCGCTTTGCAGGTGGGTTTGCCAGTCTTCGAGTTCATCGAGCAAGGCATTGAAGTCATTGCCGAGGTTGTCCAGTTCGGCAATCTTCGCCCGTGGCACCCGTCGATCCAGTGCCCGCTCGCTGCGGGCCGCATGCGCCACCGCCGCCAGGCTGTGCAACGGGCCGATGATCCTGCGCAACTGACGCTGCGCCAGATAGAGCGCGACCCAGGCGCTGATCGCCGTGCAGAGAATGATCCCCGCCAGACCGCTCAACAGAAAGCGCATCAGGCTGCCGCCGTGGCCGATCAGTAAAATGCGCCCGATCTCGCGATCCTGATGCTGAATCGGCAGGTTGATGGGTTTTTCCAGAATCACTCGCGCAACCTGCATCTCCAGCTCGGAAATCAGGCCGTTCTCCGGACGCTGCCAGCGCGCGAGCAATTGGCCCTGAGTGTCCAGCACCTGGGCATCGGCCACTTCTTCGGTCGAGGCGATCAACGCCAGCGCTTCGGTCGCGGCGGCCTTGTCGTTGAACACCACGGCGGCTTCCACGGTGTAACTGATCGAGCGGGCGATCAAGTGCAGGTTGTGATCGGCATAGACCCGCAGCGCCAGCACCCCGAGCAGCGTCAGCGACACGCTGGCCATTGCCACGGCGACCAGCGCCACAATCAGGTTGCCACGGCCGATGACCGAGCCGAGGGTCGGGCGCCCTGTGGATTTGTCGCGTCTCATGGCACCGCCGGTTTGCGGCGCGACAACTGCAGCACGCTGGGATGAATGCGCACACCGCTGCGGGCAACGGAGTCGAGATTGACCTCGAACGACACTTGTTCATCACCAACCCGCAGGCAGAACAGGCTACCGACCGTGCATTGATCGCCGCCTTCGCTGATGCTCAGCACCGGATGGCCGATCAGGGACGCGAACAGCCGGCTGCGTTCGTCGGTCGTAAGCTTACCGATGTAGACCGCGTCGCACTCGCTGACGATGGCCGGATTGTCGGCCAACAGTCGACGCACGATGACCGGACGGCCCGTGGCCTGGGTCGTGCCCTTGACCAGGTCGTCGGTGTATTCGGTCGGGCCGACGATGCACAAACGTAATTGCGCCGGCTCTACCGGCCAGCGCGCGTAACTGAGGATACCGAGGACAACCTGGGTGACGGATTTGGCCCGCTGTTCGGCCATGCCCGTCGGGGGTTGAGCCTGGGCAGCGGCCACACCCGTGAGCAAACAGAGCACACCGGCAAGCAACGCCCGCTTGCAGCCAACTACGCGCTCTGTCGCCCAGACAGCCACCTTCATGCAGGGATTCTCTTGGATCGTTACGAAATGATGCCGCAACGATAGCACAGGGTTGGAACACCAGCGATACAGCGACCTCTGACCGGTCGATCAATTATCGGCGGCAATCGAAGGCACCTTCATCCTTTATGCGGCACCCCTTCTTCCAGTTCCAGCATCAGTCCACTCAGGCGCTTCACCTTGCGCTGCACCGCTTCTTCAAACACGCCGCTCCGAGGTTCGATCAAGGTGAACCAGTCCTTGGCCCGGGTAATTCCGGTGTAGATCAGCTCCTTGGTCAACACGGGATTCAGGGCGTCCGGCAGGATCAACGCGGTATGGGCAAACTCCGAGCCCTGCGACTTGTGCACGGTCATCGCATAGACGGTCTCGACATCGTTGAGCCGGCTCGGCAGCACGAAACGCACCCCTCCGCGCCCGTCGTTACGCGGGAACGCCACTCGCAACACCGACTTGCCGGCATCCGGGCCATCGCGCTCGGGCAATTTCAGGGCGATACCGATGTCACCGTTCATCAGCCCCAGACCGTAGTCATTTCGGGTCATCAGCACCGGCCGGCCTTCGTACCATTGCTGATCGCTTTCGATCAGCCGCGCTTTGAGTAACGCGTCGGTGATGCGCTGGTTCAGCCCCTCGACACCCCACGGCCCTTTGCGCACTGCGCACAACAACTGGAAGGTATCGAAGGCCCGCAGGACGTCACGCGCCCAGTCGACCCAGCCTGAATGTTCGAGCGGCGTTCCAATCGCCGGACGTCGATCGCGCAAAACGCTCAGATAATGTCGATAACCGTGAGGGCCTTCGCCGTGTCCATCGAGCACCAGGTGCTCAAGTTTCCGGTCGTGCTCGTTCTGAAGCGGCAACGAAAACACATCTCCATGAGTCTTGGCTTCCAGCAACTGCCGAGCCTCGTCCGGGAGTTGCTGATTCACCCGCCGCGCCAGTTGGCCGATGCCGCTGCCCTCGCCGAAACGCCGCGAGTGACGCAACATCACCACTTGCTGGGCCAGCGGGTGCGAACCGTCAGTGCCTTCGTGCAAGCCGCTGTCCTGCAGGGATTCGCCGCTTACACTCTCCAGCCACTGGCGGGTCTGCGGACTGTACCAACCGGCTTCGGCATCGCGGCACAAATCTCCCAGCACCGCACCAGCCTCCACCGAGGCCAGTTGATCCTTGTCGCCCAGCAACACCAATCGGGCATGAGGCGGCAAGGCATCGAGCAGGTTGGCCATCATTTCCAGGTCGATCATGGACGCTTCATCGACCACCAGAACGTCCAGGGGCAGACGGTTACCGGCATGGTGGCGAAAGTGCCGCGTGCCGGGACGACTGCCGAGCAGGCGGTGCACCGTGGTCACCTCGGTCGGGATTTTTTCCCGGACGCTATCAGCGACCTTCAGCGATTGCACCTGCTGACTGATGGACTCGGTCAGCCGCGCCGCCGCTTTACCGGTAGGCGCCGCGAGCCGAATGCGCAATGGTTGATGCGCCTCGACCGCAGGTGCCTGGAGCAACGCCAGCAAACGGACCACCGTCGTCGTCTTGCCGGTACCTGGACCGCCCGTGATGATGCTGAAGGCACTTCGGGTGGCCAGGGCGCAGGCGAGTTTCTGCCAGTCGATGACATCCGCACGCTGCGCTGGATCGAACAGCTCGTCCAGCCGCCGTGCAAGATCGGATGGTGTCGCTTCCTGCTCCGCGAGCCGCTGACGCAATGCGCTGTCGATACGCCGCTCGTAGGCCCAATAGCGCCGCAAGTACAAGCGCTTGCCGGACAACACCAACGGGCGTTCCTGCGACGACGCACTTTCGTCGGCGGCCAGTGCCACCAGCGAACTGCCGGCCAGTACCTTGCACCAGTGCGCTCCGTCGAGGGTTTCGAGCAGTTGCGATGGCAGCAGCAACACGCCGGGTTGTGCATCCCCCTCTGGCGGTAGGGACAAAGCGAAATCCGGCGCCTTGAGGGTTTCGAACAGATCCAGACAGACATGACCATGGCCGAGCTGGTGACTGGTCAATGCGGCGGCGAGCAACACCAGCGGATCGACATCGGGTGCCAACTCATGAAGAAAGGCCACGAATGCCTTGTCCAGTGCCCGCAACCAGCCACGCTCGACCCATTGGGTCAGCAACAGCAACAGATCATCGGCACGGGTCAGGGGCGTCAGCTGCGCGAGGCTGTCGGCGGTCAGCGGCGTGGGCAGCAGGTCGGCGAACGTCCGTTTCATAGCAATACTCCCTGTTCCCACGCGGGCTCGGCCTTGGGTTGCGGTTTGCCCTGGAACATCAAGTCCAGACGCTCGATCAGCGCCCTTGGTGGTCGCGCGAAGTAAACGCCACCGCCAGGGGCCCGTGTCCCGCGCAGGAACAGATACAACGCGCCGCCGATATGCCGGTCGTAGTCGTAATCGGCGAGCCGCGCCTTGAGCTGACGATGCAGTGCCAACAGGTACAGCACGTATTGCAGGTCATAACGGTTGTCGAGGATCGACTGCTCCATGGCCCGCTCGGTGTACGCAGCGTCATCGACGCCCAGCCAGTTGGATTTGTAATCGGCCACGTAGTAACGACCCTCGTGCTCGAACGTCAGGTCGATAAAGCCTTTGAACATGCCATTGAGCTGCACCGCTTCGGCGCCGACCCGGGCCACGCCGTTGTGGGTGAACTGACGCACCTGTTCGTCGAGCTTGAGCACGTCGACTTTGTGGCTGGCAAACCAGAACTCCATCTCGACCCGATACTGCTTCAATTGCCCAAGCACCACTGGCGGTTGGTCGAGCCCTGCGGGCAGTGGCAGTTTGAGCAAGTGTTGCAACCAGTCGCCGAGGGTGGTGATCCAGCCTTCCCAACCCCGCCGATTGCAACGCCGGGCGATCGCATCGTCCAGCGACTCGCGGGTGACCGCGAACCCTTCCTCCCCTGCCCACTCCAGCAAACCGTGAAGAAACGTTCCCGGATTCGGCCCGCGAGGGAAGCGGTGAATATCGGCCCCGCCGGCGATGATCTCGCGCGGAGCTTCAGGATCGAGGCGTTCGTCGTCGAACAGTTTTTGCGCTTGCGGACTGTCAGGAGCTTCGTCATTGCCGACGCTCAGCACGTCACTGATGCGCAAGGCGCTGTACGATGCGATCCACCAGTTTTCGCTGGCCCTGCGGCTCGGTAAAAGGGTGGCACGTAGCATGGCTTCGTTACGCGGAGGCTGATACTCCTCGCTGGTGGCCGCCGGCATTTCAACAACGCTCAGCGCCGAACAACCCTGTTGCAGATCGTCCAGCCAACGGGCCAAACCGCTGGATTCACCCAACGTTGCGCCACCGCCCAACAGATAGCCCAGTGCAGAAAGATGCAGCACCGAGCTGCTGTGATTGCCGCGTTTGAGATCCGCCACCCCGAGCCAGCACGCATGTTGTGCGCGAGTCAGCGCGACGTAGAGCAAACGCAGATCCTCCGCCAGGCGCTCGTTGTCCGCCAGGGCGATCAGTTCGGCGTCGGGCTTCAGACTGATGCGGGCCTTGCCGGACTCATCGTGGTAATGCAGCGGCAATCGACTGCCATCCATGGGTTTGGCCGAGCAGATGAAAGGCAGGAACACCAACGGGTATTCAAGCCCCTTGGACTTGTGAATGGTCACGACCTTGACCAGTTGCTCGTCGCTCTCAAGACGCAGGATCTGCTCTTCACCTGCCTGCCCGGACAGCGCCAGATGCTCGGCCAGATGACGGATCAGTGCCTGCTCGCCATCGAGTTCCGACGCGGCCTGTTGCAACAACTCCGACAGATGCAACAGGTTGGTCAGCACCCGCTCGCCATCACTGCGGGCGATGAGCATCTGCGGCAGTTGAAAGTCGTGCAGCAGGCGCCGCAACATCGGCAGCACCCCTTGCTTGCGCCAGAGCTCACGATAACCTCGGAACTGCATGACCCGGGTTTCCCAGACCAACTCGTCCTGATTCAGACGTTCCAGCTCAGCCAGCGGCAGGTTCAGCGTGATGCACGCCAGCGCCGCTTTCAGGGAGCGTTCGACATCCGGCTCGGCACACGCCTTGAGCCACGACAGCAGGTCATGGGCTTCCTGAGCGGCAAAGACCGAGTCCTTGTCCGACAGATAAACGCTGCGGACTCCGCGCGCTGCGAGCTCACCGCGTACCGCCTGCGCCTCTTTACCATCGCGCACCAGGATTGCAATGTCCGCTGGCCGTAGCCCGCGCCAATCCTTGCCGTCCTGCGCAAACCCGGCACGACCGGTTTGCCCGCCATTGAGCAGAGTCGTGATCTCACTGGCGCAGGCCGCCGCCAACTGCTGGCGATAAACCGCCCCGGACAGTGGTTTGTCGGTGGATAAATGCCAGATGTTCAGCGCCGGTACGTCCAGCCCGGATACCTGCAAATGTTCTTTACGACCCTGAGCCTCCACAGGCTGGAACGGCACCGGGTTATCGCCACTTTTCTCTCGGAACAGAAATGCTCCGCGCCCTTGCTCACGGGACTCGGCACGTTCGAAAACATGGTTGACCGCACTGACCATCTCGTGACTGGAACGGAAGTTGGTGCCCAGGGTATGCAGGCGTCCGGTTGTGGCCTGGCGGGCTCGCAGGTAGGTGTAGATGTCCGCGCCACGGAAGGCATAGATCGCCTGCTTGGGGTCGCCAATCAGGAACAGCCCGGTCTCGGGGTTATTCTCTTCAATGCGATAGATGCTTTCGAAGATCCGGTACTGCACCGGGTCCGTGTCCTGGAACTCATCGATCAGGGCGACCGGGAACTGCTCGCGGATGAGCGTGGCGAGCCGCTCCCCACCGTCGGATTGCAAGGCCGAGTCCAGACGCAATAGCATGTCGTCGAAACCCATTTCGGCTCGACGGCGCTTCTCGTCTTCAAAGCGGGCACCGACCCATTTGGCAGCATGCTGCAGCACGGCCGCATCGGGCGTCGGCAAATTGTCGAGGCTCGACTTGAGCACAGGCATGGCATCCAGGCCCGGGTGACTCGGCGGCTCGCCCTTCCAGGCTTCAGCCATGCCCTCCGGCGTGAGCCTGGCGAACCCGGTGCCGATATCCAGTTGCTCGAACGACTCGTCCTCGGCCCAGGCCTTGAGCTTTTCGAACCAGGGTTCGAAATAGCGGGCTTGCATCTTGCGCCCGTCCACGGTTTTGTTGGCGACGCCCTGATGACAGATCGCGAGCAACTCATCGGCCCACTGCCGCCATGGTCCCTTCAACTCCACCAATGCCGCACGGCGTTCCTGCAGGCATTCTTCGATCAGCTCGGAGGGGGTCTTGTCAGAGTCCGCTTCGCGCTCGGTGCCAAACAGCCCACGCACTCGCGGTAACAGGGCCGCCGGACCTCCCCAGTGACTGCGGACCCAGCTCAATGCATCGCCCTGCATCGGATAGCAGAACAGCCGCCAATAATCGCGCAGCACTTCGCCGAGCAGGTCGCTGTGATCGGTTTCCAGGGTCTGGGTAAACAGACTGCCGCTGTCGAACGCATGCTCGCGCAACATTCGCTGACACCAACTGTGGATCGTCGAAACGGCGGCTTCGTCCATCCATTGCGCGGCGATATCCAGGCGGTTCGCGCAACCGGGCCATTGTTGCGGATCGAACTGTGCACGCAGTTCATCGATCAGCGTATCAGGGGGAGGCGTCTCGTCACGAAAGAAACGGGCGGCCTCGGCCAGACGCGTGCGTATACGTTCGCGCAGTTCTTTGGTGGCCGCGTCGGTGAAGGTCACCACGAGAATCTGCGGGGGCAACAGCTCACGACCGAAACCGCTCGCCTCGCCTCCGTGGCCGAGGATCAACCGCAGATACAACGCCGAAATGGTGAACGTCTTGCCAGTGCCCGCACTGGCTTCGATTAGTTGACTGCCTCTTAACGGGAATGCCAGGGCGAGCGGCTGTTGGTTGCTCATGCGCCTGCCTCCTCTTGGGTCCATGAACGCCACGGTGCCTCAAGCAAAGGGCGATACAGTGCATCACACCAACCGGAGAATGTTTCATCCGCCTGCAGTGCATCGAAGTCGACGAATTGTCGGGATAGAGCCGGACTTTCACGCCGCTCGCCTTCGCTGGTCTGACCATCGCCCTCATAGGCTTTACGGGCAGCCGCTTCAGCCTTGACCGGATCGGTCTGGGCCAGCCATGCAAAAGCCGTTTTCACCGCGACCGGAAGTGGCTGGCACATGCCCGTCTGCCAGGCGAGCAGCAGATCCTCGAGAATTCGCCCCGCTCGAGTCCGCTCAAGAGGTTCAAGAAGGAGCGTGTCATCACTGGCCACCAGTGCGGTCGTCAGGGAGAGTCCACTGGCGCACGCGACGAGATGGCTGACCCAGGGCTTGGTCATGCGATGCCATTTGCGGCTCTTGATCGAGCCTATGCTGTTGGGGATTGTTGTGACCGACAGTACGCCGCCATCGGCGCGCCGGTGCAAACCGCCTAGCCATCCTTCAAGGCGCAGTTCCTGCCATTCAAAATTGATCGGTAGCGCGTTGGTTAGCGGTGTCGGCCATAACGCCAACAGCTGTTGATATCGTTGCAACAAGTCTGGCAAAGGCTCGATCAACTCTCGTTGAAGGCATTCACCGAACCCGGCCATGGGCAGCAGTCCGCTGTTCTGCAGGCGTCGGGCTTGAGACTCGAGCGCCTGATCAACATTGTCCGGGTGTCTCAAGGCTGCCCTGAGCAAGCTGTCGCTGAGCATGTATCGCTGCAACGCATCCAGCACAAAGGGTTCCTCGTCAGCCTGAGGTACCTGCGCCGCTTCAAAGTAAACCTTGAGTCGCTGAGTGAAAAAGTGTCGAACCGGATTGCGCAGGAAGTCCTGCAGCAGCTCCAGACTCAACGGTTCCTCCTGAACATGGGGGGCAAGCATTGTTGCGACGTCATTCTGCTCGTGATGCTGATGCAGCACTTGCCATTCGCTGGCATAGCTGAACAGTTTGTCTTCCTCATGGAAGTAGCGCGAACTGAATGGCTGCAACGGATGCTCCTGAGTCATGGCAATCAGAAGATCTTCGTTGTCGTCGACCGATCGCCATCCATTGGCGAGATGATCGCGCAACTGGCCGATCAACACAGAGGCTGGCCGCTCGCTGTTGTCGCGAATGCTGCGGCCCACCCAACTGATGTAAAGCTGATGACGGGCGGACAAGAGCGCTTCGAGCAGAAGATAGCGATCATCCTCCCGACGGGATCGATCTCCCGGCCGGTAGTCGCTGCCCATGAGATCGAAGTCCAGCGGCGGTTGGGCGCGTGGATAATCGCCATCGTTCATTCCCAACAGGCAAACCAGCTTGAACGGGATCGCGCGCATCGGCATCAGTGTGCAAAAGTTCACGGCACCGGCCAGGAAGCGCTGCGACAGACGCCCCTGATCCAGTCCCGCCAGCCAGGCCTCGCGGACGACGGTCAGTGGCAGCTCGTCCAGCAGACCGACGGCTTCACAAGTTTCCAGCCAGGTTTCGCGCAACTCCTCGAGTTGAGCCAGCAGATAGTCGTCATGCTCATCTTCGGGCTTGAAAAACAGCTGCATCAACGCCTGAAGCCGATGTCCCCATTCCTGCGGTTGCGCGGGTTTCATCAGTTGCTGATGCGAGAGTTCCAGTGCATCCAGCAACGCTACCAACGGGCCGATCAACGCGGCATCGAGACCACCGATTTCATCGTAGGGTTCGATATCCCCACAGGCTCCGGAACTGCCGACGGCATAGCCGAGCAGCATCCGACGCAGGCCGAAGCGCCAACTGTTTTGCTCCAGTTCGTCGGGCAATCCCAGTTCGGCCCGTTGCCCGGCATCGATCCCCCAACGTACGCCGGCCCCTTCGATCCAGCGATGCAGAGTCGGCAAGTCTCGCTCCTGCACACCAAACCGGGCGCGTAACGCAGGAACGTCGAGCAGGTCGAGAATTTCACTGACGGGGAAACGACTGTCCGGCAGCTTGAGCAGATGCTCGACAGCGATCAGTAATGGATCCCGTCCGCGCTGCCCCTGATCGGCCATGGTGAAAGGAATGAAGCGTGGATCCTGACGATCCAGTTGGCCAAATACGGCGCGGATATGCGGCGCATAACTATCGATGTCAGGCACCATCACGATCACATCGCGAGGGCGTAATTGAGGGTTGGCACTGAAACGGGCCAGGAGTTGGTCGTGGAGAATCTCCACTTCGCGCTGGGCGCTATGAGCTATGTGAAAGCGGATCGAATCGTCTTGAGTCAGATCGACTGCCGGCCAGAGCGTTCGAGTCTCGCTGAGCGGCCGCAGCTCCAGAATGTCGTCCTGTAACTGATTGAGCATGTTCTTCGGCTGGTTTTCGCTGAACAGATCGATACGTCCATTGCGAAATGCTGCGCGATAGCTGTCCGGCTCGTCGTAGCTTTCGAGAAGGTTGATGTAATCGCGACCTTGCTTGCCCCACGCTGCGAGGAGCGGGTGAGCATGTTGGTGGAGCGATTCCGAATCCAGCACCACAGGCATGCCGTTTTTTCGGGCCTGCCGCTTGTACTGATGACGCAAGAGATCCTTGTCGGCAACGATATCGGCCCAGTGATAACGACAGGGGTTATGGACGCACAATAAAACCTGGCTGAAACGAGACAACCCGGCCAATGCTTCCAGTACCTGGGCGGGCAACGAGGAAATTCCGAAAACGATCACTCGCTGTGGAAGTCCGGTCGGTGCGCGTTCAAGACTGTTGATGCGCTCCATGAACCGCTGGTGCACGCCCGCGCGACTCTGGGCCATGCCTTGCTCGCCCACATCGTCCAGCAGAGCGCGCCACAATTCTGCCTGCCAGCAACTGGTCGGCGAGAGCGGCTTCGCTTCACCTCTTACATTTCGGAGTTGATGATGCCCCTCTGCCCAGTCCTCAAGCCAATCAGCGCGGTAAACCTGGTATTGGTCGAAGAGGTCTGCCAGACGTTCGGACAACTGGTAGCGTTTGCGCAGATCGGTGTCATGGGTGAGAAAGCGTTGTAGCGGTTCGAAATGCGGACGGGTGATGACCTGTGGCAACAGGCGCATCAGACGCCAGGTCAACGGTGCCTTGTCGAGCAGCGACTTTGCCGGAATTTCCTCTCGTCCCAGAACCATCCGGTAAAGCTGCCACATGAAACTGCCCGGCAGTTGCACATCAATAGCGGCGGCGATACCACAGCCGCCGGAGTCGTCCTCTTCAGGGTCCTCAGCCAGTGCCAGCTTGAGCCATTGAGCGATGCCGTTGCTCTGTACGAGCGCGATTTCGTTCTCCAGGGGAGCCAGTGGATAGCGCCGCATGATGCTGATCACAAGGCTGCGCAGTTCATCCAGGCTGTTGCTCTGAACGACCATGAATGCAGCGTTGAGGGACTGGGTGTCCGGCATGAAGGCTTCCTTGGAAAAGTACAAAAGCTAGGGCTGAACCTTAGCATTGTCGGCCGGCGGCGACAGCCGCAAGGCGGCTGAGAATGCTGTAAGAACTTTCCTGCGGGCAAAACAAAACCCCAACTGCTTTCGCAATTGGGGTTTCGGAATTTAATCTTGACGATGACCTACTCTCACATGGGGAAACCCCACACTACCATCGGCGATGCATCGTTTCACTTCTGAGTTCGGGATGGGATCAGGTGGTTCCAACGCTCTATGGTCGTCAAGAAATTC